>NZ_KV836293.1:0-1054 GCF_001838325.1 Corynebacterium sp. HMSC074C05
ACATTACACACACTTCACACATAAAGCGAATCCGCAGTTCACGGAGTATTTTTATAACGCGCATCAGCACATGAACAGCTATAAGCGAGCTGACTACAACATGCGCGAGGCAGCAGGTGAAGCGTACTGGATTTAGTTCCTACTACAGCCCTGAAACTCGACCGAGCGTGATCACATTCGACGGTCGCTATTACAGCGCTCTAGCTAAGGGGCCGACAGTCTCTACAAGGCAAAACTGATTCATACTCAAAACGCGTGGGCATAGTTCGGAAAGGTTGAGTTTGCGACTTTACGGAGGATGCATTGCTAAAGCAATATGCACATTCACAAAGTGCTGGACTGACCACACCACGGGAAGCACAAACTTAGAGCTATCTCGCCCATCCCGTCAACTCATGCTCGTAAAAGCGGACCTAAGTCCAAGATGCTTAAACATACGCATGAATACATCGGATAAAGAGTCCTTGGCAGAAGATGTCTGGTGAAGTCTCATGAATGCGGAAGCGAACTTGAAGCAGAGATCGCTTAGCGCGGGAGTCTACTCAACTGCGACCTCGAGGGTATTCCCGATAATGGTTGGAAAATGCTGGTTGAGGGGATTGACCGCACGCCCCGGCAGATTATCGCGTAACAGCTGGGCTGGATGAAACTACTGCTTAGCTAGGAGCGAGAAGAGCAAGCTGGCAAGGAGGTGGTGGCTCCAGACCCTGATTTCAAATGGAGTCAGCTAGATGGTTTGTCCGAGACGTTCTACCAACATTGCGAGCTGGCACCGCCACAAAATCTGATCAATAGGTACGACATTCTGCTCGACGAGGCAACCCAACTGGTAGCTTGCCTGACCGGGTCGCAGCTGTTTGAGTCCAGGCAGCGATTGTGAGACGACGGACGTATTTGGTTTTGATTTGCTCGTGGGTCTGCTGCCGGTCAACTAGGGGCCCTTATACCAACCACGACAAGACCGACCTGATAGCCCCCCCTAAGCCGAAAGAGGGCATCAGCACTAGAAGGTTAGCTTATGCCGTTTATTCTGTTGAATGTTGTTTACTTGTGG
>NZ_KV836294.1:0-249 GCF_001838325.1 Corynebacterium sp. HMSC074C05
CGCGTGATCTACGAGATGCTTATGGCCGGCTCATATAGTGTTGCCGAGATTGCCGCGCAGGCTGGGGTGTGCACAACCACGGTGTACAACCGGCGGGCTAGTTTAACCACTATGAATACCCGCAGTCGGATAACACCTGGTGATGTATCTCGTGTTGGCGCTGGTCGGCGGCTAGGGCTGACGGAACGCTTAATTATTGCCGATTGCCTGCGGGCAGGTCATTCGCACCGGCGTATCGCCCAGATAGTC
>NZ_KV836295.1:0-48426 GCF_001838325.1 Corynebacterium sp. HMSC074C05
CCATGATGCAATGACCGCCTGACTCTACCGCCGTTTTTCGAACTCAAAGTGTCATAAACGGGGTCAGTATCTCTGGATGCTCCGTGAGTTGGAGCAGGTTGTAGAGCAGCTACAGGTGGGGATAGGCCGCCAGGTGCGCCGCTACAGGTGGGCGTACGCCGCGCGGAGGCGGTCGAACCACCAATCGCGGCGGGGACCCGGCGCGGCGAGCTCGGCCAGGCGGGAAGGGTCGGGGGCGGGGTTGGTGACGGGCAAACGGCCATCGATAAGTGGCCGGGGCTCGATGACGTCCTCAATAAAGAGTGACGACGTGGCCAAACCCGCCGCGTTCGGCTCCGGCTGCAGCTCGGTAGTAGGCAGGGCCGCCGCCGCGAACAAGCCGGCAGCCATGCCAACGCCGGTGTCCAACGCGCTGGCGACGGTCACCTTCATCTCCAGCTCCTCGGCCAACCGAAGCAAACGGCGTGGCCCACCAAGTGGCGCGACCTTCATTACGCCCACGTCAGCCGCCTGCTCGCGCGCAACCAAATACGGATCCTCAGCCTTGCGGATCGACTCATCGGCCGCAACCGGGCAAAACTCCCCCACTGCGTCGCGGACCTCGCGGAGCTCGGCGACAGTCGCAACGGGCTGTTCCATATACTCCAGCGGGCCCAACTCATGAGCGGCGCGGATGGCCTGCTCCACCGACCAGCCACGGTTCGCATCCACCCGCACCACAGGTTCATAGCCATAGGCTTCGGCCACCGCGGTGCGGACGGCGGCTACGCGCTCGATGTCGTCGTTAAGCGATTGGCCGCTCTCTGCGACCTTGACCTTGAACGTGCGGCACCCGGGGTAACGCCCCACGACCTCCGGCACCTGCTCGGGTGTGATGGCGGGGATGGTGGCGTTGACCTCGACAAACTCGCGCTTCGGGGTGGGCAGGCCAACGTATGCGCATTCGATGGCCGAGCGCAGCCACGCGGCAGCTTCGGGTGCCTCGTACTCCAGGAAGGGAGCGAACTCTCCCCAGGTGGCGGGGCCGTCGATGAGGAGCGCCTCGCGAGTGGTGACGCCACGGAATTTCACTGCCATGGGCAGAGCCACGACGTGGGCGCGGTCGAGAATGTCGTCGATTGGCGGAAGCTGGATGTTGGGCGCAGCGGACACACACATACCCCTCATGCTAGAGACCTTTATGCTGGAAGCCATGACTGATACCGCGAAGTACTCGACCGATAACCCCTTCCGCCCCGAGCAGTGGAAGACGGTTGATGGTTTTGAGGATTTGACCGACATCACCTACCACCGCCACGTCGGCGAGGGCCGCGAAAACGGCATTGTGCGCATTGCGTTTGATCGCCCGGAGGTTCGTAACGCATTCCGCCCGCATACCGTCGATGAGCTCTACCGCGCGCTCGACCACGCGCGCCGCACCCCGGATGTCGGCGTTGTGCTGCTGACCGGTAACGGCCCGAGCACCAAGGACGGTGGCTGGGCATTCTGTTCGGGTGGTGACCAGCGCATTCGCGGTCGTTCTGGATACCAGTACGCAACGTCCCACGAGCATGACGACGCTACCGCAGACGCATCCACCATCGATACCGCGCGCGCCAAGGTCGAGGGAGGTCGCCTGCACATCCTGGAGGTGCAGCGCCTGATTCGCACCATGCCGAAGGTTGTCATTGCCGTGGTCAATGGTTGGGCCGCAGGTGGCGGACACTCCCTGCACGTGGTGTGTGACCTGACGCTGGCATCCCGCCAGGAGGCCCGCTTTAAGCAGACCGACGCTGACGTGGGATCTTTCGATGCCGGCTATGGCTCGGCCTACCTGGCGAAGCAGGTTGGCCAGAAGTTTGCCCGCGAGATTTTCTTCCTCGGCCGTTCCTACGACGCTGAGACCATGCACCGCATGGGCGCTGTCAACGAGGTCGCCGACCACGCTGAGCTGGAAGATGTCGCGGTGGAGTGGGGCCGCATGATCAACGGTAAGTCCCCAACGGCGCAGCGCATGCTGAAGTTCGCTTTCAACCTGACCGATGACGGACTGATGGGCCAGCAGGTCTTCGCTGGCGAGGCCACTCGCCTGGCGTACATGACCGACGAGGCCGTCGAGGGCAAGGAAGCGTTCTTGGAAAAGCGCGACCCGAACTGGGACGAGTTCCCGTTCTATTACTAAGCACGGGGGCTGAACCCAGCACTACTGCCCCAGCCCCACCGCACCCCAGCCTTACGCCACCTTCGTTACCTCAAACCGCTGCTCCGGGTGGACGTACGCCTCCTGCGCACGAACGAGCTCCAGCTCGTCAGAGCCGGACTCGTGCGTGACCTTTAGCAGCTCAAAGATGCTGGCCGCGGTGTTGCCCAGCGCGACCGAGAGGTCACCGTCAATACCGCGACCGCGCAGCAGGTTGCCTGCAAACAGCGCGGCCGTGACATCGCCGGAGCCGTTGCGCTTCAGCGGCAGGTACGGCGTCGCCACCAGCCATGCGCCCGAGCCGTTGACGGCGAGCATCTCAATCTCGCCCTCCTTGCGCTCCGGACGCAGCACGCTGGTGACCAGCACGGCCTCCGGGCCCATCTCACGAGCAGCATGGGCTGCCGCAATGGTGGACTCCAGGTCGCTGACCTCGCGGCCTGTCAGGTATCCCAGCTCAAACTGGTTCGGCGTAATCACGTCTGCCACCGGCACAACCTTGTCGCGCAGCAGCGGCGGAATGTCATCCGAGACGTGGCAGCCACTCTTGGCATTTCCCATCACCGGGTCACACGAGTAAATGGCCTTCGGGTTGCGCTCCTTGGCCAGCGCCACGGCCTCGATGATGACATCCGCAATATCGCTACCGCCCTGGTAGCCGGAGATAATCGCGTCGACGTCGTCAAGCTTGCCCAGCTCATCGATACCCTTGATGACCTCACGCACATCCGTGGCCGGAATCATCGGGCCGCGCCACTGGCCGTAGCCGGTGTGGTTGGAGAAATCGACGGTGTGGACCGGCCACACTTCAAAACCTGCGCGCTGCAGCGGGAAAACGGCAGCGGAGTTACCCACATGGCCGTAGCTCACATGCGACTGGATGGACAGGATCGAGGGCACGCGGTTGAACTCCGCGACGGCTTCAGCTGCCTTTTCGGTAGGGGCCTGATTTTCGCTCATTCCTCTATATTGCAACGGATGCGCGAAAATCCCATATTCCCCTAGTAGGCGCTGGGTCGGCGCCTGCTGGCTTTGAGCTCAGAGCGGCGTTGCTTCTGCGCTTTACGACGCGCAATCGAGGCCCGACTTGGTCGAGTCCGCCGGCGCCTCGGAGGCGGTGGCTGCACGGCTTCCCGAATGAGATCCGCCAGGCGACGCCGGGCTTCCGCGCGGTTGCGCACTTGGGAGCGCTGCGTGGTGACCGACACGGTGAGTGTGGTGCCGTCGAGTCGGTGGCTGAGGTTCTGGAGAGCGCGGCGGCGGTGGACGTCGGAAAGCACGCTGAGCTCGGCAATATCGACCGATAGCTGCACCTTGGAGTCCGTGGTGTTAACGCCCTGACCGCCCGGCCCTCCGGAGCGTGCGAAGCGTTCAGTGAGTTCCGCCGCGGGGATGACGAGGCCCTTTGGGATGCCGGGACCTGGTGGGATGTTCAGGGGTTTCATGATGGCCAGTGTAGAGGGCGCGTTTGTAATCAGGGCGCGTTTCCTCTAATCCGCAGTTAAACAACAAATACTCACCTAAGCTGGCAAATAACATTTATCCACTTATAAAAACAGCAAGAAAAGGCAGGATTGAGACACCATGGCCACTTCTGATTCCCCGTCCATTTTCATCTCCGGCGGCGCGCAGGGCATTGGCCGCGCGGTGGCCGAGAAGTTCCTGGCTGCAGGCTGGACCGTCGGCGTCTACGACATCAATGAGGATGCCCTGGCGAAGCTCAAGGCTGAGCGCCCGGAGGTAATCGTCGGCAAGCTGGACGTGACGGACTTTAAGCAGTGGGAGGACGCGCTTGCGGACTTCACCTCCCACACCGGCGGCAAGCTGACGGTGCTGGACAATAACGCGGGCATCATCGGCGATGGCGATATCACTGACCAGTCACCGGAGATTATCCGCGCGCAGGTGGACATCAACTGCACCGGCCTGACGCTGGGTGCGAAGGCGGCGCACCCGTACCTGAAGCGCACCAAGGGGTCTCACCTGGTCAACATGGGTTCGGCTTCGGGTATCTACGGTCAGCCGCACATCGCGCCGTACTCTGCGTCGAAGTTCTACGTCTCGGGTCTGACGCAGGCTCTGGATTTGGAATGGCGCAAGGACAAGATCCGCGTCGTTGCCATCATGCCGCTGTGGGCGAAGACCAAGCTGGCGGACGTTTCCTCTGGTTCGACCCGTCGTCTTGGCGTGCGCATCACGCCGGATCAGGTCGCTGATGCCGTGTGGAAGGCAACGCATCCGCAGAACTTCATTGAGCGCCAGCGCCACTTCTACTCGGTGTCGGCAGCGGACTTTATCCTGCGCTACCTGGGCAAGATTGGTCCGCAGTTCCTGTCCCGCCCGGTTAACGCAATCATCGCGGGTTAAGAGGCAAACTAGACCTATGCTCTTTGATCAGCTCCCGCGCGACGATGCCTGCATCACGCCGGGAGTTGTTCATCTTCCGGGGTGGCTTCCATTGGAGCGGCAGGCGGGCATCATCACGCAACTCCGTGACATCGCCCGCGACCTTGCCGGAACTCCCCTGGCCATGACTCGCCCACAGCTCAAAAGTGGCCAGATGCAGGTCTTCATGCTCCATCTCGGCCGCATGTGGGCCACAAATCCGTACCGCTACGTCACACACGTAGGCGGCGTTCGCGTCCCGCCTATGCCTGACAATCTGCTACAGCTCGCCACCGAAGCACTCGGCGCTGCCGCGCTTTACGACGAATCCCTCAGCCAGTGGCCCGCCACTTTTCGGCCCGACATGGCGCTGGTCAACTACTACCCACCCGGGGCCACCATGGGGATGCACCAGGATCGCAACGAAAACTCCCCTGCGCCAATTGTGTCGCTCTCTATCGGCGATGAGGCTCTGTTCCGCATTGGCGGAACTGAAAACCGCAACAAGCCCTGGGATGACGTGACTCTCGCCAGCGGGGATGTGATCGTGTTTGGTGGCCCCAAGCGGCTTGCGTTTCATGGTGTGCCCAAAACTCGTCCGGGCACTTTGCCGGAGGGGTGCGAGCTTAAAGAGGGGCGCATCAACATCACGTTTCGGCAAGTGGAAAACTCACACTAAACCGCGCAAGCCACCGACCGCTAGCCTAGACACATGCAGCGCACCGCTTCCTCCATGCACGCACAGGCTGCCACCACGCAGACTCCTGACCCACTCGACTGGCCCAGCCGGGTGCGTTTCTTTGTCGGCTCGTTCCCAGCTGCCGATCTCGCTATTGCGGCTGCTTTCCTGCTGTGCTGCTGGTTGAGCATGACGCCGCTATTTACTTATGGCCCGAGCTTCACTTATGTCACCAATGTGGTTCTGTCCGCGATGATTGCCGGCGCCGCAGCGTTTCGTCGTAAAGCAGTGCGTGCATCGTTTGTGATTACGTACAGTGCCCTAGCGGGCCTCGCCTTGCTGGTGTGGCTATCCCCGGTGAACCTTGGGGTAGACCCTATTATTGTTGCCGCCCCACTATCACTATGGGCTGTGACCAGGTGGGAACAGAATCGCACCTGGGGCATAGTTGGGCTCTTTTTAGGGTTGATTGGCAGTTTCCTCAACCCAGCGGTTCCAGCCTTCGGTTTTACTCCGGAACGGCTGTTGGTCTTCGGTCTGCCCGCGGTGCTCATCACGGCGAGCGCGTACGCAGTGCCGCTGTGGCTGCGCATCAACGCCGAGGAACATGCCGCGGAGTTGGAGAACGTCGTGGCGCTCAACAAGCTGGAGTTGTCCAGGGAGCTTCACGACGTCGTGGGGCACGGACTCACCTCTATTAAGGTTCAGGCCCAAACAGCACTGTACCTGGCGGAGATGGATGACTCACGAGCGGAAAGCGCTGCTGAAAAGACCACGCTGGAAGGTATTGCCGAGACCGCAGAACAATCGTTGCGAGATGTGCATGCGCTTGTCGATGCACTACGTGAAGGCGGCGAGATTAGCGCTGATCCGAATGAGATTCCACGTCTGGTTGCGGCTACCTGTCCGCCGGGTCGCGATGTTTCGGTGACTCTGCCGGAGTCTTATGAGGCGCTGGCGGATTGGCCACTCGCGAAGCGACTGACTCTGGTGCGGGCAGTGACGGAGTTGGCTGCGAATATGGCTAAGCACTCATCGGGCGCTGGTCAGTTCACGTTGACGATTGAATCGCCTACTGAGTCGCCTATTGCCCCATCTGCCGATGCCGATATCAGCCCGGCGCGGGTTCATTTGGTGACCGCAAATCGGGCTGTGAGCGACGCCTTGGCACACAGGAAGCGAGCTGGTGCTGGCCTGATTGGTCTGGATGAACGCGTGGCGCAGCTCGGTGGCGAGATGACTTATGGTGAAAGCGACGGTATGTTCCGCGTCAGCATTCAGCTATAAGTGCTTTGGCCAAAGCAGGTCTAACTATTGACACTGCATAGAAAGACGAGCAATGGGTGTAATTCGAGTTTTAGTCGCTGAAGATCAAGCGCTGATTCGGCAGTCTTTTGCGCAGCTTATTGATGCCCACCCGCAGATGAAAGTCATTGGCGCCGTGGGCGACGGTGCTGAGGCTGTGCGTCTTGCCTCCGGCGCAGATGTGGTCGTCATGGACATTCGTATGCCAGTGATGGACGGTATCGAGGCCACGCGGCAAATCGTGCGAGGGGCATCGTCCGGAGGCGCGACCCACGCATCCGCTCCGAAAGTCCTGGTACTGACCACCTTCCGCGAAGAATCCCTCGTACTTGGCGCTTTAGAGGCTGGAGCCGCAGGCTTTTTACTCAAAGACTCCGATCCCCGTGAGTTACTTTCGGCCATCATGCGTATTCACCGCGGTGAAGGAGTCATCGATCCGAAGGTGACGCCAATGGTGTTGCGACACGTTTCACCGCGCGCACCGCACTCAGGGCAGCCAGCGAGGGCATCCTCGGCCAGTGGCTCTAGCTCAGATGCCATCCATTCAGCGCTTCAGTTCACACCCCGCGAACAGGAGATTTTGGACCTCGTCTGCCAAGGGCTTTCCAATGATGAGATCGCTCGCAGGTTGGTGGTCGCCACGACGACCGTGAAAACCCATGTGAAAGCCCTGTTGACCAAGACGGGCTCACGCAGTCGTGTGGATCTTGTCATTTGGGCTGCGAAAAACGGGATGCTTTAGATTCTCCTCGCTGGTGCCGTCACCCTCGCTAGCGACTCCTCCCTGGGGAGGATATTTCCGCCATCTCATCCTCAGGGAGGGCGCGAACCGAACCGGCCATGCCTATTACTTAAGGCATGAACGCACCAACCCCTATCTCAGGCCATTCCGCAGATGCCGCCGCTCCCCTTCTTCAGCTGCGCGGCATCACTGTCTCCTACGGCAAGAACGAACCGGTCCTGAACGGTCTCGACATGAGCGTTCGTGCCGGTGAGGTCTACGGACTTTTGGGGCTCAACGGTGCCGGTAAGTCGACGCTGATGAGCACGGTGCTTGGGCTAATTCCCTACGCCGGTGAAATCAGCATCGCGGGACACCCGTGGTCCATTGAAGACCTGGACCGCATCGGCGCCTCCATCAATGGTCCTGCGTTCTACCCGCAACTCTCGGCCACCGACAACCTCAAAGTGCACGCACACTTGACCGGCACGGACAGGAGCCGTATCGCCGAAGTCCTCAACTTGGTCGGACTTCATGCTGGTAACAAGCGTGTCCGTGCTTTCTCCACTGGCATGAAGGTTCGGCTCTCCCTGGCGATGGCACTGCTCACCGACCCCGACATTGTGCTTCTCGACGAGCCCACCAACGGCCTCGATCCGGAAGCTATCGTGGGCCTGCGCACCTTGTTGCGAAATCTCGCCGCTAGTGGCAAGGCCGTCGTGGTGTCCTCCCATCAACTCGGAGAGGTCGAAAAGAGCGTTGACCACCTTGGCGTCCTTGCTGGGGGCCGGCTGGTCTACGAAGGCCCGCTGACTGACTTTGCGGCTGCTGGTCAATCCCTCGAGCAGGCTTTCTTTGCCGCAGTAGGTGTTGCCCGATGAGCGCTCAACCGCACACACGCACTCTTAACACGCGCGCTGTTCCTACGCGCCACTACTTCCGCGCCGAACTACTGCGGGCGAAGTGGTCGCTCACCATGTTCCTGCCCATCATCATGGTGGCAATCGCTCTGGTCAGCATGGTTTTTTCTAGAGGTGTCGATGCCACCGCCATGGCGAGTGCCCACATCTACTCACTTATCCTGCTTCCTCCCCTGGCTGCTATTACGTCCGTCATTGGCCAAAACCGTGAAGAAAAGCTCCGCCAAGGTGGCCTAATCTGGCGCAATATCTCGAGCACTCGAGTGTTCCTGGCACGCGCAGCCACTGTTATCGCCTCCACGGCCCTCGGCCACGCACTTATGGCCACTCTCCTTGCCCGGAGCGTGAGCACCGCATTGCAATTTACGATCTTCAACACGTTGTCATTCTTCGTGTTCTGGGCATTCGGCCTTGCCCTATGGCGCCTTGTGCCACGCGCAGCTCTCTTCCTTGCGCCGCTGACTGCCATCGCTTGGGCCATCGCAGGAACACTGGATGCCATGAGCCCAAACTGGCAAGTTCTCCCGTGGACCTGGGCAATCCGCCCAACGTTACCTATTCACGGTGTGCAGGCTAATTCCATCACGGCTCCGGCAGACAGCGAAATCTGGGACATTGCCATCCTGCCGCCCGCGCTGCTGCATTTACTCCTCGGACTAGGCTTCTTTGCCATCGCATTGGCTGCGCACGGAAAATCTCTCAGCTTGCCGACGGGCCGGGAACGCAGCACTTCGTCGTTAAGCCATGGCATGAGCGCGACCCTGCCCTGGCGCACCTGGTGGAGCCTCGCAGCACTGATGCTTGCCGGGCTTGCGGTCGTGCGTGTGGTGTGGAACCCGGAGTATGCGCTGGGGCTGCTGAGTTTTCGTCTGCGTGCCGACGGCCGCAACCGTGGTCGCCATCATGACGTGGACCTCGCAAGCTGATGCCTGGCCAGCGCTGATGTATCGGCGCTCGCGGGGGAGCATCACGCTCCGACTGTTTGCCTTGGATATGGCATTTCTCGCGCCAGTGCTCGTGATTGCGGTGATTATCAGCGGCGCAGGCGTCGAAGCCAGCAGCGAGACCGACATCACCCCTTGGCCGTACCAGGCGGTCATCGCGCCTCTTGTGGCCGCAATGATTGTGGCCGTGACCGGATTGATTGCGCGTCGCAGTGTGGCGGCCGCAATCTTTGTCTCGGTCGCGCTCGGCGGTTGGGCTGTGATGGTTGGCGGTGATGTCCTCAGTGCCTCACCGCTGTGGTGGACTTCAGAATGGGGATGGACCTGGGTGGTCCGTGATTACCCCGAGCGGTGGCCGCTGATGGTTCTGGCATCCGCCATTGTGACCGGGGCATTCGTGACCTGGGCGCGGGCAACGTCACTGAAAGCAATCCGCTCTCGAAGCTGACAGCGACGCTGACTGTAGCCACGCGCCAGCCCACCTACTCCTCGATAGCCTCGCGGACCTCTTCGACGCTGAGGTTGGAGTCTTCGATTTCCTCGCGAGCTTCCTTCTTCCGACCACGGCGAACAAGGCGGAAGATGCGCTTACGGCGAGAAGTCTCTTCGCTGATGCGCTCACGACCGCGCAGCCAGGCAATGAGCATGACGGTAATGAGCAGCAGCCCGATGTAGCCCAGGATTGGGTAGACCCAACCAATCAGGTTCTGGAAGCCCATGAAGCTCAAGGCGAAACCGAGCAGAACCAGACCAACGTAGACAATCTTGAACTTTTCCGGGTGATTTGCGGTGACGCGACGCCCCAGTGCGTAGAACATGCCAAGTGCCGTGTTGAAAATCATACCGAGAATAACCACGGCCATTGCCTGACCAAGCCACGGGTGCAAGCGGTTAATAACGGTGAGCATCGGCACGGCATCAGTGGCGACGGTACCAACAGTGTGGAACAGCGTGATGGTGGTAATCAGCAGCATTGCGGAGTACACCAAACCGCCAACGAAACCACCGGCACCTGCGGCGCGGGGATTGAACAGGTTGCCGCCAATAACAATCGCCATGGAGACCGCAACCATCAGGTTAAAACCGACATAGTTCACTGCGGCGACAACCCAGTTCGGCAGAGTAGTCGGGACTTCTGCGATGGCAGCTGCCTGCTCCGCGGCCGGGGTGGCATCGGTAAACGCCAGCGTATAAATACTGGCCAGTAGGATAAAGCCAACGATAAACGGCGTGATGGAACCGATCACAGTGGTCACGCGATCGACGTCGAGGAAACCGGCTGCGATGGTCACTAGCACCATCATCACGGCACCAATCCACACGGGGATGCCCCACTGCTGCTCCATGTTGGCACCGGCACCGGCGAACATAACGAACCCCGTGGCGAAGAGCGTGATAATCACGCCGATGTCCAGTACTCGCGAAAAGATGGGATGCGATACGCGTCGGAATACTTCACCGTGCTCGCTGGCCTGGAAATAGCTTCCCAGCTGCAAAATGATCATCGCCATCAGGCTCATGATCACCGCTGAGAGAACGGCACCCCAGACACCATTGATGCCAAAGGCGACGAAGTATTGCATGATTTCCTGACCCGTCGCAAAGCCCGCGCCGACGACTACGCCGACGAAAGCAAATGCAACGCGCAGTACTTGCTTCACCACAAGGGTTCACTCCTATTCAACTATCGGATTGATATAACCACCTTACTTTTCTCAGTGAGTTTTACTAATCACGATTAAGCGTTCTACGAAATTTCGCCTTTAAATCCCGCAGGCCACGCCGGTTGAATGCACCGGGCAGTAGCCGTTCGGATTCTTAAACAAGTACTGCTGGTGCTCGTCCTCGGCTCGGTAGTACTCCCCTGCCGGAGTCTCCGCGAGTGGCTTAATCTCGGTGGTGATGGGGCCCAGGCCAGCATCGGCAAGCTTCGGCGCGTACGCATCGGCGATTTCCTGCGCCCGGCGCGCCTGCTCGGGCGTCGTCGTGTAAATCGCGGAACGGTACTGCGTGCCGACGTCATTACCCTGACGGTAGCCCTGCGTGGGATCGTGGGCCTCGAAGGCCTTCGCGATCAGCTGGTCGAAGCTAATCTGCTCCGGGTCGTAGACGACCTCCACAATCTCGGTGTGGTTGGTCCGCCCAGTGCAGGACTCACGGTAAGTGGGATTTGGCGTCACGCCACCGGCGAACCCGACCGACGTACTGAGCACGCCCGGGGTTTCCCAAAACAGCTTTTCGGCACCCCAGTAGCAGCCGATACCGATGTAGACAACCTCCTGGCCATCCTCCCATGGGCCGGTAATAGGCGTGCCGAGCACCGCATGCGGCTTCGGATTCTCCAACACCGGGTGTGAACCGCCCTTTAGCGCCTCACCTTCCGGCACAAGCTCCGCCGACCTACCAAAAATCCAACCCATCTTCGATGCCTTTCTATCTACGACTTCCTATGCTCTGCGCAACGCGTCCGCGGTCACGATTGTTCCGCCCCCTGTCACCACCGCCACACTCACGTTTCACACGCCTCGTCACCAGAAACTACGGCACAACACGGGCTATGGTTTGGATTGTGCGTACGCTCAGCCTGCTTTCCGTCAATCCCCACGACCCGACCGCTATCCTGCCCGATCTCCGTGCCGCGCTGGACGGCGAGGTCTCGCTGCTTCCCGTTCCGCTTCACGACG
Source organism: Corynebacterium sp. HMSC074C05 (assembly GCF_001838325.1). Lineage (NCBI taxonomy): Bacteria > Bacillati > Actinomycetota > Actinomycetes > Mycobacteriales > Corynebacteriaceae > Corynebacterium > Corynebacterium sp. HMSC074C05. The sequence continues at coordinate 11,818 of NZ_KV836295.1, forward strand.
GCACGCGAGCCTCAATCTTGCGGAACTCGCAACGCGCAGGTGAGCCAATTGATGAGTCCATCGCACTTGTTGTCGGCACTTCCGGTTCCACCGGCACACCGAAGGGTGCACAGCTGACGGTGGATAACTTGGTATCGTCCGCGACGGCTACACATCAGTGGCTCGGCGGTGAAGGACAGTGGCTGCTGGCGATGCCGGCCTACCATATCGCTGGCCTGCAGGTCCTCATCCGTTCGCTGCTCGCGGGCACGGATCCGGTGTGTGTGGATGTGACCGACGGTTTTGATGTAGCCGCATTCGCCGACGGCGCCGAGGCCCTCACTGGTGCCGGTGCCGGTGCCGGCGACCGCGCCTACACTTCGCTGGCTCCCATGCAGCTGGCGAAGGCCATGGAAGAACCCTTTGGCGTGGCAGCCCTGCGTCTCTTCGACGCCATCCTCGTCGGCGGCGCGGCCTTGAACCCACAGGTGGCAGCACGCGCGGAAGAGCTCGGCATTAACGTCGTGACCACCTATGGTTCTTCCGAGACGGCCGGCGGCTGCGTCTATGACGGGCAGCCCATCGAAGGTGCACAGGTCGCCATCGAAAATGGTCGCGTCTGGCTCGGCGGGCCGATGATCGCACACGGTTACCGCAATGCGCCCGGTCACGAGGCCTTTTCCAAACCTGGTTGGTTCGCCACCTCCGATGCGGGCGAGATCCGCGGCGGTCGGCTCATCATTACGGGACGCTTGGACACCATCATCGACTCCGGCGGGCTGAAACTGCACCCCGAAGTCCTCGAGCGTGAACTGCTCGCCATCGACGGCGTTACGGGAGCCTGCGTGGTCGGCGTGCCACACCCACGGCTCGGCCACGCCATTGTCGCAGCGTATGAAGGAACCGCTGAGCTCGGCGATGTCATGGACGGCCTCGGCGATTCTGAAGACGCCGGGCGCATCAATCACTGGATGATTCCGAAGGATCTGCGTCGCGTGGAGGCCCTGCCACTGATTGGGCCGGGCAAGGTCGACCGGAAGAAAGTCGCGGCGCTCTTTTAATCTTTTACCTTCCAGCCTTTAAGCCACTCGAACCCGCATTAGTTCAAGGCATTTGGTGTCACGTCCTATTATTAATTCATGTCTGAAGCACCAAAGAGTCCTGCAACGGCGTCGTTAAGCGATTGGCTGGAAGGCGCGCGCCCCCATACCTGGGCGAATGCGTTTGCGCCGGTCATCGTCGGTGTCGGAGCAGCATCGACGCACGCGCCGATTATCTGGGGACGCGCGGTGCTCGCGCTGGTTGTCGCGTGGGCGCTGATTGTGGGCGTGAACTTCGCCAACGACTATTCCGACGGCATCCGCGGCACTGACGATGACCGCTCAGGCCCGCTGCGCCTGACTGGTTCTGGGCTGGTGGAGCCGAAGGTCGTGAAGTACGCGGCGTTCGGCGCTTTTGGTGTCGCGGGTCTTGCCGGTGTGGCGCTGTCTCTGATGAGCGCGTGGTGGCTCATTCTGGTCGGCGCGCTGTGCATCGCGGCGGCGTGGTTCTACACCGGCGGCAAGAATCCCTACGGATACCGCGGCCTTGGCGAGGTCTCGGTCTTCGTCTTCTTCGGTCTCGTCGCGGTGCTCGGTACGGAGTTCACCCAGACCGGCTCCCTGTCCTGGGTCGGTCTGGCCTGCGCAATCGGTATCGGTTCGGTGTCCTCTGCCGTAAACCTGGCGAACAACTTGCGCGATATTCCCACCGACGCTGCCACCGGCAAGATCACCCTGGCAGTTCGCCTAGGCGACTTCCGCACCCGCATCGTCTGGCAGATTCTCTCCATCATGCCTGCCCTGGCCAGTATCTTTATCGCTTTCTGGCGCCCATGGGCGTTGGTGGGTCTGCTCATCGTGCCGCTGTGGGTGAAGGCTTCCGAGCCAATCCGCATGCATAAGAAGGGCAAGGAGCTCATCCCGGTACTGGGGCTTACCGGCAAGATGATGCTTGCCTGGTCCGTCATCACGGCACTCGCACTCGCACTCAGCTAAGGGGTACCGATGGACTTCCGCGCACTGACGCACAAGACGCTTGACGACGTCCAGAAGGCCGGAACCCGAGTTGGCGACACAGCAGCCAAGGCTCCAGCTTTCGTCCGCAGCGCTGCTCTGCGTTTGACCAGTTCGGGACGTCGACGACTGGCACTGGAGCACGGCGCGCTGCATTCACAGACCCGTGAACCGGGCCTGACGGATCTTACGGCCACCGGTGTAGTACATATCAAGACCGCACCGGTCACAGCCGACATTGCGGCCAAGGATGACGAGCGAAAGGCCAGCGACAAACCGGATGCTGTCACCACCGATATTCCGGTGCACTGGTACGAGGTTGAGCCTGAGAGTCCCCCTAGTGCTCCCGCCAACGACCCCGTGACCATCGTCTTTATCCATGGCTTCACCCTGGCTGGCGAGTCCTGGTACCGGCAGTTCAACGCGCTGCGGAAGTCACACCCGGAAGCACGCCTGCTCACCATGGATCTACGCGGCCACGGCCAGACCGGCGCGGTTCCGGCTTCACTCTGCACGGTCGAAGGTGCTGCGGCCGATGCGCTGGCCGTGATTGCGGAGCGCGCCGCGACCGGAAAACTCATCGTGGTTGGGCATTCACTGGGCGGTTTGATCGCACTGCACATGGTGCGCGCTGCCGAGGAAAGTATTCGCCGTCGGATCGCAGGCGTAGTGCTGATTTCCACGTCTATCGACAAGCTTGCCGCCCAGGGGGTACCGCAGATTCTCGCGTCCCCGGTGGCGGATGCGGCGCGCAATGCGATTGAGTCCTCGCCGAAGGAGATTCGCAAGTTCCGCGAGGCAATCGCGTCACTGATGGCGCCGTCGTTGGCAGTTGCGGTGTTCGCCCGGCGCACGGACTACGAGATCATCGAGTTCCACGCGGCCATGATTAATGAAACACCGCTGGAAACTTTCGTGGGATACCTCGACGACCTGCAGGACCATGAAGAGTTCGCGGCCGGACCTCGCTTAGAGGGTCTGCCGGGAGCGGTACTGGTGGGCACGAAGGACGATGTCACTCCCCGCAAGCAAGCAGACCTAATTATGGAAAAGTGGCCGGATGCCGAGCTAGTTGAAGTCGACGGGGCCGGCCACATGTTGCCGCTGGAAGCTCCGGATGCGGTGAACCGGGCAATCGAGCGGGTGCTGGAAAAAGTTCAGAAAAGAAGCTAGAGCGGCAACGATAGCTGACTAGTGCCCTAGTTTTCCTCGCGGTCCTTAATCTGCTGCGCAATGTATTCCTTATGCGCGCGGCGGTTCTCCGACCACACTGCAACAGACTCATTGGCCTGAACGCGCAGCTTCGGAAACACAAAAACCGACAGCGGCATCGCAATAATCAGCGCAAACACAGCCGTAATTGCGGCCGGAATCCGCACGCCAACAAGGTAGATAATCACGAGCAGGATGAAGAACAGCACCAGGAACAGCAGCAGACGCGCAAGGCCGTACCAGAACAGTCCCTTCATGGCGTTGCCGCGACCAGCATTCTTGGAGCTAGGAGCTGACTGCTTCGGAGTTGCTGGAGCCGAAGCCGGAGTCTGCGTCGACTCCCCTTCAGCCTCAGAAGCCAACTTGTCCTGCTCTGCTGGATTGGTCATTAAACCCTCACCTCTACGTATTACGCCTGTACTGCGCCCGACGTTGTCAGCGCCCCATGGCTGTTCGTGTCCAACGTTCCTTTGTACCCTAACGAACTCTGTACGCCGTACCGCCTGCGTTGCGATACCCCTCGTGGGCACTACGGGACTCGTTGCGTATTCTAGTCGGTAAATCCAGGAGGTTAGCTATTACATGGGTCGGCTCATTCTGCTGCTTTTCATCATCCTTGTCGTAGTCATGCTGTGGAAGGCATTTGGCCCCGGCAGTCGTGGCAACGGCATGCGGCGTATTTCTGCTCCGCAACCGGAGCCCCGCCCGCTTGCTCCCGACGATGATCCGGAGTTCCTCTGGAAGCTCAAGAAGGCCGAATTCGATCGCCGCAAGCGTGAGCAGGAGCTACAGGAACGGCGCGAACGCGACCCTCGCGACCGGGATAACCAGGGAGATAAACCAGATAGTCCCAATAGCCCTGATAATCCCAGCGAAACCGACTAAACGTCTTTGCCTCGCAGCAACAACTGCTGCAGGTACTCCCCGTAGCCGCTGGCGCTGAGGGCGTCGGCACGCACGCTAAGCGCTGCATCGTCGATGAATCCCATGCGCCACGCCACCTCTTCCGGCGAACCAATCTTTAAACCCTGGCGCTGCTCAATCGTGCGCACGAAATCGCCCGCTGCCATCAGATTGTCCACCGTGCCCGTATCCAGCCAGGCTGTCCCACGCGGCAGCACCTCTACCCGTAGTTTTCCGCGCTCCAAGTAGGCGCGGTTAACATCCGTGATTTCCAATTCGCCGCGTGACGACGGTTCCAGCGAGCGAGCTATTTCAACAACATCGGCGTCATAAAAGTACAAACCCGGCACCGCGAAGTGGCTGCGAGGTTTCTTCGGCTTCTCCTGAATTGCCACGGCCTTGCCGCTTTGGTCGAAGTCCACTACTCCATAGGCGGTGGGATCTGCGACCCAGTAGGCGAAGATTGCTCCGCCATCGACGTCATGGAAGCGACGCAGCTGCGTGCCCAAGCCGGCGCCGTAGAAGATGTTGTCGCCGAGGATGAGCGCAACGGAGTCATCGCCGATGTGGTCCGCACCGATGATGAACGCTTCTGCGAGACCACGGGGCTCGTCCTGAGTGGCAAAGGTGAGGTTGAGGCCCCACTGCGAGCCATCGCCAAGTAGGCGCTCAAACTGCGGGGCATCGTGTGGCGTGGTGATGACGAGGATGTCCCTGATTCCCGCGAGCATCAGCGTGCTCAGCGGGTAGTAGATCATCGGCTTGTCATAGACGGGAACCAGTTGCTTGCTGACACCAAGTGTGATGGGAAACAGCCGAGAGCCCGTGCCACCTGCGAGGATGATGCCCTTCATAGTGCTCGCGCCTTTCTGCCCTACTGCCCAGCCGCTTCGTTGGCGATGGCCCACTCATCGCGAGCCATGTTTTCGAGGTCCTTGCAGTCAAACTCACTGGGGAGCTTATTGCCTTCGGCCTCGAACTGCTCAATCGTCGGAGCCTTCTGATCACGCTCGGAGAGAATCATATCCGCTTCGGTGAGATTTCCCTTGGCCAGCAGTGCGGCTAAATCAATTCCGAGAGTCGGGTCCTGGATGCTAACAGCGCGTTCAGCCTCCGGGTTGTAGCCGGTGGAAGTGAGGTAGGTGAGCACGGAGTCGTCGGCAAGCGAGACGAAACCATGTCCGATGCCGTTGGGCAGATAGACCACGCGGCGGGTCGTGCTGTCGAGCTCGAAGACCTCAACCTTGCCGAATGTGTCAGAGCCGCGACGCAGGTCAACCGCAATGTCGAGGATGTGGCCTACGGGGCACGTAACCAGCTTCGCCTGGCCGGGATGACCGTCTAGAGCGGTGCTGACGTCGGCGAAGTGAAGGCCACGGACAACGCCAGCGGCGGAGACACTCATGTTGGCCTGCTCCGGAAAGAACGGGTAGCCCGTGGCCTCGGCGAATGCGTCGAGGCGATACCACTCGTGGAAACTACCGCGGCTGTCGCCGTGGATGACCGGCTCGAAGGTGAAAACGCCGTCGATGGAAGTGGGCTGGAATGTGCTCTTAGGGCTCATGGGTAACAAGTGTAGACGCGGCGCCCGGGCTGAGGCTGTGGCACGCGTTTAGTGTGCACTGAGTGTGCGTTGGGAGTGCGCTAGGTGTGCCCCGACAGACGAACTACAACTCCTGCTCGCGCTCGGCGTAGCCAGCCTCAGCGGCATCGTAGGCCGCAGCCCACCAGGACTCGTTGGCGCGATACCAGTCGATAGTCTCGGCAAGGCCGACGGAAAAGTCTTGGTAGCGCGGTTGCCAGCCAAGGCTGCGGATGGATGCAGGATCAATTGCATATCGACGGTCATGCCCCGGCCGGTCAGTGACATGTACGAAATCGGATCGCGCACGCCCGAAGCCCTCCAGGATGTCGCCGACCACGTCGAGGTTGGAACGCTCACCATCGGCACCGATGAGGTAGGTCTCCCCCACCTCGCCGGAATCCAAGATTGCCCAGACCGCATCGTTGTGGTCATCGACATGAATCCAGTCCCGAACATTCTCGCCAGTGCCGTATACGCGAGGGCTACGACCGCGCAGCAGACCACAAATCTGGCGGGGAATCAGCTTCTCGGGATGCTGCCTAGGCCCGTAGTTGTTCGAGCAGTTACTAATCGTCGCCGCCAGCCCGAAGCTGCGCACCCACGCCCGGACAAAGTGGTCCGCTGAAGCCTTGGAGGCCGAGTAGGGGCTGGAGGGTTTGTACGCGGTGGCCGTCGTAAAGCGTGCTGAGTCGTCGAGAGCAAGATCGCCGAAGACCTCGTCGGTGGAGATGTGGTGAAGGCGAACGTCATAGGTGGCGCAAGCCTTGGCCAGATTCACGGTGCCCATGACATTAGTGGTGACGAAGGGGTCGGCATCCACCAGCGAATTGTCGTTATGGCTCTCTGCGGCGAAGTGGACGACCACGTCGAAGCGGGGCACGAGGCGATCGATCAGCTCCGCGTCACGAACATCGCCGCGAATGATCTCACAGTCTGCGCCGTCCAAGCTCGCTGGGTTCGCGGCATAGGTGAAAGCGTCCAGTACCGTGACATTCACATCGGGCCGTGTAGCCAGAGTGCGGAGAACGAAGTTGGAACCAATAAAGCCGGCACCACCGGTGACGAGAACGCGCATGGAAGCGATTCTAGTTCACCCGGCGATGCCGGCTTTGTACAAGTGTGAAGGCTTAGTTCAGACCAGCGTAGGAGTGCAGGCCCGAAACCACCTGGTTGATGAAGAAGAGGTTGAACACCATGGTGGCAAAACCGAAGATGTTGATCCACGCGGCCTTGGTATTACGCCAACCCGAAGTCGCGCGAGCGTGCAGGTACAGGGCGTAGATAATCCAGGTAATCAGCGCCGTGGTCTCCTTCGGATCCCAGCCCCAGTAACGACCCCATGCGGACTCGGCCCAGATAGCGCCCAGCACAATGCCCAGACCGAACAGTGGGAAGGACCAAATAGCGGTGCGGTAAGCAATCGCATCCAGCTTTTGAGCATCCGGCAGCGGCGAGACCAGTTTGCCCAGGAAGCCCTTTTCCTTGCCCTCGCGGTTGTACATCCGCAGCATGTAGAGAATCGAGGCAACACCGGAAATCAGTGCGATACTGCACCCGATAGAAATAATCGAGACGTGAACCGGAATCCAAATCGACTGCAGTGCCGGCACCACCGGAGCAGCCTCAACATATAGGTTCTTACCACCGTAAAACATCAGCGCCAGAATCGGAGCCAACAGCCACGGCCAGAACACACGCATGGTTTCACGATGCAGTACGCCAGCTGCAATTGCCATAGCAAAGAGGATTGAAACTGATACGTACTCGTAGAGGTTGCCCCACGGGAAACGCTGCACGGCCAGGCCACGCAGCAGCACCGATGCAAAGTGCACGGCCACCCCGACGTAAATCAGCATTTCCGTCACAACGCCGAGCTTGTCCGTCAGCGCCTGAGTCTTAACGACGCTTGCCGACGCCTTCGTCTCCGACTCCACCGAGTTAGCGACACTAGCGGTGGTAGCTCCATCACCAGCACCGGCGGCTACCAGCTCGCGCTCCGCAACCTGGCTCTTAGCTTCAGCGGCCGCGATACGACGGCTGTAGTAGGCAATGGAAACAACAAAGGCCACAAGATAAAAGGCGAAGGCCGTGAAGTACGACCAGTCCGAAAACTGCGCCAGTGTCTTATTGACGAGCATGTACTTGACTCCAAAGTGTGGAATTAGCGGAATACTTCTTCAAACCCTAGTACTAAAGCGGGGCTAAGCAAAAGGGTACCGGGGACACGGGGGACGCAAAAATGCGCGGAGGCGCAATTCTCGCCCCCGCGCATTCACCCTGCAGTAATGATGGACCAGACTTAGTGGTCAGTTAGCTTTTGTCCTTGTCGTCCGCGCTATCGTCGGTCGCAGCATTGTTGTCAGCAGCATCCTCGTCATCACTGTCACGTTCCAGGATGTCGTCCACGATGTACTGGAACTCCTCGCCCCAACCGGCCTTGTCAGTGCGGGCCAGACCACCGAACTCAACGCGAGTGCGGCCATCTTCCAGCGGGAACATGCGCACCCAAACACGCCGGCGCTTAATGCCCAACGAAAGAACCATGCCTGCCAGTGCGGCCACAGTTGCCACCAGCACCCAGAACTGCGTGGGATCGTGCGAAACCTGCAAGTTGACGAATTCCTTCGCACCGAGGAATTCAATCTTGGTGCCGTCGGCAAGCTCGGTGGATTCGCCCTGCTTGAGGTTGACGCGGGCTACCTTAGCCAGCTGACCCGAGTGCATCAGGTCGCGGTCGAGGGAGAACAGCCCCTGCGAGCGACCAGTGTCCAAGCCCGCGTCGCCGCGGTAGATGTCGACAGCCACGGCCGGGTCTTGCATCGCCGGGTAAGAGGACTGCAGCAGAGCACCCTTTTCACCAGTGAACTCCGCGGTCGGAGCGAACAGTCCCTCGATTGCGATCTGGTTCTGGCGGCGCTCGAACAAGTCCGGGTACATGCCCGCCGGTGGGTCGAAGCGCAGTGCGCCGGAAGACAGGAAGAAGGTCGGATCATCCGGACGGAACTGGACAATCGAGGTACGCGACTCGCCATTAGGCCAGGTCACCTTGAACGCAGGCGCAAAGCCGTGCCCCTGCAGGTAGACGCGGTCACCGGCGATGCGCAGAGGGTGGTTGACCTGCAGCGTGGTCTTCTCCCACTCATCGACAGGCTTACGCATATCCTCTTCTTCTGCGAATCGGATGTGCGAGGTGAACATCTTGGCTTGGCCGTTCGGCAGGTAATCGGCAACAAAGTCCTCCACCTGAATACAGAACGGGTTCAAAGTCGTACCGTCGAAGGTGTTGCCCGAGCGCAGCGAGTCATAGTTCGCCGCAGCGGTGTTACAGAACGGAACGCCCACCGCGCTGTTGACGTTGTCATCAGAAATTTCAGTGCCGGTGTTGGTCAGCAAAATGACCTGGCCCTCGTAATAAATCATGCGGCCCAAGCCGACGATGATAATCAGCAACGCAATGCCCAGGTGGAATACCAGGTTGCCGAACTCGCGCAGGTAGCCCTTCTCCGCAGAAAAGGAGCGTGCCCCGGCGCGGTCTTCATCTGCTGGGGTTTCGGTCAATGCCCACTTGTTCAGGCGCTCACGCACCCGCTCAGAAACTTCGTCCGCGGGGGCATCGACCACGGCTTCGTCGTGAAGCGGAAGACGCGCCAACCGTTTCGGTGCCCTAGCCGGCGGCGTCTTCATGGCCTTGTAGTGGTCGATGGTCCGCGGAATAATGCAGCCGACCAGGGAAATCAGCAGCAAGGCCACGATGGCGACGAACCAGACGGACGAGAAGACATCGAAAAGCTGCAGCTTATCCATGATCTCGGCGGTCTTGCCGTTGGCGGCAAGATACTGGTCGACCTTGTCCTTATTCAGCGAGCGCTGCGGCAACAGGGCACCCGGAACCGCTGCGAAAGCGAGGATGAACAGCAGAATCAGCGCCGTGCGCATGCTGGTCAACCAGTTCCAGACCTGCTGGAAGGGCTGTCGTACCTTATTCCAATTCACCGACATCGAAGAAATCTTTCACTAAATTGGCGTTACCGTATCAGTAATAAAAGCGGCCTGAACCCAGGCAACAAAAACATCCCACAGTCCCGTGACCAGGGCAATTCCGACCAGCACCAGCGCCACACCACCGATGAGCTGAATGGTTCGCGAGTGCTTACGCAGGAAGTCCACTCCACGCATCGCACGTGCCGACCCCAGCGCCACCAAAATGAACGGCAGCCCCAGTCCCAGGCAGTAAGCGATAATCAGCGCCACTCCCCTGGCCGCAGTCATGCCCTGTGTACCTGCGGACACCGAAATAATTGCAGTCAGCGTCGGGCCCAGACACGGCGTCCACCCCAGCGCGAACACCGCGCCGAGCAGTGGAGCTCCCAGCCACGTGGTCCAGCGCTTCGGCGCCATGCGGGTGTCTTTCTGCAGCGCTGGCACCATGCCCATGAAGGCAAGTCCCATCACGATGGTCACCACGCCACCAACAATCGTCAGCGTGCGCGCCTGCAAACGCAACGTGGACACGAGCCCGAAAATCGAGGCCGACCCCAGCACGAAAATGACAGTAAAGCCCAATACGAACAGCAACGCAGCCAGGCCGACGCGGGCAGTCGAGGAACGCTGGCCACGGCCTCCATCGCCGTCATGCTTATCGACGGAGGTTGCGTCCGCAACTCCCGTCGTCACGCCATTGCCCTGCACCCCCGATGCTCCGGAAATACCGGTGAGATACGAGACGTAACCGGGCACGAGCGGAATGACGCACGGGCTGGCAAACGAGACGAGACCGGCCAGTGCAGCGGCAAGCAGCCCCAACACAATGGGACCGCCGGTGGCGACGTCCGCGAACTGCTGACCGATGCCATCGGCAAAATAGATCGTGTCCATGGCAAGAGTTGACATGACGGGGCCTAGCCCTCCGCCTTCACTTCATTGACGGCCTTCATCAGCATCGTGTGATCGACCTCGCGGAGGAAGACCTTCGCCGGGCGGTGCTGCTTGTCCAGGATGATGGTCGTCGGAATCACCGACGCCGGGATACCACCGAGCGCACCGGCGTTGACGAAAGCCGGGTCGTAGATGGACGGGTAGGTGATACCGTTGTCCTTCACAAAGTCGATGGGGGCTTGGCGGACATTGTCGCGGACGTTAATGCCGAGGACGGTGCCAATTCCCTGCTCTTCCATCTGTTCCTGAACGTACTGCAGGTCATCAGACTCGGAGCGGCACGGTGCGCACCACTGCCCCCATGCATTGAGGACCACAATCTGATCCTTGAAGTCATCGAGGGAGATCTTCTTGTCGTCGTCCTCCAGAGAAGGACCGAAGACATTGCCGACCGGCTTGCGCTCCTCCGGTGCGTAGTCAATAATCTGCTGACCACCTGGAGAAACGAACTCGAACTGACCGCCGACGGCAACGGCGTCGTGTCCCACCGACTCTCCGGGGTTACATGCCACGAGCGATAGAGACAGAGTTGCTGCCGCCAGCGTTGCTGCAATTCGGGACGATGAGACCTTGGCCACCTGGGGTGCCACCTTCCGGGGTCAGTGAAACTTCAACAAAACTATTTATTCACCTTACAGGTGACCGGCCGGCTCACTGTAGCGCACGTCGACAATGGTGTCTCCGACGAAGACCAAGGAGGTTACGCTGGCCAGATCACACTGCCTGGTCGCCGGGTTGTGGGCGAGCTTCAAGTACCGCGCACGACGCTGAGCTGCGATGATGCACAGCTGGTGCGTTACCAGCACTGACTCCGCTCCCTCGGCGGCCTCGCGGGCTCGCTCGATGGCGTGGAACATACGGTCCGCGATCTCATCGTAGGGCTCGCCCCAGCTGGGAACGCTCGGACGACGCAGCCGTGGCCAGTACTTCGGATTCCACAGTGCAGAGTCAATGCCCTTGATGTGCAACCCCTCGAAGGAGTTACCCGCCTCCAGCAAATCTTCATCCAGGATTGGCTTCGTGCCAATTACCTCGGTGAATGGCCGTGAGGTTTCCTGGGTGCGCTGCAGCGGAGAGCAGGCGAAGTAGCGGATGTCGTGGCCTTCGAAGGACGAGGCCGTGGCTGCTGCCTGGCGCTGACCGCGCTCCGACAGGTGCCAGCCGGGCAGACGTCCGTAGAGAATCTTATCCGGGTTATAAACCTCGCCGTGGCGGACGAGATGCACAACCGTGGTCTTGGCGTGCTTTGTCGCACGCTTAGCTGCCTGATTCTCCGGCTGTACCGGCTGCGCGGCCTGCGGCGCTGCCTGCGGTGTGGCTTGCTGTGCTGCCTGCTGCGCGGCCTGCGAATTGGTCTTGTTCGACACGTGTCACCTACTCCGGCTTGGCGGCTGCCGCCGCCTCGGCCGCGCGGGCTGCTGCACGCTCGATGATTTCGAAGTCTGCGTCGGTGAGTGCGGCGGAGACGAACCAGGTCTCGTAGCAAGAAGCCGGCGGGTAGACACCATTGGCCAGCAGGGCGTGGAAGAAGGCCGGGTAGCGGAAAGTATCCGCTGCCTGCATCTGCTCAAAGTTGTGCCCCTCGCCCTCGGCGAAGCGCGGCGAGAGCATCGTGCCCGCACGCTGAATGTGGTGAGCCACGCCCTGCTTGGTCAGGGCATCGGACAGAATCGTGGCCAGGCGATCCGCATTGGCCGCAACGGTGTCATAGACATCCTTCGTAGCGTTTTCCAGGTTGGCCAGGCCAGCTGCCATAGCGACCGGGTTACCGGAGAGCGTACCGGCCTGGTACACCGGGCCGTTCGGAGCCAGATACTCCATGACGTCGCGACGACCACCGAAAGCAGCAGCCGGGAGACCACCGGAGACAACCTTGCCGAAGGTGGTCAGGTCACCGGCCACACCATCAATGCCGTACCAGCCGTTGTAGGAAGCGCGGAAGCCGGTCATGACCTCGTCGAGGATCAGCAGAGCGCCGTCGGCGTGGCAGACTTCCTTCAGCTTCGCATTGAAATTGTCCTGCGGTGCGACGGTACCCATGTTGCCCGCTGCCGCCTCAGTGATGACACAGGCAATCTCACCCGGGTTCTCAGCGAATGCGGCCTTGACCGCCTCAATGTCGTTGTAAGGAACAACAATGGTGTCGGCAGCGGATGCACCGGTGACACCCGGCGAATCCGGCAGACCGAAAGTAGCGACACCAGAACCGGCCGATGCCAGCAGCGCGTCCACGTGACCGTGGTAGCAGCCGGCGAACTTGATGATCTTGGAACGGCCAGTGAAACCGCGAGCCAGGCGAACTGCGGACATGGTGGCCTCAGTGCCGGAGTTGACCAGACGCACCTCATCTACCGACGTGCGCTCAACGATGTGACGAGCCAGGTCGGTCTCAGCCGTCGTCGGAGCGCCGAAAGACAACCCGCGAGTGGCGGCACTCTGAACGGCCTCCACCACTGCCGGGTGGGCGTGGCCCAGAATCATTGGACCCCACGAGCAGACCAAGTCCACATATTCGTTGCCATCAACATCCACGAGACGAGAGCCCGCGGCGTGGTCAATGAAACGTGGGGTGCCACCGACGGAACCGAAGGCGCGGACCGGCGAGTTCACGCCACCCGGCGTCACTGACTGAGCCTGCGTAAAGAACTCTGCCGAACGCTCGGTGAGCTCAACGTTTTCTGGGACATGAGGAGCATTAATGTCTTGAGTCACGGTGACCATCGTAGACGGCCACTCGGATTAAGGGCTACCCTGCCCTACCAACGTCCCAGCTTCACCCTGAATAGATGCTTCCTGCGGGACGACACTCGACGGGAACGCCAGTCGATCCACAAGCTGGAGAAAATCATCAATAGCGATGCCAAGAGCGGGTGAATCATACCGGTCATACCCAGCAGGATGACTGCAACGTTGTAGAACCACGCAAAGTAGATGTTGGAGTCCATCATCCGCACCACAGCACGCGCGATTTCAATGGCCTCCGGAATCGACAACACGTTGTTGCGCAGTGCAACGACATCGGCGTAATCGACATCAAGATTCTGGTTGCCTTCGGTGTTGTCCATCAAAACACCTACGTCAGCGGCACGCAGAGAGTCCCGGATGTCCTTGTCGCCAACCATCACGACAGTCTCACCGTCACTGTGGACCGAACGCACCGCAATGGCCTTGCGGGAGGCAATGATGCCCGCGAATACTCGCGAGATATTCAGCCGGTCAGCGAAACGACGAGCTACTGGATACGGATCTCGAGTGATCATCATGGTGTCCACGCCCATATCCTCCAGCTGGTCAATGCTCTCGACCGCATCGGGCTTAATGTCCTCACCAATGGTGATAACACCACGGACCTTGCCACGCCACGACACCACCATCGGGGTACCGCCACTGAGCGCAGCCACGGCCATTTTCTCGCTGAGTGCAGTGAGATCACGCGGACGCCAAACACGCCCCTCAACAAAGCGCATCTCCAACTTGTCGTCGGAATCCTTCACCGGAATCTCTACCTGGCCAACGAACGCACCGTCTTCCGCAATTGCGACATGCACGGTCTCAATCCAGTGCGGCACCTCGCCACCGCCGGAACCGGCGTCGCGGGATGCACGACACGCGCGCACGATGGCCGCCGATGCCGGGTGATTGCTCTCCATCATGAGAGCGCCCGCCACACGCAGAACCAAATCCGGATTTTCATTGCGCTCTGCGGCGACACCGAGCACGTGGGTGTCCCCCTCGGTCAGGGTTCCAACTCGGTTAAAAATCACCACATTGGCGGTAGCCAACTTCCGGAAAGTCTCATTGCCACGAATCAAGATTCCGTTACTAGCACCGGCCAGAATCCCGATGCGCTGCACGGTCGACGTAGACATTGCCAATGCCACCGGCGCGATGCCCGAGAGCATGGCCAGCGCCACCGCGAGGGCACCGCTCATCGTGCCCGTCGCCAGCCACCAGCCGCAAAATGCCACGCCCGCCAACGACAGCGTCCACGGCACCAGCTCTGACGCCGAGTGCACTGCGGTCTGGTGCATCACTGTTTCTTCTCGAACCGCTTGACGCAGCCAGCGCGCTATCGACGACGCCCGGGTCTTGAAACCGGTGCGCTCCACGCGCACCTTGAGCTCCGAATCCAGGTTGATTGCGCCGGCCCAAACCTTGGAGTTGACCTTAACTTTCTGAGGTTCAACGCCAATACCGAGTAGCTGTGCATCCATCGTGGACGCACCACCGATGACTGAGCCATCGACCGGAATCACCGAGTGCGGTGGAACCACGATGTCATCACCGATATTGAGCTCCGCGACCGTCACCTCCACCCGTTTCGGCTCCGCGGATTTGGCGCTCTTGCGCACGACTGTCACGTTTCGCTCAGCTGGAATGCGTAGGTTGCGCAAAATCTGTCCAGTACGCACCTTGTTGTAGCGCGTAAACATACGGCCTGTTAGCAACAGCACGGTCAGGCCGCAAGCAACGTCAAAAAACACCTCTGCCGAGGCGCTTTCCCGATAGTTGAAAGCAAACCACGTGGGCGCAGTGGTATATCCAATCTGTCCAGCGGGGCCAAAGATAAGCTGCGCCAGCGACCACAGCCACGCGAGCAGAATGGCAATGGAGCTCGCCCCATCCAGCGCCGACATCCGCCGACGCAGGGACGCCGCCATTGCCCGGTGGAACGGCCAGCCACCCCACCACGCCACAATCGTGGTCAGCACAAGGCACATCCACTGCCAGCCCGGGAACTGCCAGTTGACGTTCAACGACGTCACCAGCACTGGAATCGATAAGAACAGGCTTCCCCAAAAGCGCTGCTTGGTCACCAGTTCACGCGCCGTGAACAGTACCTCCGCACCGCCGCCGCTTCGGCGCAACGCCGCTTCACGACGGCGAATGCGCTCCTCCTCATTCTGTTGAGCGGCAGCCGGAACAGCGGGACGGCGATGTTGCGACACATCCAGCCGAGTTGCACGACGACGAAGCGTGCTGCGCGTGAGGTACGACTCGATCCCAACTTCGCGGAGAGCTTCGATGAACTGATTCGGATCGATGGTATCGGGCGCTGTAATCCACGCGCGTCCGGGCTTGTAGACCACCGAGGCCGTCACATCTGGAAAGGATTCTAAAACATGCTCAGCACGCTCAGCACTCTCGGCGTTTTCCAAGTTTTCCAGGATGAGTGCGAAAGCTGTGTTGGACTGGCCTCTGCGGTGTGCAAGCCGCTGATGGGCACTTTCTTCGTCGATGTCCTGACGGCTTCGTGGCAATGCCTTACGAGCAGCGACCTTGGCATCCACAATCGCCTGTTCAACGCGATTGTCCAGAGAGAAATCAAACTCACCGGTGTCACTCATGGCCTTTGAAACTTTCCGTCTAATCCTGTGGCTGGTTGGCGCGCGTGAGCGCTAATTCACGATAGAGCAACAGTAATCCACACGCCATCGCCAGGCTGGGCGCGATAACCCATACAGTCAGCGCGCCGGCCATAATGGCAAAGAACATGGCGAGAGCCGTGACAATCACCATGATGAGCAGGCAGTTCCGGGAGAGCTTGAACTCAGTGGCCGTCGGCAAGCAGCCGCTACCTATGAGCGAGCAGACCAGCGTCACACCGGCGACGATGTAGATATCGCGGCCAACGGCGGCGGGAGCCTGCGAGTAATCTCCGGTGACCAGTATCAAGCTCAGGACAATCTGGGCGATGAGCGCGACGAAGAGCACCCACTGCCAGGGCCGACTCGGCAGGGACATCATTGCTTGGACTCCTCAGGCTGCTTGGGCTGTGACTGGTCCAGCTGCTGTTGCTGCTTTGTATCAGCGCCATACTTCGACGCTCCCGGCAGATGCGATTTCGGCGCGGACGGAGTCCACGGTTTCGAGGGGCGCTGATGATCGAAGTAGTCCTTGGACTCCTTCGAGGCGGCGAGCACCAGGCCAGCTACCGCGGCAGTGGCAGAGGCGATTCGCACAATTCCGCTGATAAGAACGAGGGATGCTGGCACTCCCGATTCTGAAGCCGTAGAAGAGAAGAAGGACATCAGCGCCGACAGCGCCAGGTAAAGTGAGCCGATAACCAGCACGGTGCGAGCACCTTCGCTCCCCTTGCGCATTCGCTCGATGATGGCGAAGAACGCGATGCAAAGCCCCACTGCGAAAAAGAACGCGATAACGATACTCGCCTTCATGGCGGCATCAATCTGGCCCTCGCTGAAACCCGGGAAATTCTCCTTAGCGGTTGAGGGGCTCATCAGCATTTCCGGATGCAGCCAGTAGGTCACCGTGGCTACTGCAGCGAGGAGCAGCTGCATCACGGCCGTAACCCGCCACGCCTGCCTAGCTCCCTCGACCTGCTCGGGAATTGCGGGCTTCTTCTCTTCTTTAGTCATCCGTCCACTTCTCGATACTTATTACTGCACGTTCACCCCAGCGGATTAGAACTGGGCACGCAGCTTCTTCGCCAAGTCCACCGCTGCGTAGGTCAAAATCTGCTCCGCACCGGCACGGCGAATGCTCAGTACTGCTTCCATCATCGCAGCATCCAGGTCAATCCACCCGTTGGCGGCAGCGGCGTGAATCATCGCGTACTCACCAGAGACCTGGTAGGCGGCAACCGGCACCGGCGACATATCCGCGACCTCACGCAGAATGTCCAGGTAGCTCATGGCCGGCTTTACCATCACCATGTCCGCGCCCTCGTCAACGTCGAGCTGCACTTCGAGCAGGGACTCACGACGATTTGCAGGATCCTGCTGGTAGGTACGGCGATCACCCTGCAGCGAGCTGCCCACGGCTTCACGGAATGGACCGTAGAAGGCGGAAGCATACTTTGCCGAGTACGCCATGATGGAGACATCCTCATGGCCAGCGGCGTCCAGGCCCTCACGAATGGCGGCAATCTGGCCGTCCATCATGCCCGACGGGGACACGATATGTGCACCGGCGTCGGCTTGGGCAACGGCCATCTTGACGTAGTTAATCAGCGTGCGGTCATTCTCAACGACCGTGTTGCCGAAGCGGTCCGTGCCCAGTACGCCACAGTGGCCGTGGTCAGTGAACTCATCCAGACAGGTGTCGGCCATGATCAGAATGTCATTCCCGAACTCGTCGCGGAGACGACGCAGAGCGCGGTTGAGAACGCCCTCCGGATTCCAGGATTCAGAGCCCTCGCCGTCCTTATCCGCATCGAGCGGGACACCGAAGAGGTCAACCGCCGAGATACCTGCCTCAACAGCCTCGCGCACAGCTTCCACCAGGGAGTCTTCGGTGTGCTGCACTACCCCGGGCAGGGAGCTGATTGGCTTTGGCTCATCAATCCCATCTGCGACAAACATGGGAAGGATGAGATTCTTCGGAGTCAGTGTCGTCTCTGCCGTCATCGCACGCATCACCGGGTTGGTGCGCAGCCTGCGTGGGCGACGAATCGGGAGAGGAAATCCAAACTGTTCGAGATCGATTTCGCGGGATGATTCAGAAGCTCCAGATGTAGTCATAAAGACAACCTTAATCAAAACGCGAACTCGCTCCGATCAACCCTGCTCAGGCCTTAGTTTTACGCGAACGACGACGCTTCTTGCGCGGTGGCGGCAGCTGCCCTGCCGCCCGCAGTTGCGCAACATGCTCTGCCAGCGCATCCACCAGCTCCGGGATGCTTGCGCGTTCCGGCACGACATCTACACGCAGACCGTACTCGCGAGCCGTGGCTGCGGCCATCGGTCCGATGCAGGCAATGATGGTGCGAGCATGCGGCTTACCCGCGATGCCGACCAGGTTCTTCACCGTCGACCCCGAGGTAAAGCACACTGCGTCGAAGCCACCGGACTTGATCATGTCGCGGATGTCCGCACTCGGTGGCGCTGCCCGCACGGTACGGTAAGCGACCACATCATCGACTTCCCAGCCCAGGTCAATCAGACCGTCGACAAGCACGTCGGTGCCGATGTCGGCGCGTGGCAGCAATACGCGGTTGACCGGATCGAGATCCTCGATGTACTCCGGGAACACGTCGACGATGCCCGCGGCGTTCTGACGAGTGTCGTCCGGAAGCAGCTCCGGGGTAATGCCGAGATCACGGATGGCAGCAGCGGTGCGATGACCGACGGCTGCGATGCGGACTCCAGCGAACGAGCGCGCGTCCAACCCGAATGCCTGGAACTTCTCCCACACTGCGGTGACAGCGTTGACGGAAGTGAAAACAACCCACTGGTAACGGCCGTCGACAAGCCCCTTGATGGCGCGTTCCATCTGCGCTGGGCTACGTGGTGGCTCGATTGAGATGGTCGGGACCTCAATCGGGATGGCGCCGTGCCCAACGAGACGAGCACTCATCGGCCCTGCCTGCGCCTTGGCGCGTGGGACCAGCACCTTCCATCCGTAGAGGGCCCGGTTTTCCCACCACGAGTACTTCGAGCGATTGTCCACGCCTTTGCCAAGTGTGACCACCAGCGGACCGGTCAGGTCTCCCGAGAGCTGTGCCAAGGTGCCCAGCGTGACATCGTAGGTGCGCTGCAGCCGAGTCGTACCGTTGACAGTCACCGACACTGGCAACGACGACGGCAGACCGCGTTCACCGAGTTCGGAGGCAATAGCGGAAAGGTCATCCTGCACAGCCTGCAGCACCAGCGGCTGCGGTGCCTGTGCCAGCTCGTCCCAGTCCACATCGGCGCGACCGAGATCGGTCTCCGTGTACGTCGAGCCCAACGCGATACCGGCAAATGCCGGGACGGTGGAGGGCACGGACATACCAGGGACGATCTGGAACTCAACCTCGGCGTGCGAGATCTCGTTGATTTCGGCCAGCAGCGAATCGTTGGTCAGCGGATTTCCGGCCACCAAACGCACTACATCATTGCCTTTGGCTGCTTCTTCGACGAGCAGGGCGGCCATCTTCTTGGGATCGTCGATAGGCTCGCGCAAATCTGCGGCGGTCGGCGGTGCCGGACGCGGTGGCTTACGACGAGATCCCTTGGCCTTGGCTGCGGCGCACATGCGCTCGTACTCTTCCTCGGCTTCCTTCAGCAGCTCGGGAGGAACAGGCACATCGGTTGCGACGAGTTCTCGAACCCCCGGCATGACATCGGCGTCGACGTAGGCGATAGCGGTGTCTGCGAGAATCTCACGGGCGCGAAGCGTCAGCAGGTCGGGATTTCCAGGACCAGCGCCGACGAACAGGATGCGTCCCGTTGCTGCGGGGAGGGAGGTGTTCATCGTTGCGGAGTGATTTCTTTTCTATTGGTTGTTCACTTTTCGTGCCGATGAGTCACTAAGGAAGAAAGCGGACATGCGCCAACACATGTGAGGGGCAGGTAGACACCTGAATCTCACATGCGAGCACACGAAGGAAACCCTTATCCCAACGGCATGCATACAGGCCTATTAGCATAAAGGGTTTGAGCCAAATTAACTAACCGGCTACTTTTGAGATTCCCGCAGGGTATCGCCCATTACCTCATGAGCACCCCGTTCAAGCAGGGCCGCCGCAACCTTCCGGCCAAGCTCATCGGCCTTATCCACGGTTGCGGTAGCGGTCTCGAGCAACTGGCGCGATCCGTCGACTGCGAACACCCCCGCCCGCAGGGTGAGTTCACCGCTATCGCTCACGGTTGCGTAGGCCGCAACCGGGGCGGTGCAGCCTGCTTCCAGCTCATTGAGTACAGCGCGCTCAGCGACAGCGCGGGCATGGGACACCGGGTGGTCAATCTTCCGCAGAATATCCACAATTTCGCGGTCAGCAGTGCGGCACTCCAGCGCCAGGGCGCCCTGGGCCGGGGCCGGCATGAGGACGTCCATGTCCAGGGATTCCGCAATCTCTCCGAGGCGCCCCGTACGCTCCAGTCCGGCGCGAGCCAGAATGACAGCGTCCAGGTCCTCAGAGACGCGCCCCATGCGGGTTTCGATGTTTCCACGCAGTGGTACAAGTTCCAGGTCGGAGCGCAGCGCACGCAGCTGAGAGACACGACGCGGCGCGGAGGTACCCACTCGAGCACCCTCAGGCAGGTCCATCAGCGGCGTGGCATCGCGGGAAATCAGCGCCTCTCGCGGATCGACGCGCTCCGGCACGGCTGCGACCATCATGTCGTCTTCCGGCAACGTCGGCAAATCTTTAAACGAGTGCACGATAATGTCGCACACCCCCTCGCGGAGTGCATGACGCAGCGCCTGGGTAAAGACACCGATACCAATCTTTTCCACCGGGTCGTGGCGGTTATGGTCACCGGCGGTCTTTACAATCACCAGCTCTGCAGGCTGCCCCAGCTCAATCAGTGCATCACGGACGTGGCCGGCCTGTGTCGTGGCCAGTTCCGAGCCCCTGGTACCGATACGAATAGTCGCTGGGTCAGGCATGTTTCCCTCCGGGTGTTAATTTTTGGTGGTTTCAGCAACGCCTTCAATGATGGCACTACTGTCAAGACCATACTGCTCAAATCCCTGCATCCGCCCAATTCGGCCCTCTACCATGAGATCTGCGGGGATATCGGTGTCAGCATACAGGCCAGAGGGGGTAGATAGGGGCAGGTCGAAGAGCTTCTGCAGCGCAAGCGCGTAGTTGCCACCACCCTGCTGACTAGAAAGCTTCTTGACCTGCACCGTTGGCACATGCAAGAGCTTATCGACGACGCGGCGAACCGTGGACTCGACTTCGCGACGTTCCTTTTGCGTAAGACCTGGTGTCTTCGCCTCCAGGCGAGCGAGCTCAGCCGCCGCCACATCTGCCGCACGCTCACGCAGAGCGCGAACAGTCGGTGCTACCTCGCTTGCACGCTGCGCCGTGAGGTAGGACTCCAACTCTTCGGCCACAATGTCGCGCGCTGCAGCCTCATCATCACGGCCCGGGACCTCCGTGCGGGTCATCTGCAGCAATTCGATGTTGAATAGTGCAATCCCCTCAAGCCCGGAGACATCCTCCGCAACGTCGCGAGGCATAGACAGGTCGACGATGGCGAGCGGGCCGTGGTCGATGACATCAGCAGCTGAAACGACGGGAGTCATGGCCCCAGTGGCGCTGACGAGAATGTCCACATCATCGAGGACATCGGCGAAATCATGCAACGCAATAGCAGTAGCGGGGATGCCCGCTTCGATGGAGTGGTTGGCCAGGTTCTGCGCCCTGTCAACGGTGCGGTTGGCAATAATCAGACGGTCAATACCGCAGCGCCCCAGGTAGCTAGCGGCCAGCGAACTCATCGCACCGGCGCCGAGGATAAGAGCCGAACGTCCGGCCAGGATATCGGTACCCTCAGCGACGTCAACACCAGAGTTGAATCCGGGTTGCAGTGCAGCAACTGCCTCGTCGATGGCCACGGAGACCATCGAAGCACCAGCGTTATCAATCAGAGTTTCACTGTGCACGCGCTTACCCGTGTGCAGCGCCTTCTGTGCCAAGTCATGCAACATGCGACCGACTGTGCCGGCTTCGTCCGCTTCCTGGTAGGCATTGCGAATCTGACCGATAATCTGCTGTTCGCCCAGCACCATCGAGTCGAGACCAGCACACACCGAAAAAGCATGCTCCGCCGCAGCCTGTGCATACCGGACATAGAGGTGCGGCGTCAGTTCATCGAGTTCGAGCCCAGTACGACCGACAATTTCACGGACCACAGCCGATAGCCCAGAGTGGAAGCCGTTGGCCACCACGTAGTACTCAACGCGGTTACAGGTCGACAACAGCATCGCTTCACTGATTGCTTCATCCGCGATCAGACGGGCCAAAATGGCCTCTCGCTCAGTTTCACCGACAGAGACCTTTTCAAGAAGGGTCACCGGTGCAGACCGGTACGACATTCCGACGAGAAGCACACTCACCGCTCAATCACCGCTCTATTGCTCCTTCACAGTCCCCGCTACGGGCTTTTTCACACAGCTATGACTGTTAACGCTAGACAACTCTGCCATCTCGCCACAACAAAGGCATACTTTACTTAGCCTCTACCTCGATGTTCGCAGCGCTCTACTGCTTCTTTGCCGCTACTCCACATTCTGCCATGTTCCCGCAGCTCCTAGCAGTTCGGCAGAGCTGTCTCGGGAACTTATTCGACCTCCGCTATCGCTTCCAGGAGCTCATCGTCATCGATTTCCCAGCAAGCGATTTCCTCATCATTGACCAAAATCACCGGCACGCGATCGCCAAATTCCATGGCCAAGTTCGGATCGGTATCGACGTCTTCCACCTGGAACTGCGCATTTTGGTCCCGAACCAGCGGCTCAATCTGCGCAATCACGCGAGCGCACGAACCGCACGTCTTCCTACTCATCACCGTCACAGTCACCATAACGGCCAGTCTAAAGGTCGACTGTTTCGCTTTACGACGTCCCCCTCCCCGCACTTCCCCTGCAAAAGTGACCCTTCTTATCTTTGCCCCCCCATCCGCTCCTTGAATCTCAGCGCGCAGCTTTGCCTAAAGAGCGGATACTATTCAACAAGAGCTTCCGATAACGGATATCAGTTGCATACACCGTGGAAAGAGATTTTCGTACCGTGAGTGAGTTCAGTGCCGTCAACCGCTCCCCCTTCCCCATCGACATGCTGGGCGACCTTGCGTCCTCGCAGGGTAACGTCCGCAATTTCCTCGAGCAGATAGTTCTCGCTCCGCTCAATGATGAAGCACAGGAGGAAGCTGGTACTGCAGCAGCCGCCAATGCGCTGGAAGCTCTCGGCGAGGTCTACGACGTCGGCGGCGAAGAACTGGCTACGGGATTTCGCAGTGTAGCGGGTGCCGAAGATGCCGCTGGCGGTGCACGTGTGCTCTCGCAGCCCATTCCAGGTGTCGAACGCGATCAAGGCGCAGCCGCTTTCTTCGATGTGGACAACACGCTTGTCCAGGGCGCATCAATCTTCCTCTTTGCCATGGGGTTGGTCGAGCGCGGGTTCATCAAGAAGCGCGATTTGGCCGGGATGATTTGGAAACAGCTTAAATTCCGAATCTCGGGCGCGGAAAACGCCGCCGACGTAGCTAAGGCCCGCGAACAGGCATTGGAGTTTTTCGCCGGCCACGATGTGGATGAAATGGTCAAACTCGGCGAAGAGATCTTTGAAGAAAAGATCAGCGACCGCGTTTACCAGGGCACCCGCGATCTGGCGGAACTGCATATCCAGGCTGGCCAAGAGGTCTGGCTGGTCACCGCCACCCCGGTGCAGCTGGCCCAGGTTATCGCTAAGCACATCGGGCTGACCGGCGCCCTCGGCACAGTCGCCGAGGTCAAAGATGGAAAGTTCACCGGCCGCCTGGTGGGCGATATCCTCCACGGCCCGGGTAAGAAGCACGCGGTAGCGGCTCTGGCGGCCTCCTCCGGGTTGGACATGTCTCGCTGCACGGCATACTCAGATTCCGCCAACGACATTCCCATGCTGTCCATGGTGGGCACCGCCGTGGCCATCAACCCGGATCGCAAATTGCGGAATTACGCCCAGAAGATGGGTTGGACTATCTACGACTACCGTCACTTCCGCTCCGTAACCTTCGCCACGATGCGGTGGCTCTCGATCGGAGCACTACTGGCAGGAGTTGTTGGGGGCGCGGGACTCGTCGGCAAGCGACTGTGGGACGCGAACAAGGAAAGCTAAGCGCTGCTAGGAGTACTCGAGGGTAGTGACCGCGTTTATGACAAAAATGGCTCGAAAAATGGCCTGAAAGTGCCATAAAATCGCACAGTTTCACATTTGCAGCCCGCGATCTTTTGCTACTTAATCCGTACTCAGCAGCTCTCCCCCCCCCCCAACGACAAAACCCGCCCTATCTCAACGAGACCGGGCGGGTTTTGCTTTTAAAACGTGTACGCGACGCAGCACGCGCGCTCCTGCGATAACGGCAGGAATGCTGGCTTACTTGCCGAGCTTACGACGCTGCACGCGGGTACGGCGAAGCATCTTGCGGTGCTTCTTCTTCGACATGCGCTTGCGACGCTTCTTAATGACGGAACCCATCGGCTCGACCTCGCTATTCGTTGACGGAAATTTCTTTTCTTGCACAATGGCGGCGTACTCAATGCGGCCTTACAACCGCCGAGATGTCACGCCCTTTTTCCTTCCGCCTTCACAGCTAGATACTTCATGACTTGAAGACGATAGGAAACAGGGGCGCAGCACAGCACCATGTACTAATCGGATTAATCATAGCGGGGACATATGCGTTCAGGTCAAACAGCCCCGCTTAAAAGGCAGAAAAAATTAACCCGCGTTGTAGAAAGAGGAGTCCAGGTATTCCTTGACTGCGGACTCATGGACGCGGAAAGAACGGCCCACGCGCACTGCCGGCAGCTCGCCAGCGTGAACCAGGCGGTAGACGGTCATCTTGGATACGCGCATGATGTCAGCAACTTCCGCAACGGTCAGAAAGGTGCCTTTATCTGCATTCTGCATTAGTAAATATTCCCTTCAGCGCACGCGACGCGCTGCAGGCTTCCCCTCCTGCAGAAAATCGTGACACGCACGTGCTTTTCATATCCTACCGGTAGGCAAGGTGCCGGTGCGATTTTTGATAAAAAATAGGGGCATTGGCGAATGGTGTGACAGTTGTGACTAACCCATCGTCCCTGCGTATCGGATTAGCTACTGCCCCTAACCATTTCCAATGCCCCAAATATTGGGGTTACTTGTACACCCGCGACCACTCGGCGAAATACTTATTTACCCATCTCATTGGCCTTGTCATAGCAAGCCTGCAGCGCGCGATGCACCGCGCGGCGAATACCCTCTTCCTCGAAAACTCGGGTGGCCGCTGCCGTTGTACCGCCCGGCGAAGTGACATCAGCACGCAGCGCAGTCGGGTCCGCACCTTCCTGCATCATCATCTCGGCCGCACCAGCAGCCGTAGCCGACGCCAGACGCTTAGCCTGATCACGTTTGAGGCCCAGATTCACACCCGCATCTGTCATCGCCTCGACAAACTGGAAGAAGTAAGCCGGACCAGAGCCCGAGACGGCAGTGACTGCAGACATCAGCGACTCATCGACAACCTCAACGCTGCCGACCTTCTCCAGCAGTTCGACAACCTCGTCGGTCTGGCTCTCCGTGACAAAGCGACCCGGCGCGACTGCACAGACGCCCTTACCCACCAGCATCGGGGTATTCGGCATAACGCGGATCACCGGAGTGCCGACAGCACAGACACCTTCCATCTTGTCCAGCGTGATGCCAGCCGCCATCGACACCACGATGGTGTCAACTTCAGAGTCATCGAGCACGTCGGCAATCTGCTCGAGCATGTCGATAATCAAGTACGGCTTTACGCACAAGAACACCACGTCGGCACCGTCGACGGCCCCTACTGGGTCGTCGGCATCGACAATGCCGTAGGTCTCCTTCAGACCGGCCAGGCTCTCCTTGGTGCGCCCCACCACATAAATCGAGGAGGGCGAGACACCACCGTCGATGAGACCACCGACGAGTGCGCTACCAATCTTTCCGCCACCAATTACAGCAATTCTTGTCATGGACGCTAAGTGTGCCAAAACTGGCCCACACATGCGAATGCAGGGACCGGAAAACTTCGCTTCCGGCCCCTGCATCAGGTGATGATTATCTTGTTGGCCCCACTACAACTGGAAGAGAATCCAGGGGCCAAATGTCAGTGCCAAACCGACAAGCCCCGCGAGAATCGGTGTCAGTTTGTCCTTCTCACGGCGCAGGTAGTTAGCCATTCCCGCGAAGCCACCAGCGACCACGAGAGCCATGATGACAACCACGATCTTTGGCAGCGACGACCAGGCCATGGTGAAGCCCAGGAACACCAATGCACCAGCAATCAGACCCACGAAGACCTGAACCAGCAGCAACGGCACCGAGAGCGAATTGTCCTCGGCGTAGCCATCGCGCGCGGCGACCTTGCCCTTGGAGCTCTTGGGTTTATCACGCTTAACGACGTCCCGGGGCTCCGACTGCTTCTCGTCAGCTGCGACCTGGGTCGGTGTGGTCTCGGCCTGTACGTCTTCTGGCTGTGCTACTTCAGGAGCGACAGCGGCTGCTACTGCCGCCTCGGAAGCGGCACCGGTATCGGCATCAGCGTCGGCAGCCTCGAAGGTATCCGTTTCCTGAGCAGCTTCGGTCTCACCGGCTGCGTCTGCCTCTTCCACCTGCGGCAGCACACGGGTTTGCTCTTC
Organism: Corynebacterium sp. HMSC074C05; assembly: GCF_001838325.1. Classification (NCBI taxonomy): domain Bacteria; kingdom Bacillati; phylum Actinomycetota; class Actinomycetes; order Mycobacteriales; family Corynebacteriaceae; genus Corynebacterium; species Corynebacterium sp. HMSC074C05. The sequence continues at coordinate 38,572 of NZ_KV836295.1, forward strand.
CGGAGCTTCTGTTGTTTCAGACTCAGCAAGCTGTTCACCGTCGACGTCATCCGATTCCGCGGATGCCGCAGCCTCTTCGTCGACACTGTCCTGGACAACCGGAATGGAGGCAGTCGGACGGTCGTCGTAAGCGTTGGAACCGGTGAGTACTGCACGAGCGACTGGCCCCGGCTCCCCAATCTGCTGCGACTCGTCTGCCATGTCACGCAGTTCGGTAAAGGTGTAGGTAATCTCCGAACGCTCGGAGTTGACCATGACCGGACGGGGTTCCATCGGAATTGCCAATGGCACTGCAGTGGCTGCTGGCTGCGTAGTTGGCATGCTCGGCGCAGCTTGCTCCTGCTGCGGAGTTGCCGGAGCAACCGGAACAGCCGATTCTTCGGCAACTTCGTCAGCTTCGACGTCAGCGACCTCGGCGTCGGCTATTTCGGCATCAGCGACCTCGGTGTCAGCCTCAATTGATTCCAGCTCTTCCTCTTCCTGAGCAGCAACTTCAGCCTCGGCCTCAGCTTGAACCTCATGCTCCGAAGAATCCGCCTCTTCAGCAACTATCACTGACTCAGCAACGGCCTCCGAGTGCTCCGGAGCTTCTGCCTCCGGTTCGGAAGCCCGTGCTTCTTCGGTGCCGTTGGTCGCAGCTTCGTCGGCAAGCAAATCGCTCGTAGTCGTCTGACCGTCGTCTGCGTTGGAAAGAGCGTGCGCACCACGCCGCGGTTCGCCGGCCTTAACGCGAGGGATTGAGCCAGTGAGTTCCTGAACGGACACACCGCCTTCTTCAAGGCTGCGTCGACGGCGGCGCCGCGGTGGTTCAGAGGGGGCTCCCTCCTTCTGCCGCCGCGCCAGCAGTTCGGCAACGGTGAGCTTTTCCTCGCTCATCTCAACCCTTTCCGTATAGGTCACTGTCCAGTCGTCGGAAGATAATGCCCTCGCGCAGAGCCCAAGGACAAATCTCGACCTTCTCTAATCCCAATGCTCGCATACTAGCCTCTGCAACGAGAGCACCTGCGACAATTTGGTGAGAACGATTTGCACTAACACCCTCAAGTTCAGCACGGTCAGCCGCCGTCATGCGTGAAATAAACGCAATCAACTGACGCAAACCAGCCGCAGTCAGAGTGCGCTTAACCCTCGGACCAGCGGCGGAAGGCGCCGCACCAGTCAGGCGGGCGAGAGTGCGGAAAGTCTTCGAGGTGGCGACAGCCAAGTCCGGCTCACCAAGCGTACGCAGATGACGAGCTGGCTCAGCGAGCTCAGCATCAATGTAGTCGCGCAGCAGGTCAATCTTCTTACGCTCCGGCGGGTCGGTCTCGAACCACTCGTGGGTCAAACGGCCCGCACCGAGCAGCAGTGAGTACGCGGCCTCCGGATCCTCATCGTTACCCGACGTCAACTCGAGAGAGCCGCCACCGATATCCAGGTTGATTAGACGACCAGCAGACCAGCCGTACCAGCGCCGTACTGCCAAAAAGGTCAGACGAGCCTCCTCCTCACCGGAGAGAATCTGCAGCTTAATGCCAGTTTCCTTCTCGACGTGGGCGAGTACTTCGTCCGCGTTGGCGGCATCGCGAACAGCCGAAGTGGCGAAACTAATCATCTCTTCGCACTTCATCTGCTCAACCAATTCCTTGGATTCAGCGACGTAGCCCGTCAGCTTGTCAATGCCCTTCTTGGACAGGTTGTTGTCCTTATCCAGGTACTCGACCAGCTTCATCGTCGACTTGGAATCGCTCATCGGAGTCGGATGTCCGCCCCGGCGGGCGTCCACCATCACCAAGTGGACGGTATTACTACCTACATCTAATACACCTAATCTCACTCTTAGTAGGTTAGACGGTCTACGGTGTATTGGTGTGAATCAACCCCACCCCCGCCCCGGTCGCGGACCACAACCATCTCCCGCTGAAGTCGCCTATGATTTTCCCCGAGAGTGGTTCGAGTTCGCCCACCCAGAGGACCCAGAACACATCATCACCTGCGACCTAACCTGGTTGATGAGCTCCTATCAATGCGCCTTCGGCACCTCCGCTTGCCTGGGCATCGACTCCGCGAACGCGGATGTCGGATGCTGCGGCCATGGCGCCTTTATCACCGACGACGAAGACCGCGAGAGGGTTATTGACGTCGTCAAGCGGATGGAAGGCGACTCCCCAGAGCCCCAGTGGTGGCAGAACCGCCCCAAACAAACGCTGAAGTGGCTCGAAACCTACGAAACCGATCCCTCCGAGCCGTTGGAACCGTGGTTAGTGTGGGACGAGCTTGACGACGAAAACGGAGAGCCTGAGCCTGCTCTGAAAACGAAGGTCCTGAATAATGCCTGCATTTTTGCCAACCGTAAGGGGTGGCGAAATGGTGCGGGCTGTGCCATCCACCAGTGGGCGATGGCCAACGACATTGACCCAGTGAAGGTCAAGCCAGATGTGTGCTGGCAGGTGCCGCTACGTCGACTGGAGGACTGGGAGGAACGCCCAGACGGCCAGGAGATTCTGCGCACGACTATTACTGAGTACGACCGTCGCGGCTGGGGCGATGGCGGCGAGGACTTTGAATGGTTCTGCACGGGCGCGCCGGCCACACATGCCGGTGGCGAACCGATGTGGCGCACGCACAAGTCTGAGCTAATCGAGCTCATCGGCGAAGAGTGCTACGAAATTCTGGCGGAGCACTGCCGGGCCCGAGAGGCAGCGGGCGCGGCCAAGGCTTTCGGGCCGAGCGGCTACCCACTGCTGGCGATTCACCCGGCCACACGCGCAGCGGCCGAGGGGCTGTCCCCAGACGAGGTTTAACGTCGAGGATTCATCAGATCGCCAGCGGAGATCATCGGCAGCAGTTAGCTGCGTTAGTCCTCGAACTTGTAACCCAAGCCGCGAACGGTGACCAGGAACTCAGGCGAGGAAGGATTGCGCTCAATCTTGGAGCGCAGGCGCTTGATGTGTACGTCCAGCGTCTTGGTGTCGCCGACGTAGTCGGAGCCCCAGACGCGGTCGATGAGCTGGCCACGGGTTAGCACACGACCACGGTTGCGCAGCAAGTACTCCAGCAGGTCGAATTCCTTGAGCGGCATTGCGACATCATCGCCGTCAACGGTGACTACATGGCGCTCGACATCCAGCACGACTGGGCCGCCGCGCAAGACCTCCTCGTAGAGCTCCTCGACATCGTCGGAGTCGTCGTGACGACCGCGGCGCAGCACAGCCCGGATACGGGCAATAAGCTCCCGAGAGGAATAAGGCTTGGTCACATAGTCATCCGCACCAATTTCGAGGCCGACGACCTTGTCAATCTCAGTGTCACGGGCGGTGACCATAATCACTGGGACAGCGGACTTTAAGCGGATGTTTTTGCAGACCTCGGTGCCACTCATACCTGGCAGCATGAGATCCAACAGCACAATGTCCGGTTCTGCTTTGGAGAATTCTGCAAGTGCTTCCTGGCCGTCAGCGGCCATCCGCACCTCGAATCCCTCGCGCTGCAGCAGAAACGCTAGCGGCTCCGCCAAAGCCGTCTCGTCTTCGACAATAAGTACCTCAGTCACGGATTACTTCATTCCTTCCTTGGAATCCTTGTTCTGGGAATCCTTATCCTTGCCGCGGGATTTGCCCGTACCACGCTGCGCGTTTTTCTTAGCCACAAGTTTACCCGCAGGCGGAGTGTGCCCGATCGGCAAACGTGCAGATACATCGCCGTCATTCGACGCGGAACCGGTCTTATCCATCAGCGGTAGCTCAATGGTGAAGGTCGATCCAGTGCCCAGTCGACTCCACAGCTTGACGGTTCCCTTGTGGTTCGCTGCGACGTGCTTAACAATTGCCAAGCCCAGACCTGTACCACCTGTCGCCCGCGAGCGTGCCTTATCCGCACGGAAGAAGCGCTCGAAGATGCGCTTCTGGTTCGCCTGAGAAATGCCAATACCACGGTCAGTTACCCGGATAGCGACGGTGTCGTTATCCTCCTTGACTGCAGTCACGGACACAGGCGTGGCCTCTGGCGAGTAGTTGATGGCGTTTGAAATCAGGTTGGACACCGCAGTAATCAACAGGCTGCGCTCACCTTCAACGACCAACTCCGGCTCACAGTCAACGGTGATTTCAATACCCGCTTGCTCCGCGAGCATCTGGTTACGACGCACCGCTGCCTGGACGATCTCTTCAACCTTCACGGGCGACATGTCCGGCAGCGGCTCCGCCCCCTGCAGCTTCGACAGCGAGATGAGCTCCGTAATCATCGTCGACATCCGCTTGGACTCCTGCGTCAGGCTCTCACTAAAGTGACGCACTGCCACCGGGTCGTCGGTAGCTTCATTCAACGCCTCAACCAACAGACTGATAGCCCCGACGGGAGTCTTAAGCTCATGGGAAACGTTGGCCACAAAGTCACGTCGTGCGGCTTCCATGCGGGCCTGTTCGGAGACATCCGCCGCGTAAATCACCACAAAACGGTCATCCACCAGTGACAGCGGAGTCAGCTGGCAACGGACGATCGTGTCCGGCGCCCCTGCCCGGCGCGACGGCAACACCAGTGTCAGCTCCTGGTCCTCCTGCGAGTCAAAAACCTTTTCTGCAGCTTCCCAGCCCACATCATTCAGGCGGCGCTCATAAACCAGCCCCAACTTGTGGGCCATGGAGTTGGACAAAATCAAATCACGGGAGATGTCAACGACCACCACCCCCGTCGGAGACTTCTGAATGGCCAGGTGCATGACCTGCGCCATGGTGGTTATTGAACTTTCCTCGTCGCTCCTCTGGCGCCGAGCGGCGTTATAGGCACCCGAGACAACTCCACCAAGAATCAGCACAGCTGCCATAACCGCAGCACCTAGTAGAGCAGCGATAATGATTTTTGACACGGGTCTTACCCTAAGCTCTTTTCACGATCCGCGCGCGCTGAAAAACTATTGCGCTCGCTAGCCCTAAATAGACCAAGGAGCACAGCCTCACTTGGCTGCGCCCCTTATCGGCCTATCAATCACCTACATATTTACTTGTTGCCCTGAGCGGCAACAGCAGCAGCACCTGCAGCTGCAGCTTCCGGATCCAGGTAGGTGCCACCCGGGTTCAAAACCTTGCCCTCAGCATCAAAATCGTAAACCAGCGGGATACCGGTCGGGATGTTCAGAGCGGCAATGTCCTCGTCCGAGATGTTGTCCAGGTGCTTGACCAGTGCACGCAGCGAGTTACCGTGAGCTGCCACCATGACAGTCTCACCGGCCTTCAGACGCGGCAGGATTTCCTCTTCAAAGTAAGGAATGAAACGCTTGACGACGTCCAGGAGGCACTCCGTGCGCGGAACCTCATCCAGGTTGGCGTAACGCGGGTCATTAGCCTGCGAGAACTCGCTGTCATCCGACAGCTCCGGCGGCGGAGTGTCGTAAGAGCGACGCCAGGACATGAACTGGTCCTCGCCGTACTTCTCCTTGGTCTCTGCCTTGTTCAGACCCTGCAGAGCACCGTAGTGGCGCTCGTTCAGACGCCAGTCACGGATAACCGGAATCCACACCAGGTCAGCGGTATCCAGGGCAATGTGTGCGGTGTTAATTGCGCGACGCAGCAGCGATGTGTAGAGCACCTGCGGTTTCAGGCCTGCCTCTACGAGCATCTCACCGGCACGTACTGCCTCAGCGCGGCCCTTGTCGGTCAGTGCAACGTCGACCCAGCCCGTGAACTGGTTGGATGCGTTCCACTCACTCTGGCCATGACGGACAAGAATCAGTTTTCCATTGCTCATACCCCCAATTGTGCCCCAAAACTGGAGAGCCCGCCGTTCGTTGCCCCGCTATGTGGGTTACTACCCCCGGCTACTCAACCATGTGGCGGAACTGCTCCAGATTGGCCAGGTTTTCCCCGCGGTCAACCCGCCACTCCCACTCGCGCTTAATTGCCGATGCAAAGCCGCGTTCGAGGATCTGGTTGAAGTCCCCATCGGCCGTCTCCAGCAGCTGACCAAGGAGGCGGTCGAGATCATCGTCGGAAATCTGAGCCGGCAGTTGACCAACCAGGTAGATGTCGCCGGCGGCGTCAATGGTGTAACCGATGCCGAACAGCCGACGATTGCGCTGCAGCAACCACTTGTAGACGGCCTCGTGGTTTTCTTCGACAGCGCGACAAACGAAGGCTTCGACACGCAGGGAGTCAGGCGCCGGGATGAGGCCAACGACGGTCTTCAGCTTCTTCTTACCAGGCAGAACCACCACGGCGGCATTGTCGGCAATGCCATGCTCAACACCGAGACGTTCTAGCTGCTCACCGAGGGATTTCAGCAGTCCTTGGATGTCCGTGCTCATCGTGAATCATCTCCCTGTTTATGTGGCTACGGCCCTGGCGATTCTGAAGCTAACGAAACCTACCGAGAGCCACCCGCATCCCGGATAGAGCCGGGACAATTTTCCTTTTGGAGTTCGGTTCGATGATAGACATCGGCCAACCGATCCACGGTCTTTTGCCAGGAAAACTCCAAGGAGTGCTCGCGCGCCTGGGTGGCCAACTTAATGCGCAGCTCGTCGTCCTCCACCAGGCGACCGAGGGCATCGGCCCAGGCTGCGGGCTCGTGACCGTCGACAAGCAAACCGCTGACCCCATCGTCGACAGCGATGGAGAGCCCGCCAACATTCGCCGCGACAACGGGAGTGCCGGTGGCCTGAGCCTCCATCGCCACCAACCCGAAAGTTTCGTTGTAACTGGGCACGGCGACGATGTCTGCGGCCTGGTAGAGCTTCGCCAGGTCCTGCGGCGGGCGCGGGGGCATGAAACGGACTAGGTGATCGATCCCCTCTTCCGCGGCGAGATTGGTGAACTCGTCGGGCGCGTGCACCCCAGAACCGGACAGGCCACCGCAGATAATCACTCGGACATTAGTGGCGGGATGGCGACGCATGAGCTCGCTAACACCGCGCAGCAATACCTGCGGCCCCTTCAGCCGCTGCAGCCTACCAACGAACAAAATGACCTTAGTGTGCAACGGGATGCCCAGCTCACGACGGGACCGCTCGGTGGCACGATCGCTGCCCGGCGAAAAGAGCTCCACGTCCACCCCGGGCGGCACGACATTGATGCGCCACGGGTCGGCATCGTGGAGATCCGCGAGCTGCTTAGCTTCGGCATCTGTATTGACGATGAGCCGGCACGCATTGTCCACAATCTGCTGCTCACAAATACGACGCGACTCAGGCTCTGGCGTATCCCCCTCCGCCAGATGGAGGTTCTTCACCGCCGCCAGCGTGTGCGCCGTGTGCACAAACGGAATATCAAGCAAATCCGACAGCAACCACCCCACCTGGCCAGAGAGCCAGTAGTGCGAATGAATCAGGTCGTATTCAATCCCCTGTTTGCGGGCGAACTCAATAACCCCGCCAGCAAAAGCCGGCATCTGCGTAGCCAGGTCTGACTTCTCCAGCCCCTCATATGGGCCAGCCACTATGTTGATGACACGGAAATTCTCACTGACCTGAATCACCGGTCCATCGCTGGAACGCGTGGCGCGAGTGAAAACATCCACCTTCACACCGCGTCGCGCCAACTCCTCGCAGGTGCGCAGCACGTAGACATTCATGCCGCCAGCGTCACCGATGCCCGGTTGCTCCAGCGGAGAGGTATGCATGGAGATCATCGCGATGCGGTTCGGCCACGCCGGGGTATTAGAGGTGGTGTTTGGGGTGGCGGCGTCTGCGCCCGCCGTTGCCGACGGAAATGTTTCGGTCATACTGCCCAGAGTGCCTATTCCAAGGGCAACCCCGCAAATGAGTACCTCAAATACGTGTATAGAAATCCCGACATTGCAGTGCGACGTACGGCACAATAGGGGTCGATACCTACTACGTCGTAAGTTATTATCACCTCACGACGTGGTCAGGTCACACACAAAAACTAGGAGGACCCCATGGCCGATACATCCAGCTCGCGCGCTGAAAAAAACTCTGCCCCAGCTAACGGTTCGACACCCAACGCTGCTATTTCCAAGGCCTGGCTGAACCTGTATCCGGAGTGGACCCCGCCTCACATTGACTACAACTTCGACACCCTCCTAGATGTCTACCGCCACACTCTGAGCAACCACCCGCGCCGCAAGGCACTGACCTTCTTCGGTCGCTCTACCTCCTATGCCGAACTGGATGCCAAGGTTCGCAGCGTTGCCGCCGGCCTGCGCGCACTCGGTGTACGCAAAGGCGATCGCGTGGCACTGCTCATGCCGAACTGCCCGCAGCACGTCATCGCCTACTGGGCAGTTCTGCATCTCGGCGCTGTTGCCGTAGAGCACAACCCCCTCTACACCGCCCACGAGCTGCGCCATCCGTTCAACGACCACGGTGCCCGCTTTGCCATCTGCTGGGACAAGATCGTCCCCGTACTTGAAGACCTTCGCAGCAACACCCCGCTCGAGACCATCATTGCGGTCAACATGCTGCAGGATCTGCCGTTTGTCATGCGCACCGCCCTGTCAATCCCGCTGCCGAAACTCCGCGCCGCCCGCGCTAAGCTGCATTCCTCCGCACCGCAGGTCATGGGTTTTGATGCTTTGCTTCACGACGCCGTCGGCGGAGACGGCCACGACCTCCAGGCCGATGAGCCCATCACTGCCGATGACACTGCAGTGATGATGTACACCTCTGGCACCACGGGCTCGCCGAAGGGCGCGCAGCTGAGCCACCGCGGGCTGGTCGCCAACATTCTGCAGGGCAAGGCCTGGGTACCGGGCCTTGGCAAGGAGCGGGAAATCTCCCTTGGCATCCTGCCGATGTTCCACGCCTACGGCCTGACCATTGTCACTAACCTGTCCATGCTGATTGGCGCTGAACTGGTACTGGTGCCGTCACCGGAGATTCCGCTGATTATGAAGGTGATGAAGAACAATCGCCCGACATGGGTTCCTGGCGTGCCGACCCTCTACGAGAAAATTGTCGAAGCCGCCGAGCGGGATAATGTCGACCTCTCCGGCGTGAAGTTCGCCTTCTGTGGCGCCGCTACCCTGCCGGTTTCCCTCGTGCAGAAGTGGGAGAAGCTCACTGGTGGTCGCCTTGTCGAGGGCTACGGTCTCACCGAAACCTCACCGATTATCGTCGGCAACCCGATGGACGGTAACCGCCGCCCGGGCTACGTTGGCCTGCCTTTCCCTGACACCGAGGTCGCCATCGTTGACCCCGATGACCCCACCAAGCTCCGCGCTGACGGCGAGGAGGGCGAGGTCATCGTCCGAGGCCCACAGGTTTTCGCCGGTTATCTCAACCTCCCGGAAGCAACGGAGAAGTCCTTTACCGATGGGCCGGCTGAGCTTCCCGCTGGCGACCGTTGGTACCGCACCGGCGATGTCGGAGTCATGGAGTCGGACGGCTTCATCAAGCTGGTTGCCCGCATCAAGGAGGTCATCATCACCGGTGGCTTCAATGTCTACCCGGCCGAGGTCGAGGAAGTACTACTCTCCCACCCGGACATCACCGATGCCACGGTTGTCGGCCTGCCAAAGAGCGACGGCTCCGAGATGGTCGTAGCCGCCATCACTCTTGCTGACTACGCCCGACTGGATTCCGATGCCTACCGCGACCACTGCTACGACAACCTGACCCGGTACAAAGTGCCGCGCGCATTCTTCCACCTGGAGGAACTGCCGCGTGACCAGATGGGCAAGGTCCGCCGCCGGGACGTCCGCGACGTGCTACTCAAGCAGCTGGAGCAGAAGGGCCAGAGCGTCGATTCGCTTTCCCACCGCAAGTCCCATTAGTTCACGGTGGTTTTGTAGTTGGGATAGGGGCCTGAGTAGAGCTGGCCCCTATCCCCATAAGGCGGATCCCCGCCCCCAGACTTAGTGACTAGGTTTATGGCAAAAAATTGCGAGTGAATGCAATTCACGTGTCATAAACCTAGTCACTTT
>NZ_KV836295.1:48526-122400 GCF_001838325.1 Corynebacterium sp. HMSC074C05
AATTCACGTGTCATAAACCTAGTCACTTTCTCTATCCCCGCCCATTGACAGAAGGCCCGGGAGCGCAAGCTGAGGACTACCCAGCGGTTCTGTCAGCCCCAGCGGCCCCATCAGTCACGCCAGCCTCTCCAGCCCGGCTCCCCCTGGCCATCAGCCACCCGCCGCGGGCCTAATCGATGCTCACGCCGACCCACACCGGCTCGGGCACCAGGGTCACGCCGAATGCCTTTTCCACACCAGCGCGCACATCGCGTGCCAAAGCCACCAAGTCGGCAGCGGTCGTCGGCGCACCATCGCCGGACATCCCGCGGTTGGTCAGTGCCAGGGTGTGCTTAGTCGACAGTCGTGCGGGCGCACCGTCACCGGGGTAGCCCTTGGGGAACCCGGCGCGCTCGATAAGCCACGCCGCCGAGAGCTTCACGCACCCCTCGTGGCCGGGGCCAGCGGGGAATGCGGGCATATTCGCGGCCTCATCAGCCCCACGCAGCGAGGCAACCTTTGCACGCACGGTCTCCACCGAGTTCTCCGGAATGATCGGGTTGGTAAAGAAAGAACCCGCCGACCAGGTATCGCGGTCAGTGTCTTCGAGAACCATGCCCTTGCCCCGGCGCAGCTCAAGCACTTTTTCGCGCACCAGCTCAGCCGGCCTGCGAATCTCGCCAGCCGCAGCCTCGGCCTCGTCGACGCCCAGGCGCCGCGCCAGTTCGCCATAGCGAAGTGGCGCGGACATCCCATCCACGCTGAGCTCGAACCGCACGGCCAGCACCACTGCCCGTGCGGTGAACTTCAGGTTCGAGTAGCGGTAGGAAAGGTCGAGGGACTCCGGTTCCACCCACTCGACCGAGCCGGTTGCGCGATCGTAAAGCTGCACCGCGTCCAGAACCTGCGATACCTCAGCACCGTAGGCACCAACGTTTTGCACCGGCGTGGCTCCGGCCGATCCCGGAATACCCGACAGGCATTCCAGGCCGCCAAAACCGGCGTCGACACTCATCTCCACGACCTCGTCCCAGACTGCACCGGCCTCGGCCTCCACGATTGCCGACACGGACTCCAACCCGTGTCCGCGAGTGCTCATGGTCACGTTGTCAGCCTCGATCACCACAGCCACCAGCGGCTCGAGTTCATCGGCTACCACCAGGTTGGATCCACCTCCCACGATGAGGAGGGGCACGTTAGCGTCGTCAAGCGTGCGTACAACATCGACCACAGCGTCCGTCGTGCTACACCGGACGACGGCACGCGGCACCCCGCCGAGGCGGAGCGTCGTCAGATCCGAGAAAGCGGTATGCGTGCTGAGCTCCACCCCCTCTAGCCCCGCAAGCCCATCGATGGCTTCTTCCATGTCGGAGGTCAGGTGAATTGGGTTCGGCGATTGGTCGAGATTTTCCACGCCCCTAGCGTAGTGCAAGTTACGTATCATCAAGCGCATGACTACGACTAACACGCACACCGTCAACTTCGACCAGCCGATTGAGAAGGTCTACGAGGCCCTCACCGACGCCGGTTTCTGGGAGAAGGTCGCAAACCGTTTCTCGGCAGCTGACGGCAAGGTGGAAAAGTTCGAGACCACCGACGCTGGCACCACCGTCGTGATTCGCCAGACCGTCGCTGCCGACAAGATTCCGGCGCAGGCGCAGAAGTTCGTTAAGTCCGGGGTCGGCATGACGCGCACGTTCGTCATCAGCCCGCTTAACGACGACGGCGCGACCTCCACCGTGACCACAGAAGCTTCGGGCGTACCGGCATCCTTCAGTGCGTCCCAGAAGCTCACCGCCCAGGGCGAAGGTGCAGTGCTGACCACCAACTCCGAGTTCGCCATCAACGTGCCGCTGCTCGGTGGCAAGCTCGAGGAGAAGGCCGCTCCGTACCTGGAGCGCGTCCTCAACGCTGAGACCGCGGTACTGGCGGACTACGTCGCTAAGTAGGTTGCGCACCGGGGGGGCACCGGGGAAGGGTTTGCCACGCTTGCCGGGCTCCCCGGCGGATACCTGGCGAAGATAGGTGGTAGCGACGGAGCCGTCGTTAAGCAAGACTGGGAACCATGAGTTCTGCTAAACGCTCTTCGAGCGTCAAAGTCCTGCCCACCGTCCTCGGTGTCATCATCGTGGTGGCGCTTATTGCGATTGCCGGCGAAATCGGCGTCCGGATGTTCGTGAGCAAGGAGATTTCCGACGGTTACCGCACCTCCGCCGAAGAGCGCGGTGTGACCGTGACCGAGGACCCGAGCGTTTCCTTCGGCACCCGCCCGATGCTGCTCGCCTTGGCCACGAAGTCCGTGCCCTCGATGGATCTGTCCACTCCGAACACACTGGAGGTCAAGAACCCGGAGGCGCTGGGTGGCGCACCGGAGATCAACGGTGACCCGGCAGCGGAAGTGCACCTGGAAAACGTGGATCTGAGCAATCGCGCGGATCCGACGGCAGAGTCGCTGCGAGTAGATGTCACGATTCCACCTCAGCTGCTGCAGGCGCTGATTAACCGGGAAAGCGGTGTACGCGCTTCCACGATTACGCCGCTGCCAGACGAAGGCCTGTTCAACATTGAATTCGCCTCCGGATTTGCGACCTCCAAGTTCCGCCCGATTGCCAACGGCGGTCATATCGAAATCAACCTGGAGGGCGGCTCAATCCTCGGCTTAAACCTCGATGGCCTGGCCGGCTGGCTGGGAGAAGCGAGCGGTACGCTGTTGAGCTACGACATCGGCCACGGCATGCAGGTGGAGGAAGCGCACGTCACCGGGGAGGGCCTGGCGTTGACGCTGACGGGCGCAAATCTGCCTTTGTCGACCGTGAACGAACTTACCTTTAGCTAGCAGGTAAGATACCGAGAATGACTCGCTCTCTCATCACCGCAAAAAGCGGTACTCCCACCGAGCGCCAGTACATCTTCTCGCTCGGCTGTCCAGACCGTACCGGTATCGTTTCCACCCTGTCGACCTTCCTGTCCGACATTGGTGCGTGGATTACCGAGGCGGACTTTTTCTCCGACCCGGAGACCGGATGGTTTTTCACTCGCCAGGCGGTCCGCGCCGACGCGCTCGACCTGACTGTAGAAGAGCTGCGCGAGAAGTTCGCTGAGCTCATCGGTGATTGGGGCCCTGAGGTCCGCTGGAAGGTCACCGACAACGCTGTCCCGAAGCGCGCTGTCATCCTGGTGACCAAGGAAGGCCACTGCCTGCAGGATCTGCTCGGCCGCGTCGCACAGTCGGACTACCCGATGGAAATCGCTGCAGTAGTTGGCAACCACCGCGATCTGGAGCCACTGGTCGCAGCGTATGACATTCCTTTCCACCACGTGCCCTTCCCCAAGGATGCCGTCGGCAAGCGTAAGGCATTCGATGAGGTCGCCGAGATTGTCGACGCCGAAAACCCGGATGCCATCGTGCTCGCACGTTTCATGCAGATTCTGCCGCCGGATCTGTGCGAGAAGTGGGAAGGCCGCGCGATTAATATCCACCACAGCTTCCTGCCGTCGTTCATGGGCGCGCGCCCGTATCTGCAGGCTTATCGACGTGGTGTGAAGCTCATCGGTGCCACCTGCCACTACGCCACTGAGGACCTCGACGATGGTCCGATTATTGAGCAGGACGTCATGCGTGTCTCCCACAAGTACACCGCTGCGGACATGCAGCGTGAAGGTCGCGATGCGGAGAAGCAGGTCCTCGCCCGCGGTTTGCGCTGGCACCTGGAGGATCGTGTGCAGGTTTACGGCAACCGCACCGTGGTGTTCCAGTAGGTTACCGTGGTGTTCCAGTAGGTTTTCGGGGAACCAGACCCCCAAAAAAAGAAAGTGTCTGGGTTTATGACAAAATAACCGGGTTTTTCACCCAGAAACTGTCATAAACCCAGACACTTTCTCAGTAGTGCAAGCTAGCACCCGCCCGGGACTAATAACCGCCCTGCGCGTTCGACAAAATGTCCTTAATCTGTGGGCGGACATCCAACCAGTAAATACCCGTGATGACTAGCCCGGCAATCAGCGGGATGCCCAACATTGCCCAGCCCAGCCACGGCAGGAGCAGGAAGATAGCCGAACCGACCAGCATGCCGGCCCAGACGTTGCGGCTCTTGCGGTCTGCAGCGTCAAAGGCATCCGCGCGGGTGGTGATGACAAGCACCGCACCGATTAGCGCCAAGATGCCGATGACAAACGGAATGGCGAACTGAAACAAGACGTCCACATAGACGGAAATCGCCATTAGCGGCGAGTCCGCAAGACTGGGCAAAGATGGTAACAGGCGCACCGGGGGAACAACTCCTTTAACAGGGATGCATTGCTTTTTACATGCTAACGCACACCGTCTGATGTGCTGGGTTGTGCTGCTAAATAGCCCCAAACACCAAGGTCGACAGGGTGTAAATAGCCAAACCGGCCAGTGATCCGACAACCGTGCCGTTAACGCGAATGAACTGCAGATCGCGACCGACCATCAGTTCAATCTTGTCGGAAGCCTCATCGGCGTCCCAACGCTCGACGGTCTCGGAAATGATCGAGGTAATCTCGCCCGAGTAATTCTCAGCGATGAAGACGACAGCCGCTTCCAAACGGCGGTCCATTCGTTTGCGCAACTCAGGATCGGATTGGATCCGCTCGCCGTAGCGGGCGGCCGTTTCCGAGACCTTCCGACGGAGCAGGGAGTCCGGGTCGCGGGCAGCGTCGACAAGCTTTGCGGATGTTGATGCCCAAATCTTCGCCGGCGCCTGTGTGACGGCGGCGGACGAAAGAATGTCAGTCTTAATTTCTTCGACTTTGGCGATGGTCTTCTCGTCGTTCTGCAAATCTATGGCGAGCTGCGTGAGGAAGCGGTGGAGCGCCAGGCGCGCGTCGTGCTTAGGGTCATGCTGCACCTGCCAGGTCCAATCAACCAGCTCGCGATAGACCTTGTCGCCGATGAGATCGTTGACAAAGCTCGGCGCCCAGGATGGGGCGCGCTCTCCGACGAGGCGGTCGATAAGATTCTGGGAGCCCAGCGACTTCCGGTGCAGCCACTCAGCCATCTGCTGGACGATGGGCTCGGTGCGCCCCTCTTCAATCAGCTGCTCGAGAACCTTACCCGCTGGTGGTCCCCACTCCGGAGCTGCAGCTTCGTCGATGACTGCTGACTTCAGCACTGCGGCGGCATCGTCGGGATTAATCGCCTCCAGCACATTTCCGGTGAACTTACCGACCTCTGCTGACACTTTGTCGGCGTTTCCCGGCGCTACCAGCCATTCGCCGATACGCTCAGGGATCTCGGCCTTACGCACCTTGTCCACAATCAAAGCGGGGTTCAGGAAGTTGTCTCCGACGAACTGCGCCAGGGACTCACCGACCTGGTCCTTCTTGCGGCGGACGATAGCGGTGTGTGGGATAGGAATGCCGAGCGGGTGGCGGAACAGAGCTACGACTGCGAACCAGTCGGCGAGGGCACCGACCATGCCGGCTTCAGAAGCAGCGCGGACGTAGCCCACCCACGCGGGCACAACTTCGCCTGCGGATAAGTGTGAAGACTCAATACCGCGGCATGTGAAATACACAGCGGTTGCGATGACCAGCAGCATCGTAGCGAAAGTCTTGGCCTTACGCAGTTGCGCACGTTTTTCCGCTTCAACCTCAGGTGATGGCCCGGGAACTTCGAGACGGTCCGAGACCGTATCTACAGCTGCCGGGAGCTTAGCGGGGTTGTTATCCATGTGTATAGATTAGGCGCCGAAAACGCGAAAATGCCACCGCGCCGCAATCCGCTGTTGGTGAGAGAGGTACTTCTCAGTACTTCCCCACCCCAGCGCACTGTGCACAGTGGCATCAACTGTGGAGG
This sequence comes from Corynebacterium sp. HMSC074C05, assembly GCF_001838325.1. NCBI lineage: Bacteria > Bacillati > Actinomycetota > Actinomycetes > Mycobacteriales > Corynebacteriaceae > Corynebacterium > Corynebacterium sp. HMSC074C05. The sequence goes on from NZ_KV836295.1 coordinate 54,327, forward strand.
TGCTAGTTCAAAAGGCTAGCGTTGCATCCGCCTAGAGGCGAGCCCCTTTTAACTGGGGCAAGCCTTTAGTGGTGAGTGCCGAATTCCTTTCGGTAAGCCTTGTAGTCACGACGACCGATGGAGATGCAGGCCAGACCCGCAATAACCATAACCAGTCCGACTACCAAGCCAGCCCACATGAACACGCTGCCGTCGAAGTTCCAACCACCGGTGTAGTCGGTGTAGTTGGCGGCATCCTTAGCCAAGAAACCGTTGCTGTGAGAGGCAGCAGTCTGGTCGGCAAAAACGGTCGTTGCGAGACCGAAAATGAAGGTACCCCAAGCCGCCAGAGAGGCGAGCATGAGACCCATGCCAATCCAGGTAATGCTCTTGTGAAGCGAGGAGTATTCGGCATTCATGCTCTGAGGCACGTAACCGTCGACGAAGTGCTCTTCGCCCTGGTAACGCTTGACTGCATTCGCCATAATCTATGTCCCTTCTGGAAAACTCTAATCGAGAAAGAGTTTAGTCGTCCTTACCGCGGAAGAACGAACGAGCTCGTTCCTTGGTGACGGCGGCAACCGCAGTCAGCGGGATACCTGCCGGGCAGACGTCAGCACATTCACCATAGAGGGAGCACGGACCGAAGGTGCCTTCGACCTCGTCAACCATCTTGCGGGCACGCTTGCCACGCTCTTCCTTACCCAGCGGGACCAGGGAAAGGTGAACCAGCTTTGCGCCGGTGAACAGGTGTGCAGCACCGTTCGGGCAGGCTGCGACACAAGCACCACAGCCGATGCAGGCTGCGTGGTCAAGTGCGAACTCAGCAGTCTCGTGGTTCAGGTGCAGAGTATCTGCATCCGGAGCGGTACCAGCGTTGATGGAGACGTAGCCACCCTGCTCGAGGACACGGTCCAGAGCGGAGCGGTCAACGACCATGTCCTTGATGACCGGGTATGCGGCGGAGCGCATCGGCTCGATCTTCAGGGTGTCACCATCGCTGAACTGGTGCAGACGCTGCTGACAGGTCGGGGTGTTCTGGCCCGGGCCGTGCGGACGACCGTTGACGTTCAGACCACAGGTACCACAGATACCCTCACGGCAGTCAGATGCGAACGCGAACGGCTCCTTGCCGGACTCGACGTACTTGGAGTTGACGTGGTCAAGCAGCTCCAGGATCGACATCTCTGCGACGGCGTCGTCAACGTCAACGGATTCAAAGTGTCCCTCGACGTTCGGACCTGCTTGGCGCCAGATTTCAAGGTGCAGTTTCATTACTTGTAGTTCCTTGTCATGAGCGGGACGGCTTCGAAGGTGAGCGGCTCGGCGTGGCGAATGAATTCGTGACCGGACTGATCCCATGCAGGACCATTGTTGCCTCGCTCCCATGCGGAAACGAAGCACCAGTTAGCGTCATCGCGCTCTGCCTCGCCATCTTCGGAGATGTGGTCATCGCGGTAGTGAGCACCGCAGGACTCATCGCGGTCGAGGGCGTCGACACACATGAGCTCACCGAGGTCGATGTAGTCAGCAACGCGGTTAGCGTACTCGAGCTGCTGGTTCATCTCATTCGGCTCACCCGGGATGAACAGGTCAGACCAGAATGCCTTACGCAGTTCGCGGATCTCCTCGATACCGCGAGCCAGGTCTTCCTTGTTACGGGCCACACCACAGTCGCGGTAGAGAATCTCACCGAGCTGGCGGTGGAAGTACTCAGCGCCGTGCTTACCCTGGATGCTCATCAGCTTGTCCAGGCGAGCCTGAGCGCGGTCCAGCGCTTCCTTGGCCTCCGGGGCATCCTCAGCCAGGCGGTCGGTACCGAGCAGCGGGCCAAGGTAGTTCGGAATGGTGAACGGCAGGGTGAACCAACCGTCGACCGAACCGGACAGCAGGGAGTTTGCACCCAGGCGGTTTGCACCGTGGTAGGTCCAGGATGCCTCGCCACCGGTGAACAGACCCGGGATGGAGGTCATCTGGTTGAAGTCAGACCACAGGCCACCCATGGTGAAGTGGCAGGTCGGAGCAATGCGCATCGGAACCTTGTACGGGTCCTCACCGATTGCCTCTTCGTACATCTGAATCAGGTTCGAGTAGCGTTCCTTGATGACCGGCTGGCCCAGGCGCTCAATTGCGTCACGCAGATCCAGGTAGACGGAGTTCTTCAGCGGACCAACACCGTAGCCGGCGTTAATCTGCTGAGAGTTGGCACGGGAAGCGACGTCACGCGGGACGAGGTTACCGAATGCCGGGTAGCGACGCTCCAGGAAGTAGTCGCGCTCGTCCTCCGGGATGTCGTTGGCCGGGCGCTCGTCGCCCTTCTTCTTCGGGGTCCAAATACGTGCGTCGTTACGCAGGGACTCGGACATCAGAATGGTCTTCGACTGCCAGTGCGCGTTGACCGGAAGACCGGTCGGGTGGAACTGGATGAAGGACGGGGATGCGAAGTAAGCACCCTGGTCGTATGCACGCATGATGGCCGAAGCGTTGGAGTTCTTGGCCAGCGTGGACATGTGGTAGACATTGCCGTAACCGCCGGTAGCCAGAATAACTGCGTGAGCAGTGTGAACGGTCAGCTCACCATTGATGAGGTTACGCATGATGGCACCCTGGCAACGGCCGTCGGCGACGATAATGTCAACCAGCTCGTTGTGGGTGAAGATCTCGACGTTGCCGAGACCAATCTGGCGCTGCAGAGCCGAGGTAGTCGACAGCTGCAGCTGCTGGCCCGTCTGACCACGGGTGTAGTACGTACGGGAGACCTGCACACCACCGAAAGAACGGGTTGCCAGGGTACCGCCGTACTCGCGAGCAAACGGAGCACCAATTGCATTCAGGTGGTCGATGACGCGGACGGACTCGACAGCCAGACGCCAGCAGTCGTTCTCGCGGCAGCGGTAGTCGCCGCCCTTAACGGTGTCCTTGACGTGGCGGTAAGCGCCGTCGTTGTCGACCTTCTTACCGCGAGCGGAGTTGACACCACCCTGTGCAGCAATGGAGTGCGCACGGCGCGGAGCGTCGTGGTAGGTGAAAACCTGCACGTCGTAACCGAGCTCACCGAGGGCAGCAGCGGCAGCGCCACCAGCCAGGCCGGTACCGACGACCATGACGCGGAACTTACGACGGTTCAGCGGCGAAACCAGGTTGGCGTGATCCTTCTGGTACTGCCAGTGGTCCTTCATAGAGACCTTGTCACCCGGGGAGTTATCGGACAGAACCTTGCCGATCTTGACCCCGTCGACAACGCTTTCCGGCGCGCGGAAGTCCGCAGCGGCGGTTGCTTCAGTGTTAGTCATAGTAAATTTCCTCCTCGACCTACGAGACCAGACCGGTCAGGACGGCGACTGGGATGAAGATGTTGCCGACAACAACCAGCAGCGGCAGCAGGCCGGACAGGAACAGCAGAACCTTGCGCCAGCGCTTACCGGTGATACCGAGGTCGGAAGTAGCAGTCCACAGACCGTGGGACAGGTGCAGCAGCAGAGCGAGCTGCGCAATGATGTACCAAACAACAACACCCGGACGCGAGAAGGACGCAACCACGTTCTGGTACGCCTCACCGTGCTCGAAAGAAGACGGAGCAACGCCAGCACCGATGGTCAGGTCCAGCAGGTGGAAGATGATGAAAGCCAGCAGCACGATGCCGGTGATCACCATCGAACGTGCAGTAAAGGTGTTCCAGCTGGACACCATTCCCTGACGGCGGAACTTACCGCGGGACTGCTTAGCACGTGCAGCCAGGGTGAGGCCACCGAAAATGTGCAGGACAATAGCTACCAGCAGGACAATGCGGAAAATCCACAGAATGCCCTCGTTCGGAACTGCCGGAGCACCGACAGTGCGCAGGAAGGTCGCGTATGCGTTGAAGTCTTCCGCGCCAGAGAAAATTTTCAGGTTACCCAGCATGTGGACAATAACGAAGAGGCCAAACAGCACGCCAGTGACGGCCATGGTCAGCTTCAGAGCCCATGAGGGGTATTTAGGCTGCTCGCGCAGCGGTTCTACATTAATTTTGCCGTGCGCGATTGCGTCACGGTTTGAACTTTTAACAGTCATGGCACCTCCAGTGTCATATTCACTCTAAAGTCACACAGCGCCTGGTAAACATTTTTCCCCCTTTTGGGTGGGGATTTTCACAGGTTACCTAGGGCTTTTCTCCGCCTTTTCTCAGGTTATCGCATTTTAGCCACTTCTGATGTCGTCGCTGTATAAATCCTCTTCCCCACCATAAAAACGCCCCTACCCCGACTTTTGCCGATTTTTCACCTACCCAAACCAGCTAATAACGCAACATAAATAGCACGAAAATAAAAAACCGCCCACTTTTCTCAGGTGGACGGTTTTAATACTCAATAATTATGTTGCGAAATTCTTTATTTTTACCCCTGCCGAATTCCCCAAAGAACCCAAACAGCCACCCCCAACAGGCAATCCCCCCCCCCTATTGGCACCGTGTACAGCCGAAGCCGTCCGACTAATCCTCGCTCTGATCCGAGTTCGCCATCACCACGGTCAACGGCTCCGGACCAATGATGACCTCATGGCCCGCGACCATAATCGGTCCAACCTGGTGGTCGCCCTCCTCTAGGACGACTTCCACCGTGCGGCCACGCACCGTCACCCGGATACGACAACCATGAATAGTGACTCGGTACGTCAGACCACTCCAGTCTTCCGGCAGACGCGGATCGATACTGTAGCGGCCATCGTGGTCGCGGAAACCACCGAAGCCATAGACCAGGGACTGCCACACTCCACCGGCAGATGCGACGTGGACACCATCGGCAGCGTTGCCATGCAAGTTCGCCAGGTCCACATAGAGTCCGCGGAGGAAAAAGTCCATTGCCTGCTCCTGCAAGCCCAACTCGGCCGCAACAATGGACTGCACAACGGCGGACAGCGAGGAATCACCAGTGGTGAGCGGATCGTAATACATGTAGTCTGCGCGCTTTTGTTCCGTCGTAAAGCGATTGCCCATGAGGAACAGTGCGAGGACGACGTCCGCCTGCTTAATGACTTGGTGACGGTAAATCGTCAGCGGGTGGTAATGCAGCAGCAGCGGGCGCAGCGGGCCAACCTCGGGGTCGTCGAGATTCCAGCGCTTGCGCAGCAGGAACTGGTCATCCTGAGGGTGAATGCCGAGCTTCTCATCGAACGGGATGTACATCGCCTCAGCGGCCTGCTCCCACTCTTCAACCTCGCGCTCGGTGAGGTCGAAGCGGTTGGTCAGTTCGCGATAGGCAGCAGGGCGATCACGCTTCATCTGCTTGACGACGTCCGCAGCAACCCGCAGGTTATACTGCGCCATCACGTTGGTGTACAGGTTGTTGTTCACCACCGTGTTGTACTCATCTGGACCGGTGACGCTGTGAATCTGGAACTCTCGATGCTCGGCATCGAAGAATCCCAGCGACATCCAGAATCTGGCCGTGCCGAGCAGCAGATCCGTGCCCTCCTTGAGCAGGAACTCCTCATCGCCGGAGGCATAGACGTACTTCATCATCGCGTACACGATGTCCGCATCGATGTGGTACTGCGCCGTGCCGGCCTCAAAGTAAGCCGAGGACTCCTGACCATTGATAGTGCGCCACGGGAAGAGGGCACCGTCGTGCGCCAGTTCGTCGGCACGCGCCCACGCGGCTTCGAGCATGTCCCAGCGGAAGCGCATGGCATTGCGCGAGAATTGCGGCGACGTATAAGTAAGGAATGGGGTCACGTAGATTTCCGTGTCCCAGAAGTAGTGGCCGCCGTAGCCAGTGCCGGTCATTCCCTTGGCCGGCACACCTTGGAATTCAGCGCGGGCGGCGGCCTGGATAATCTGCCAAATGTTCCAGCGCACTGCCTGCTGAATCTCCGGCTGATTGTAAATGACCACGTCAGAGCGCTCCCAGAAGCGTTCGAGCCACTCCTCCTGGTTCTCCATCAGCCCCAGCATGCCGATGCGTCCGACGCGGTTCAGGGTGCGCTCACAGCGGAATGCCAGCTCTTCGGCACGAACCTTGCGGGAGGAGTGGTACGCGACCAGCTTCTCCAGGCGGATGACAGTGCCGACCGGCGCATCCAGGTTAAACAGGGAGCTGGCCACATCCGGCTCGGTCGACTGCGAAACCTCTACGAACGGCTCCGTGCCGTCGGGAGTGCGGACAGTAAAGGTGTGGTCCATGGAAGTGGCCACGGTCATACCGGAGTTTGCGCAGCGGTAGCCCAGTGTCGAGCGCTGCCCGTGCGCCGATTCCGACTGAAATGCCGGAATCAGAACGCGGTCTTCCAATGCTTCGGCGCGACGGGGATCCAGTTCGGTGCCCTGCGCCTTGGCGGCATCGTGGTACTCGTCCTCGCCGTCCTGGCGGTTGAGGATCTGCGAGTTGATCATCACCGCAGCATCCGCATCCAGCAGCTCGACTTCCAGACTCATCGCGGCGACATGCTTTTCCTGGAAAGACACCATGCGCTCAGAGGTGACGCGAACGTGCTTGCCACCCGGGGTGCGCCAAATGAACCGACGACGCAGCACCCCCTCACGGAAATCCAGGCTACGTTCGTAGTCGCTGACCTCAGCATTGCCGAGACGCAGGGGCTCATCGTCAATGTAGAGACGCATTGCCTTGGCGTCCGGAGCGTTGGCAATCGTCTGCCCCTGGCGGGCTAGGCCGTAGGCGTCCTCGGCGTGCCTAATCGGCCATGTCTCATGCAGACCGTTGATATAAGTGCCGTGTTCACTGGAGTCACGGCCCTCCGGCGGGTTGCCACGCATGCCGATGTACCCGTTCGACAGCGCAAACAGCGTCTCGCCCAAACCGAGCGGAAGGCCGTTCGGCTTCGTCTCAATCAGACGCCACTCATCGACCGGAGTGATGTCTCGGTCCATGAGTCCCTCGGCATTCACCAGGTGGTGGTGCTTATCCGCACGACCCGCCGGGAAGTTACGACGCTGCTTACGACGAACTGGGGACACCGTCTCCTCCTGTTTTTCAGCCTCGGCGGTCTCCGCGTCGTGACCCTGCACCTGCGGAATCACACGCTCGGTCTCGTCGGCTGCTGCTGTGGTTGAATCGTTGGCCATGATGCCTTCCGGTTTTCTCTCAGCCATTTGTCTCGAGCCAGCCTAGACGAGTTCCGCCAAATCACTGACCACAATGTCGGCACCCGCTCGGCGCAGCGCTTCTGCGCCAGCACCGCGGTCAACACCAATGACCAGACCAAATGCGCCGGCTGCACCCGCTTGCACACCGCTGATGGCATCCTCGACCACCACAGCATCGCGCGGTGCCACCCCCAGATTCTCAGCCGCGTACACGAAAGTATCGGCGGCTGGCTTACCCGGCAGGTTGTTCTCGTGCGCCACCACGCCGTCAACAATCTCCACGAACCGCTCACGCAGCCCAGCGGCCGTCAGCACCGGCACCGCGTTCTTCGACGAGCTAACCACCGCCAACTGCGGTTTTTCGCTTGCCGACGAGTCCCCCGCGCCCTGCAACTCGTCGAGCAGCGCAACCGACCCCGGGTAGGCCTCAATTCCCTTCTCGACTCGCGCCAGGAAGTCGTCATTCTTGCGCTTCCCGAGCCCCACAATCGTCTCGTCTTTCGCTGTGTCCTCATCGCTACCGTGTGGCAGCGAGATGCCGCGAGATTCCAGAATTGCTGCAATACCCTCATCCCGGCGGCGGCCATCGAGGTAGGTGAAGTAGTCTTCCTCTGTGTAGGCCGAGACACCCTTGTGCTCAAAGTAGTCGCTAAACATGTCCGCCCACGCCTGCTCGTGCACATCGGCGGTAGGGGTAATTACCCCGTCGAGGTCAAAGAGGATTGCGCCCGCGCTATGGAGGAATTCTTTGGCCTTGGCAAGGTTGGTAGCACTGTCGGTCGTGGAATTAGTCATGGGGGTCGCAGCTCCTTGGACGTTACAGACTGCATATTCGCAATTAACTTCTCAATCAACGCTAGCAACGTTGCCCCTACCCCGCTTGTGAACCCGGGTATCTCGGCGGAGGGCATCGCATGTTTCCACCATGGGGCACCCAACGCGTGCGTTCCCAGCACAAGCCCGCCCCGCACCGACAAATAAAACTGCCGACGCGCACGCGGAATTGGCATCAGAGGTTTGCCAATACCACCTACACACCGGCAGTTTGGGTAGCTATTTTGTTATTTCAGGCTCGGCAGCCGCAGCCTGACCCAGAATTAATCCTGGTCGATGCCCTCGCGCTTCTTGAACTCCAGGCGACGGCGGTGCAGGATCGGCTCGGTGTAACCGGACGGCTGGTTGACACCGTCGAGGATGAGCTCCTTGGCAGCCTGGAAACCGATGGACTTGTCGAAGTCCGGGGCCATCGGCAGGTACGCCTCATCGCCCTCGTTCTGGCGGTCAACGACCTCGGCCATACGCTGAAGCGAATCGATGATCTGCTCCTCGGTGACAACACCGTGCAGCAGCCAGTTAGCCAGAGTCTGGGAGGAAATACGCAGGGTAGCGCGGTCCTCCATCAGGTCAACATCGTTGATGTCCGGCACCTTGGAGCAGCCAACACCCTGCTCAACCCAGCGGATAACGTAACCCAGGATGGACTGGCAGTTGTTGTCCAGCTCGTTAGCCTTGTCCTCATCGGACCAGTCAGCGCCCGGCTCACCAGCCTTAGCTGCCGCTACCGGGATGGTGAGCAGATCACCGAAGGTGTCGCGGCGACCGTCGGTAAGCAGCTTGTCCTGAACGCCGAAGACGTCAACCTCGTGGTAGTGGGTAGCGTGCAGCACACCACCGGTCGGGGACGGAACCCACGCGGTGGAAGCACCCTGCTTCGGCTGACCAATCTTCTGCTCCAGCAGCTCAGCCATCTGCTCGGTCATAGCCCACATGCCCTTACCGATCTGAGCCTTGCCCTGCAGGCCGTGTGCCAGGCCGGAGTCGACGTTGTTGTCCTCGTAAGCCAGCATCCACGGAGCGGTCTTCTGAACAGCCTTGCGGAACATCGGACCAGCCTGGATGGAGGTGTGGATCTCATCACCAGTGCGGTCCATGAAGCCGGTGTTAATGAAGACGACACGCTCGGAGACAGCCTTGATGGCAGCGTCCAGGTTGACGGAGGTACGACGCTCCTCATCCATCAGGCCGACCTTCAGGGTGTTGTGCGGCAGACCCAGCAGCTTCTCCACATCAGCGAACAGCTCGTTAGTGAAAGCAGCCTCATCCGGGCCGTGCTGCTTCGGCTTCACAATGTAAATCGAACCGGTACGGGAGTTCTTACGTGCGTTGTCCTGGTCCAGGCCCGGGATTGCACAAGCAGCGGTGATGACGGCATCCATGATGCCCTCGAAGATCTCCTCGCCGTCGCGGTCGAGGATGGCCGGGTTCTGCATCAGGTGGCCGACGTTACGGATCAGGTTCAGGGAACGACCGTGCAGGGTGACCTCGGAACCGTCAAGACCGGTGTAGGTGCGGTCGTCGTTGATGGCACGAGACAGCTTCTTGCCACCACGGGTGAACTCGACTGCAAGGTCACCGACGTTCAGGCCCAGCCAGTTGGTGTACCCCAGGGTCTTGTCGGCAGCGTCAACTGCGGCGACAGAGTCCTCGAGGTCCATGATGTTGGTGACAGCGGCTTCCAGGATGATGTCCTTGACACCAGCCTTGTCGGTCTTGCCAACCGGGGACTCCGGGTCAATCAGCAGCTGGATGTGCAGACCGTTGTGCTTGAAGTAAATGGACTCCGGTGCGTCCTTGTCACCGGTGTAGCCGACCAGGGTCTCCGGCTCGCGCAGACCGGAGGTAGCGCCACCTTCCAGGGTTGCCTGCAGGTGACCGTCGACAATGTCGTAAGAGGTGACGTCCGCGTGGGAACCGTCGACCAGCGGCAGAGCCTTGTCCAGGAAGTCACGGCCCCATGCGATAACGCGGTCACCGCGGACCTTGTTGTAGCCCGGGGTGTCCTTCTCCGCACCGCCATCTTCAGCAATAGCGTTGGTACCGTACAGCGCGTCGTAAAGCGAGCCCCAGCGTGCGTTCGCAGCGTTGATGGCGAAACGGGCGTTGAGGACCGGCACAACCAGCTGCGGACCAGCGGTGGAAGTGATCTCGGTGTCGACGCCCTCGGTGGTGACCTGGAAATCACCCGGGTTGTCAACGAGGTAGCCAATTTCCTTCAGGAATGCGACGTACTCATCCTGGTTCTGCTCACCCGGGTGCTCCTTGTACCAAGCGTCGAGCTTTTCCTGCAGCTCATCACGCTTGGCCAGCAGCTCGCGGTTGCGCGGAGTGTACTTAGCGACAATGTCACCAAAGCCGTTCCAGAACGCGTCCTTGTCCTCAATGCCGGCGGCGGGGAGTGCGGTGTCATTAACGAAGTCGTAAAGAACCTTCGCGACCTGCATTCCACCTGCCGAAATACGCTGTGCCATTGCTCTCCTCAAAACTATTGATTGCAATTTGCCCATCCAGCCACAGCCACGTCAGCGGCTCACGCACTGGATGCGTTGTTCCCCTACTGTATGTGATTCGGCGCACTTATGGACCGTCTTTTTTCATAACCCCCAACCGCCAGCCCGGTATAGCGCCGCTCACATTTGCCATTTCATTCGCTTTACGACGAGCACCCCGCGAACAGACCCCACCCCTCCCCGATGACCATTCGGGCATTCAGCCCTGACGCCACAACCAGCCCTCCCCCACCCGCATTGACCGCAGCATCCCCGGCGCTCTTTCCTCCAGCCACGGAACACCACACGCAATGGGAAAGTGTCGTGCCTCACAGGCATTTACTATTGCGACCTGCGTATCAACGGCCAGTGACCAATCGTGTCGCGACAGCCTCCACCTTCAAACCAGACCGTAAAAGCGAGATGGCAACCGAAGCTCTGACCACCATCCAGGAACGCTCCAGCGGGGTATTGATGGTGTAACGGCAGTGTATTTAGAAGCCCGTTTCTACCTCTACGGCCGTAATTTCGGGGGTAGTGAAGCACCCCCTAAACCCCAAACACCGTTAACGACTAGGTTTGATAATTACCAAATTATAAATCACCCCAAAGCGGGGGGAGCATTATTAGCGAGCCCGCCATAGGGAAATAACAGTACAAATGTACCGGCCGGTCACAGGCGAAAATTACTAAAGCCAAGCTACACAATGCAATGTTTGCAATCTTCACAAGTGTTATCCGTATTACATACTTGAATTCACATCCGAAGCTGCTTGACGAACTTAGCGCTATGCCCCAAAATGTGAGACATGGCACGCGGAAGCGGACATTGTTTTTGTTCGCGTGTTTGCGTGCAGGGGTACGGCATTTTGCTAGCACCCCCTGCATTCACGCGACACCGCGGTCACTATCGGGTCAGCCTGTAGATCGGTTCTGTCGGAATTGTTCTTAAGTCAGCACCCGGAGTTCGAAAAGCAAGCAAAAGGAAGTGACTCCGTTTATGTCTAACGTTGGTAAGGCACGTACCGCCGCCGAAATCCAGAAGGATTGGGACGAGAACCCGCGCTGGGAAGGTATCACCCGCGACTACACCGCTGAGCAGGTCGCTGAGCTCCAGGGCACCGTCGTCGAGGAGAACACCCTCGCTCGCCGTGGCGCTGAGATCCTGTGGGAAGGCGTCAACGTTAAGGACGACTCCTACATCAACGCTCTGGGTGCACTGACCGGTAACATGGCCGTTCAGCAGGCTCGCGCTGGCCTGAAGGCTGTCTACCTCTCCGGTTGGCAGGTTGCTGGTGACGCTAACCTCTCCGGCCACACCTACCCGGACCAGTCCCTGTACCCGGCTAACTCCGTGCCGAACGTCGTTCGCCGCATCAACAACGCTCTGCTCCGCGCAGACGAGATCGCTCGCATCGAGGGCGACGACTCCGTCGACAACTGGCTGCTGCCGATCGTCGCTGACGGTGAGGCTGGCTTCGGTGGCGCTCTGAACGTCTACGAACTGCAGAAGGCCATGATCAACGCTGGTGCCGCTGGTACCCACTGGGAGGACCAGCTTGCTTCTGAGAAGAAGTGTGGCCACCTGGGCGGCAAGGTCCTGATTCCGACCCAGCAGCACATCCGTACCCTGACCTCTGCTCGCCTGGCTGCTGACGTCTCCAACACCCCGACCGTCATCATCGCCCGCACCGACGCTGAGGCCGCTACCCTCATCACCTCCGACGTTGATGAGCGCGACCAGAAGTTCATCACCGGTGACCGCACCTCCGAGGGCTTCTACCACGTCCAGAACGGCCTGGAGCCGTGCATCGCGCGCGCAAAGTCCTACGCTCCGTACGCTGACATGATCTGGATGGAAACCGGTACTCCGGACCTCGAGCTGGCTAAGAAGTTCGCTGAGGGCGTCAAGTCTGAGTACCCGGACCAGCTCCTGGCTTACAACTGCTCCCCGTCCTTCAACTGGTCCGCTCACCTCGAGAAGGACGAGATCGCCAAGTTCCAGAACGAGCTGGGCAAGATGGGCTTCAAGTTCCAGTTCATCACCCTGGCTGGCTTCCACGCCCTGAACTACGGCATGTTCGACCTGGCTTACGGCTACGCTCGCGAGCAGATGTCCGCATTCGTCGACCTGCAGAACCGCGAGTTCGAGGCTGCCGAGAAGCGCGGCTTCACCGCTGTCAAGCACCAGCGCGAGGTTGGCGCTGGTTACTTCGACCGCATCGCCACCACCGTCGACCCGAACTCCTCCACCACCGCCCTGAAGGGCTCCACCGAGGAGGGTCAGTTCTAAGTCACTCGGCTTAGGGCTTAGGTCTAAGACCTAGCTTCAACACCCAGCGAGGGCTGCACCTGCAGCCACCGCTGGGTGTTTTTGTGTGTTCATCGACGTGTCGACTCCGGGCCGTCGTGAAGCGTGCCAGAGAACCTGAGCACCTACACACGCAAGCAAAGCTTGCAACGGTTTTCTACACAAATTCAGCAAAGCCCGCGATATGCTGGGCAGTATGTCGAAAACCTATGTCGGATCCCGCCTCCGCCAGCTCCGCCGCGAGCGCGACCTCAGCCAGGCCGCGCTCGCGCAGGCGTTGGGTCTCTCGGCTAGTTACGTCAACCAGATCGAGCACGACGTCCGCCCGCTGACCGTTCCTGTTCTGCTTCGTATCACGGACACATTCGGCGTTGACGCGACTTTCTTCTCCCGCGATGACGACTCCCGCCTCCTCGCTGAGGTCCAAGATGTGGTGATGGACAAAGAGATCGCCAAGTCCCCCATGGACCTGCAGGAAATCTCGGAAATGGTCCGCAACCACCCCGACATCGCCCGCATCATGGTGGACATCCACCGCCGCTACCGCAACGTCACCGACAAACTCTCCCTGGCCACCGAAGAGCGCAACTTCGGCAACAGCACCGACACCGCCTCCGGCTCACAGGCGCTGACCATGCCACACGAGGAAGTCCGCGACTACTTCTATGCCCGCCAGAACTACATCGCTTCGGTCGACACCGCCGCCGAGGAGCTGGCTCGCGAGCTGCGCATCACCGATGAGACCACCGATGTGGTCTCTGTGCTGGCCGACAGGCTGTCCAACGACCATGGGATTCGGATTGCGCTGGAATCGTCGTTAGGCGATGTTCAGCACAGCCTTGATCGGCGGACGAAGACGCTCTACCTCGCGCGGCACCTCTCGCCGGGGCAGCGGGCCTTCCGCATGGCCACGGAGCTGGGGTTTTTGGAGCAGGGGGAGACCATTTCCGAGGCCGTCGCGTCCGGGCATTTCATGTCGGAGGAGTCGCGGAAGCTGGCGCAACGCGGAGTCGCGACGTACTACGCGGCGGCGCTGATTCTGCCGTATGAGTCGTTCCATGCGATGGCTGAGTCGAAACGCTACGACATCGAGCTGTTGTCGCGCACGTATGGAGTCGGCTACGAGACCATCTGCCACCGCCTGTCCACAATGCAACGGCCCAGCTTGCGCGGTATTCCGTGGACGTTCGTGCGCGTCGACCGCGCGGGCAACATGTCCAAACGCCAATCCGCCACGGGCTTCCACTTCACGCATTCGGGTGGTACCTGTCCACTGTGGAACGTCTACGAGACCTTCTCCTATCCCGGCAAAGTCATGCGGCAGGTCGCGCTCATGCCGGATGGTCGGCCGTACATGTGGATCTCGCGGACCGTGGAACATCATGCGGCGCGTTTCGGCAAGCCAGGCAAGGTTTTTGCCATCGGTTTGGGCTGCGAGGCCCGTCACGCTGAGCGCACTGTGTACGCCGATGGTCTCGATCTCGCGGACCTCGACGCCGCCACTCCGATCGGTGCCGGCTGCAGGGTCTGCTCCCGCGAGGCATGTCCGCAGCGCGCGTTCCCGCCGATTCATCGGGATATCGACATCAACATGCACCGTTCCACCGTCTCACCGTACTAATTCGCTTTACGACGGGCGCAGGGTCGGCCTGTTTGCGGAGGCTTGATTTGCGGGGGAAGACCCCAAAAAGAAAGACCCCAAAAAAAAGAAAGTGCTTAAGTTTATGACACTTTCGCACCGATTTTCACGGTCAAACTGTCATAAACTTAAGCACTAACTCGTATCTGCCTGAGCCGGGACCAGCGAAAACTGGCCCCAGGGCAGAGCCACAACCTCTTACAGGTTGATCATCTTGCCCATAACGCCCTCGGCTGCTTCCTTCATGGCCTCGGACATGGTCGGGTGAATGTGGACGGCGCGGCCGATTTCCTCAGTGGTCAGCTCGTACTTCTCAGCCAGAACCAGCTGCGGCATGAGCTCGGAAACGTTGGCGCCCACCATGTGGCCACCCAGCAGCTCGCCGTATTCGGCATCTGCAATGAGCTTCACGAAACCAACCGGCTCCGCCAGACCCTGCGCCTTACCGTTTGCAGAGAACGGGAAGGTGGAGACCTTAATCTCGCGACCGTTCTCCTCTGCCCACTTCTTGGCCTGTGCCTCGGTCTTACCGAAGGAACCAACCTGTGGGTTACAGAAGGTTGCGCGTGGCATCATGTTGTAGTCCGGGATAGTCTCGGTCTCGTGACCCGCCATGTGCTCGGCTGCAATAACGCCCTGTGCCTCAGCGACATGTGCCAGCTGCAGCTTCATGGTGACGTCACCGATGGCGTAGATGTTGTCGACGTTGGTGCGCATGTACTCGTCGATGACAATCTCGCCGCGCTCGCCCAACTCAACACCAGCCTTGTCCAGGCCGATACCCTCGGTGCGCGGTGCGAAGCCGATGGAGACCATAACGCGGTCGACGGTCAGAGTCTGCTCGTCGCCGCCATCCTTGGCCTCGACCTTGACCTCAACCGAGTCACCATTGTCCACGATGGAGGTGGTCTTGTGTCCGGTCATGAGCTTGACGCCCAGCTTCTTGTATTCCTTGGCAATAACCTTGGAGACGTCTGCGTCCTCGTTCGGTAGAACGTTGTCCATGAACTCGACGATGGTGACATCCACGCCGTAGTTAGCCAAGACGTATGCGAACTCCATACCGATGGCGCCAGCGCCGACGATAACCATGGAGTCCGGCAGCTCGTCGGAGAGAATCTGCTCTTCGTAGGAAACGATGTTGCCGCCGACCTCAACGCCCGGCAGGGAACGGACGACAGAGCCGGTCGCAATAATCGCCTTATCGAAGGTAATTTCCTTGCCTTCGTCATCGCCATCAGTGATGGCCATGGAGGTCGGACCAGTGAATTCACCGAAACCGTTGATTTCGGTGATCTTGTTCTTCTTCATCAGGAAATGAACACCCTTGACAATGCCCGCGGACACCTTGCGCGAACGCGCGTGTGCGGCACCGAAGTCAAAGGAGACATCGCCGGAGATACCGAAGGTCTTAGCCTCATGGTTGAAAATGTGCGCCACCTCGGCGTTCTTCAACAGAGACTTGGATGGGATACAGCCAACGTTGAGGCAGACTCCGCCCCAGTATTGCTTCTCCACCACAGCGGTCTTCAGACCCAGCTGGGATGCACGGATTGCTGCGACGTATCCGCCAGGACCGCCGCCGAGTACTACAAGATCAAAATGTTCAGCCACGTGCACAAGTCTACGCACGACTTGCCTTTACTTCACGCGCGAGTCCCGGTTTTACCTACTGCTGTCGGCTACGGTGGTGGGCATGGGCACCGACACGGACACCGACTTGGGCAACAATTTCTCCTTCCTCTCCACTGACCTTGTCCCCGATTGGCTGGACGATATCGACGGCTCCCAGGCGCTGGCGTGGGCTCGCGCGCAGTCGGAGGCCAGCGTCGCAGGCGTCGATTCGCTTGCCGACGACACCAGCGACCGCACCAACCTGGAACAACGCATCCTGACTGCGCTCAACACCGATGCCCGGATCGCATACCCGGTGCGGCGCGGCGAGTACCTCTATAACTTCTGGCGGGATGCCGAGCATCCGCGGGGTCTGTGGCGGCGCACCTCGTTGCAGAGCTATCTGGCTGGCCAGGAAGATCCGCAGGCGACCGAGTGGGAAGTGCTGATTGACCTCGATGAGCTGGCGAAAGCCGAAGGAGAAAACTGGGTCTGGAAGGGCACGGTGTGCCGTTATCCGGAGTATGACCGCGCGTTAATTCTGCTCTCTCGCGGCGGCGCCGATGCCACCGTGGTGCGGGAGTTTAACCTCGTCAACTGCACTTTTGTCAAGGATGAGCCGTTCTACCTCCCGGAGGCGAAGTCCGATGTCTGTTGGTTGGGCCGTGACGAGATTCTCGTTGGCAGTGATTTTGGTCCCGGGTCACTGACGGATTCGGGCTACCCTCGGCAGGTACGTAGGTGGCGGCGCGGCATGCCGTCGTCAAGCGCGGATGTGATTTTCTCGGGCCACAGTGATGATGTGGCCGTGGGCGGCTGGTTCGACGCGACGGAGGGTTTCGAGCGGCTGTTTGTCGAGCGTGCGCATGATTTTTATAATTCGCAGCGGTTCGTGGCAGCGGAGCGTTCGGGCAAGTTGGCGGCGCAGCAGAATGGGGACTTTTCGCTGCAGATTCTGGAGGTGCCGCAGGACTGCCGAACGAGTGTCCATAGGCAGTGGCTGGTGCTGATGCCGCGCACGGACTTCAACGGCATTCCGGCTGGTGGCGTGGCTGTTGTGGAGCTAGAAAAGTGGCTGGCAGGCTCGCGTGAGGTGGAGGTGATTTTCACCCCGGATGCGCACACGTCGTTCCAGCAGCTCGCGTGGACGAAGAACTTCCTGGTGCTGACGCTGTTGGAGGATGTCGCGACGAAGTTGGTTGTCTTGCGCGAGGCCTCATGGGAGCCGGTGGAGGCCTTCGGCGAGTTACCTGCGCAGGCCACTGTGAGCGTGATTGATACGACCTCTGAACGCGATGATGAGATCTGGTTGGTGTCGACCTCGGCAACGCAGCCGGCAACCCTCTGGTACGGGCAAGTCGGCAGCCCGCTCACGGAAGTGCGGCGTGCTCCGGCGCTCTTCGACAGTGAGGGGATGGAGACACGCCAGCACTGGGCGACCTCGGCCGATGGCACGCGCATTCCGTATCGCATCACCGGCCGCTTCGGCGCGGAGGCGGGCGCTGGTACAGGTGATGGCACAGGCGCGGAGACAACCACAGACGCACCCACTCCGAACCCAGCCCCAACCCTCGTGCACGCCTACGGCGGTTTCGAGGTCTCGCTGGTCCCGCAGTACTCGGCGATTCGTGGCCTGACCTGGCTCGAGCGCGGTGGTTACTTCGTGGAGGCCAACCTGCGTGGCGGTGGCGAATTCGGTCCGACCTGGCACTCCTCGGTGGTCAAGACTGAGCGGATGAGGGTCTATGAGGATCATCAGGCCGTGCTGCGCGACCTTGTTGCACGTGGCTACTGCACGCGCGAACAGCTGGGCGTGCGCGGTGGTTCCAACGGCGGGTTGCTGACCGCTGTCTGCCTCACCTCCTACCCGGAGTTGGTAGGCGCAGTGGTGTCCCAGGTGCCGCTGGCGGACATGATGCGCTATCACAGGCTGTCCGCGGGAGCCTCCTGGATGGCCGAGTATGGAAACCCGGACGACCCCACCGAGCGGGCTGCAATTGCGCAGTATTCGCCGGTCCAGCGCGTCGTCAAGCGAGAGCAGCGCGCCTACCCACCGGCGTTGATTACGACTTCCACCAGGGACGACCGTGTCCACCCGGCGCATGCGCGGAGCCTGGCGTGGCTGCTGGAAGAGGCGGGACAGCCGGTGGACTATCACGAAAACACAGAGGGCGGGCACGCGGGCGCAGCGGATAATTCGCAGGTCGCGTTTGTCGAGGCGCTCATATCTACGTGGCTGTGGAACAAGCTCAAGTAAGGTAACAGCCGTGAGTAGCGCTGATTTCACTAATCCATATACCGGTATCGCGTTCAACCTGGGTTTCCGGGTGAACAAATACGAGCTGGACCTCGACTATCGGGTCGGGCCGAATCGTCTGAAGGCGACGGCGACTCTGCATATCGAGATCAACGCCTGGACCTCGCACATCACGCTCGACTTTGCGGATGCGCTGGGGGCCGATTCGGTGGATGCGATTTCCGATTCGCAGGCACACTCTATCGATGTGAAGCGTTGGCGCCATTCGGGTCGTAAGCTGCGAGTCACCTTTGACCGCCAGCTAGCTCCCGACGAGACGCTGCAGTTGATTGTCACTTACTCGGGCACGCCACGTCCGGTGCGCTCGAAGTGGGGCGAAATTGGCTGGGAGGAACTGGAAAACGGTGCGCTCGTGGCATCGCAGCCGGTGGGCGCGGCATCGTGGTACCCCTGCGATGACGATCCCGAGGTCAAGGCGTTCTACGAGTTCACGATGGTCACCGACGCTCCCTACGAGGTCGTCGCACCAGGGCTTGCCGACGCTCCGGTGAACGTGGGCGGATCGCGCCGCCGCTGGCGGTTTGTCACCGAGGAGCCCATGGCCTCCTACCTGGCCACCATCAATGTCGGTCAGTTTAAGAAGGTCGAGCTGCCGTGTGAAACCTCGACTGTGGTGGCGTGGGTGCCTTCTGAGCTGGTGGCCAATGCTCGCCATGACTTCCGCGATCAGGGGCGCATGCTCGATGAATTCGCCAAGCTCTTTGGCCCTTACCCCTTCCGCGCCTACCAGGTGGTCATTTGTGAGGATGACCTGGAGATCCCCATTGAAGCTCAGGGGCTTTCCATCTTCGGTGCCAACCACGCCGACGGCAAGGACACGTGGAATCGACTGATCGCCCACGAGTTGTCGCACCAGTGGTTCGGCAACAGTGTCGGCATTTCGCAGTGGCGCGATATCTGGCTCAACGAAGGGTTTGCCTGCTACTCCGAGTGGGTGTGGTCCGAGGTCAGCGGTGGTGCCAGCGCAGATGTGCACGCCCGCAAGCACTACCTGGATCTGCTTGAGGAAGAGCAGGACATCGTGATTGCCAACCCAGGGCCAAAGCTGATGTTCGACGACCGTCTGTACAAGCGCGGCGCGCTGACTGTGCACGCTCTGCGTCTGCTGCTGGGCGACGAGGTGTTCTTCGACCTGGTGCGCAAGTGGACCACCACTAACCGCCACAGTGTGGTCGATGCAGTGGACTTCCGCGCACTGGCCAACCGCGTGTGCCGTGAGCGTGGCATCACCACCTCGCACCTGGATGTCATCTTTGACTCCTGGCTGTCACGCAGCTCCTTGCCGGACTTCCCCACTGACCCAACGCGCTCCCCTGCTGACCAGGGCATCGGCGATAATGGTGCTCCAATCGTGGTCGAGAAGCTGGCTGCTCAGTTTGCAAAGCTCGGCTACTCGAAGGCCAAGGATTAGAGAGCTAGAGGCCTGTCAATGTCCGGTTTCAAATGGTTGTCGCTGGCCACGATTGTCGCCGCGATAGGCAGCTTCGCGGTGCTGATTATCTCGGCCCGCGCACTTCCCAATGCAGTAAATCTGCAGTTTGTGGCGTTCTGGGGGCTTTTCTTCGCGCTCACGGGTGTTCTCGGCGGGCTGATGCAGGAGACCACGCGCGCAATCGGTGCTGCGGAATCACGGGAGCGGGAGCAAGATCAGGGGCGGGAGCGGGAAGCCTCGGAAGCGGGTCAAACTCTCGGCGCTCGTCCCATCACAGTTTCCCTGGGCGTCGCCGCAGTTACTTTCATCACCATGGCAGTGACGGGTCCGCTGTGGGCCCCACTGGTCGTGCAGGATGATGCCGGCACTGCAATTCTGCTCATGGCCTCTGGCCTTGCTCTGTACTCCATGCAGGCCACCACCTCGGGTCTGCTCAGCGGCCGCCAGCTGTGGGGCCCCTACGCCGCCCTAATCATGATCGACATTCTCGTGCGCGTAGCACTGGCACTCGTCGCCTGGTACTTCGGCTGGGGCCTGCTGGCCTGGCTGATTATCACGGTGTTCGGGACAGTCAGTTGGCTTATTCTCGCGCTGTTTTCCTCGGCAACTCGCTCGGTCATGTTCGCGCGTGCCGACGTCCCGGTGCGCCGCTTCATCACTCTCATGGTCACGGCCATGGGCGCATCTGGCGCATCTGCTGTGCTGGTCACAGGTTTTCCGACAATCGTCAAGATTGCCGGCGAAGCGGTCACCACTGGCGCCGGGATAGCCGAGTCACTTACCCCTCCGCATGCCAACAACTTCACCGCAGCGGTGACCATTGCGGGAATCGCCTACGCCGTAACGCTGACCCGCGCTCCGCTGCTCATGCCCTTGGAGAAGTTCCAAAACGCCATCATTGTGAGCTTTGTCCGGCATCGCTCCGAGGGTGTACTGGCAGCGCTGGCCAAGCCGTTGGGAGCGTTGGCTGCTTTCGGCACCTTCGGGGCGGGCCTGGCATGGCTCATCGGCCCGTGGATCATGACTCTCATCCTGGACGACAGCTATCACGTGTCCGGGCCGGTGCTCGCGGCGCTGACGCTCGGTGCGACGTTGACCGCCATGTTGATGATTACCGGCTCGGTCACCTTGGCAGTGGAAAAGCACCATATGTATCTGATCGGTTGGATGGCTGCGACCACGATCGCCGTTGCCATTCTTTTCCTCCCTGGGCACCTGTCGGTACGCACGGTCGCGGCTATCGCCGTAGGCTCTGCAGTAGGTGTTGCCATTCACCTGCTTGCGCTGCGCACACTTTCCCCACGTGCTGCCAGGTCAGCCGTATCGGAGGCTTTTGCGGTGGAATAACACCACCCGCATCCGATGCCGTCCCAAGAAGCACCGTCCATATCCCCCTGCAACTCCCAAGGTTCGAGACTCACATGTCCACCATCACTAACCTCACGGTTCTCATGACCGTCTACCACCGCGTCGTCCCCGACCAGCTCGATGCTGCGCTGCAGTCGCTGTGGAACCAGACGCGTCCGGCCGCGCACGTCATTGTGGTCATCGATGGCCCGATTGGGCAGGAACTCGACCGGGTCGTCGTCAAGCATGAACAGGCGCATTCGGAGATGACAGTGCTGCGGTGTGCGGAAAATGGTGGCTCGGGAGTGGCTTCGCAGGCGGGTCTTCAGCTGGTGGAGACCCCATGGGTGGCGCGGCTGGATGCGGACGATATTGCGCGTGCGGACCGATTTGAAAAGCAGTGGGGCACGCTGGCCGCTGACCCGGAGTTGGATGTATTGGGCAGTGCAATGGCGGAGTTCGAGGGCACGCCGAACAATGTGGTGCGCGTGCGGACTCTGCCGCAGACGCACGCCGAGATTGCGGGTTATATCAAGATCAATTCGCCTGTAAATAACCCCTCCTCGATGCTGCGCACGGCGAAAGTGCGTGAGGTCGGCGGATATCGCGACATCCGTCTGATGGAGGACTATGACCTTTGGGTGCGCCTCATGGCCGCCGGCGCGAAGTTTAAGAATCTGCCCGAGCCGCTGGTGTACTTCCGCGCCGACGGCATGTTCGAGCGACGAACCTCGCGCGGCATCATCCGCAGTGAACGCCAGCTCCAGCGCACGCTGGTAGCTGAAGGACTGATTTCCCGGCCGCGGGCGGTATTTAACTTGGCGGTGCGGACACTTTTCCGACTTTTGCCAACTCAGCTCATGTCACGCGCATATCGACGATTGTTTGTGCGGTAGGCTTCGGAGCGATGACTGACAACATGGATTTCTCGGACACCTGGCTGATTGTGCCGTGCTACAACGAGGGCCAGGTTATTCGTGAGGTTCTCGAGCACGCTCGCGAGACCTTCCCCAACATTGTCGCGGTCAACGACGGCTCTTCGGATAACTCCAGCCTGGAGATCCACAGGGCCGGCGCTCACCTGGTCAACCACCCTGTCAATTTGGGTCAAGGTGCCGCTATCCAGACCGGCGTGGAATACGCTCGCGCGCAGGCTGGATCGAAGTACTTTGTCACCTTCGACGCCGATGGCCAGCACCAGGTCAAGGACGTCGTCGCTATGGTGCAGCGACTGCGCACCGAACCAATCGACATCATTGTGGGAACCCGTTTCGGCCGCCCTCGCGCCGAGGATGACCAGGTGCCGCTGATTAAGCGAATTGTCCTCAAGACGGTAGTCATGTTGTCACCACGCACGCGCCGACTCGGGCTTACCGATGCTCATAACGGCCTGCGCGCCTTCAACCGCACGGTGGCAGAGCAACTGAACCTGCGCATGAACGGCATGAGCCATGCCTCCGAATTTGTCGAGGTCATGGACAGCAGAGGTTGGCGTACCGCTGAGCAGCCGGTGGATATCCTCTACACGGAATACTCCATGTCCAAAGGACAATCCTTGTTCAACGGTGTCAATATCCTTGCCGACTCCCTGATTTCGAAGAGGCTGCCATGACCGCATCCATCGTTCAAATTATTTTGCTGCTGGCGATGGTGGGCCTGGTGGCTTACTTCGTCGCTAACCGTCGTAAAGCGCGCGCCAAGGCGGGCGTGAAACTGGGATTCGTCGTTTTCGTCATCGCGTGCCTGTGGGCAATCGTGCGTCCCGACGATCTGACCGTGGTGGCCAACTGGATTGGTGTGAACCGAGGCACCGATTTGCTGCTCTACGTACTGGTGTTGGCGTTCGTGTTTACCACGGTGTCGTCCTACATCCGCTTCCGCGAACAGGAGCTGCGCTACGCACGACTGGCTCGTGCAGTGGCCTTGAAGACCGCTGTGCGTCCGGAAGAAGAAATTGTGATTTCGGGCAGCCAGAACAGCAGCCAAAAAGACAGCGCGACAAACGTCGAGAACAACGCTCCGTCCGACTAATCGGCACGCTAAGCGCATGTGAATCTGAGGCTGTGGTTCCATAGAAGCCATGAGCGAAGAAAATAAGAACAACATCGCCGCTGACAACAGCAGCGATTCGCAGCAGCCCTCGGCAGACGCAGCGCCGCAGGGGACACAGCAGGAACCCCAGCAGGCTTCTCAGCCGGTACCCACTGAGCAGGACTTGGAGTCCTGGTCTGCCGACAGTGATGGAAAAACCAAGTCGTGGTACTCGATTCCGAACGCCGCATGGGCGCTAGCTGTCGTAGCATTGATCGTTGTCGGCGCAGCGGGCTTCTTCGCTGGCTCGCGTTCGGCTAGCTTCAACGGCGTGAGCACCGTCAACATGGCGGGCGTTGCACCAGGCAAGGGGGAAATTGCGCCTGTACCTGGCCCGAATGGCTCTTTCGACGCCAGCATCTACGGCCCAAAGGCGGGAGCGCAGCTAAAGTCCCCGGAGGATATGGACAATGTCCACCGCCGCAATGAAAATGATCCTTTTGCTCTCGGTGCAGTGGATGCGCCGGTCGTAATCTCGATCTACTCGGACTTCGAATGCCCGTTCTGCGCGAAGTTCACAAACGAAACCGAGCCTGCCCTCGTGGAAAAGTACGTCAATGAGGGACTGGTCCGCCTGGAGTGGAACGACATGGCCATCAATGGCGAGAAGGCCATCAAGGACGCTGAGGCCGGCCGTGCCGCGGCAGCTCAGGGCAAGTTCTGGGAATTCTCCCGTGCGCTGTTTAAGAAGGCCGGCGAGAAGGGCCAGGGCCACCCGGAGTTCACTGAAAAGGAACTGATTGCCGTCGCTCGTGAGGCCGGTGTGCCGGACATGAAGCGCTTTGAAAAGGAGCTTAAGGACGGCAAGTGGACCGAGGCGGTCGAGAATGCCACCCAGTTCGGTTCCATGCTGGGCATTTCCGGTATTCCAGGCTTCCTCGTTGGTACTCAGTTCGTCTCGGGCGCACAGCCTGTCGATGTGTTCGAGGACAATATCGAGCTGGCTCTCATCCACGCCAAGCGCACGGAGGAAGCTGGCAAGTAACCTGGCTGACTCGCTGCTAACTTACGCGGGCGAGTGCACGAAGCCACCCGCGCAAGTTGCGCTAGCCCTGATTCCGGAAGTACTCCACAGTACGGGCAACGCCCTCCTGAATACTCATAGCTGGCTCCCAGCCGAGTACCTCACGCGCCCGCGTGGGATCCAACGCCGACCGCGCCACATCACCAGTGCGCGGCGGTGCAAACTCTGGATTATCCTCGGCATCCGCAGCCTGCGCCACCAACGAGTGCAGCTGCCGATCCGAGGTTTCTACGCCGGTGCCAATATTAAAGCGCATTCCACCACCGACCTCGCCGGATGCGCGGTAGAAAGCATCCACCACATCGTCGACATAGACATAGTCGCGGGTATTTCCTCCGTCACCGAATACCTTGGTTGGCTCTCCCGCCAGCAGTCGCTGAGCGAAAATAGCCACCACACCGGCCTCGCCGTGCGGATCCTGCCGCGGGCCGTACACATTCGCCGGCGCGATGTGCGAGCATTCGAGCCCGTAAAGATTGCGGAACATATTCAAGTACAGTTCGCCCGTTGCCTTTGAGGCGGCATAGGGGCTCATCGGATTGACCGGCACATTTTCCGTCACCGGAAGCTCCTCCGGCGTGCCGTAGATGGAACCGCCCGACGATGTAAACACAACCTTGCGGACACCGTGCTTTCGGGCCGCATCGGCAAGTTTGATTGTGCCAATGATGTTCAGCGTCGCATCTCGCACCGGGTCGGCCACGGAAATCCGCACATCAATCTGCGCTGCGAGGTGGAAAATAACCTCCGGGCCGCTTTGCTCGAGCAGCTCGTCCCAGTCCACCTCCAGCACATCGGCGGTTATGAACTCAAAATCGTCGTTAAGCGATGCCTGCTGGAGGTTTTCCAGCTTTCCGTGGGAGAGATCGTCCAGCGCCGTGACCGCGTACCCTTCAGCCAGTAGCCGGTCAACCAGCGTCGAACCGATAAATCCCGCACCACCCGTCACCAGCGCGCGCGGTTTCGCGCTTGCCGACGATTCTGTCATCGCGGTGGCCGGTGATTCGTTCTTGTGCTTCTCCATAGGAAGAACTATAGGCGCTTAGTAAGGAGAACCGCTTATACGTGTGCCAACCTCACATTGACGGGGTTGATTAGTCTCCCGAGGAATGCGAGATTACTCAGCGCGCTGTGGCAGGTTGACAGTGGAATTGAAGAAAATAACCAAGCCCATCAGGATGGCGATGACCATACCGCCACCGAGCATGACCGGGTAGGTCATCCAGGAGATGGACTCGGAGAGCTTGGTCAGAATTGCCGGGAATGCGAAGCCGACGTAGGTCAGGCAGTAGAAGATACCGGTCAGACCAGCCATATCGCGTGGGCCAGCGATGCGCTGTACCTCGTTGAGGCCGGTAAACATGGACAGACCGTAGCCGGCGCCCAACACCAGCGCTGCAATGAACGCCGTCACTGCGGTGGGGTTGGCGGACATCCATGCGGCCATTCCCATGCCGATAACCACGATGCCAATTGCGATTAGCGAACCGCGGGCGTTGTGCTCGGTCACAAAGCGTGGACCAATCTGCTGAATACCGAAACCGCAGAGTAGCGCGAACAGTGTGACCATCGCGGAGTAGAACACTGGCTGGGAGACGTGGTCCTGCAGCAACGACGGAATGATTGCGTAGGCAACACCGGCTGCACCGAAGACCCACGGCGCTCCCATCGCGGCGACGAGCAGGAAGCGACGGTTAGTTACCGAAGGGGTACGCAGGGACTCCCAGACGCTTTCGTGCGGGGCGTTGCTGCCGCCCAGGTGCGGAGACTGGCGGGTCTCCGGCACAGCCAATAGACCGAAGATTGTCGGGATAGAAATCAGGATGTGGATGATATAAGCCAGCTGCCCCGGCAGCGGTGCGAACTGCGCTAGCGTGCCGGCAATTCCCGCACCCAGACCAAAGCCCAAGGTCAGAGCCATGGACTGACGCTTCGCGCCCGAGGTTGACTTGGCCTTGGGGTCAAAGCGCGGATCGGAGAGCTCCTTTACCCACGAGCCGCCCACGGCCATGACAATGCCGACTGCCAAGCCAGAGATAAAGCGACCAGTGAGGATAAGCGGGGCGGTAGTCTCGCCCAACGCAATAAGAGTCGACCCCAGAATCGAGAGAACCGGCGCGGCGAGCATCACCGGCTTACGGCCGATACGGTCCGAGATTGGGCCAGAAATCAGCAGTGCCGGCGCGATGCCGAGGGCGTAGACCAGCAATAGAAGGTCAATGAACACCGGCGCCAGGTCGGCATTTTCGCGGTACATCACCATCAGCGGCGTGAATTCGTTGCCACCCCACGCGACGGCGAAAACTGCAATTGCGGCGAGCAACCACAACGGCGTGCCCTTATTGGATTTGGCCCTGCCGTGAGGTACCTCATTTTCATTGCCGTTAGTTCCTGCGTGAGAAGACATGTCGTTTACTTTACGACGGTCCCCAGCGCCTTACGCGCAATGGTGGAAATTGAGTTACGGGGGCTAACCACAAAAGATGTGTCGGGGTGGTTTCGGCGCTTGGCGCTACCACCGCCCCAAAATGCCCCTGAAACCTGGGGCCCACACCCCCGTCTCGGGGTGACTTGTTGCCAACCTTGTTTCCCTGCCCCATCCGGGGGCAGTGCCCTTTTCGACACTACATCGTTATTGTTCCGTTACTTCTTCTGTATCTTGAGCCACTTTTGCCACACCATTCGCACAACTTCTGAATATATAATTACAAATTAGTTCAATGTGGGGGTAGTCGAACAGCCATAAAACGCAGATTTCCCCTATTTAAGACAATCTCACACATAGACGGCCACTAGGTCGCGCAAATTGAGCCAGAAACAACCCGTCGTTAAGTAGCGCCCAACGCACCCCCTTTACACACCCCCGAATCCGCCTTTTTCAGACATGTGTATAAATAAATCGGTCACAAACAAAGGAACTCTACCGCCATTCACCAACCCCCATTACCCCCGTTGTTCACTTTTTGTCACCGCTCGCTGAAGTTCAAACGCTGGTCGCTACCGGTCTGGCTGTGTAAGAATTCGACACCGTCAAACATTCTGTCCTTTCCCCAAGCGCTGGCTGAGAAAAACCTGGGGCGATTTCTGCGCGACCGCTGAGATCACCAAGGTCCTCGATGGCCGTGCGGACGGGTATGTAAAGAAAGTCTTGTTTTTTATGACTACTTCGATCATCGCGAATGATCCCAAGCAGCGCCGTCAGGTGCTCACGGGAACTCTCGTGGGTACGACCATCGAGTTTTATGACTTCCTGATTTACGCTCAGGCCGCAGCTATCGTGCTTGCTCCGCACTTCATCGAGCCTGCTGCACAGTCGAATCCACAGGTGGCCCAGGTCCTCGCTTGGGCAACCCTGGGTATTTCCTTCCTCTTCCGCCCGCTTGGCGCGATCGTCGCTGGCCATATCGGTGACCGTTACGGCCGCAAGATGATTCTGGTCTTCACCCTCATCGGTATGGGTGCAGCTACTTTCTGCATCGGTCTGCTGCCGACCTATGAGTCAATCGGCATCGCAGCACCTATCCTGCTAGTTCTGCTCCGTATCTTCCAGGGACTTTCCGCGGGTGGCGAATGGGGCGGCGCAGCCCTGATGTCCGTGGAGTACGCACCGAAGGAAAAGCGCGGTCTCTACGGCGCATTCCCGCAGGCCGGTGTTCCGCTGGGTCTGACCCTGGCTACTGGCACCATGCTGATTGTTATGGCAATCGTCGGCGAGGAAGCCTACATGGACTGGGGCTGGCGTGTGCCGTTCCTGCTGTCCTTCATCCTGGTTCTGATTGGTTACATGATTCGCCGCAGCGTCGACGAGTCCCCGGTCTTCCAGGCTATGCAGGCCGAGTCTGCTGAGCGCTCCGCTCCGCTGCCAGAGCTCTTCCGCAACCACTGGGGCAAGGTCATCCAGGGTGCCCTGATCTTCGCTGCTCAGCAGGCTACCGGTTACCTCGTGATTGCATTCTTCGGCGCTTACGCACAGAAGACACTGGGCTACCCGGCAACCGTTGCATGGACCGGTACTCTCGTCGCCGGTATCTGCTGGACCATCTTCATGTTCCTTGCTGGCGCTTGGTCCGACCGTATCGGCCGCGCTAAGACCTTCATCATCGGCTACGTCGTGATTATGATTTGGGAGGCCGTCATGTGGAACCTCCTGGATAAGGGTCCGTTCCTGTACATCATGACCGTCGCAGTTCTCACCCTGCCACTGGCCCTGACCTTCGGTCCGCAGCCGGCCATGTACTCCGAGATGTTCCCGGCGGAGGTCCGCTACTCCGGCGCTTCCATCGCTTACGCCATCGGCGCCGTCCTCGGTGGCGCATTCGCTCCGATGATTGCCCAGATGATTATGGACGCCACCGGCAACCCGTTCTACATCTCCGTCTACCTGATGGCCATGGCTATCCCGGCACTGATTGCCCTGTTCCTGCTGCCGAAGGGTCTCGAAGACCGAGACCTGATCGAGCACCCGGAAACTAACCTCGACGAAGTTAAGTCGCGCGTCTAGTTCCCACAGCTAAGGAATCTGCCCCACCGAGGGTTGATTACGTAAGCCGTCGTCAAGCATTGCACAACACAGCATTTGCTTGACGACGGCTTTTGCGTTTCCACCTTCTTTTTCTCCCGGTAACCCGTTTTCTCTTTCCTCGGTCCCGATTTCCTCATGAGTTTCTCCGTCGAAAGCGACTGCCAAGCCCCAGATATCCCATTAACGTTGGGTTATGGCACAGAATTCTTCCAGCTCCACGCGAATCCCCCGCCGGCGCTCGACCGACGCTCCGAAGACACTCCCCTCCCGTCCGGAACCGGAAGTGGCACGCGCACTGCAAAAGGTCCTGGACGGCTATTTCCCCGAGGCGCGCGCTGATGTCCGCGCCCTTTTAGAAGACCCCACCCTGCGGCCCACCTCTGGGCTGACCGTGGAGGAGGCCAGGCAGCACACCACCGAGGCGTTGTCCAAGGTGCTTAAGACCGGCATGCCCTATGGTGCTTTCCGCACTGACCAGGGAGGCACAGGAGATACCGGCGGGACACTCTCCGGGATTGAAATGCTCGGCCACACCGACTTGTCGTTGATGGTGAAGTCCGGAGTGCAGTGGGGCCTTTTCGGCGGCGCTGTCAGCAATCTGGGGACTGAGCGTCACAGCGAGTTGGTGCGTGACCTCATTGAGCTGCGGGCTCTCGGCTGCTTTGCGATGACCGAACGCGGCCACGGCTCGGACGTGCAATCACTCGAAACCACGGCACATTACGACCCCGAGACGGAAGAATTCATCCTCAATTCGCCGACAGCTTCCTCTGAGAAATGGTTTTTGGGCAACGCCGCGCGCGATGGGCGCTGGGCTGCGGTTTTTTGCCAGCTCTACACACCAGGACAAGAAGAATCCCATGGTGTGCACTGCATTGTTGCCCGGATCCGCAATGATGACGGTTCGCCTGTCGACGGGGTTGCGATTGGCGACCACGGCACCAAGGGTGGCCTCTTGGGCGTGGACAACGGCACTCTCATGTTCGATCATTACCGCGTGCCGCGGGAGAACCTGCTTAACCGTTTTGCAGATGTCTCGACCACTGGCGAGTACAGCAGCGATATTGACAGCCCCAATGCACGGTTTTTCACGATGCTCGGTGCCCTCGTGCGCGGCCGCGTGACAGTCGGTGCGGCCGCTGGTGCGGCAACCCGCACCGCACTGACCATCGGCACCAAGTACGCACACTTGCGGCGCCAATTTGCTCCCGACGATTCGCTGCCGGAAAAGAAACTCATTGAGCACCGCCAGCACCGAATCCGACTACTCCCCCGCATTGCGCGTTCGTACGGTCTGCAATTTGCCACCAACCTGCTGATCAAGCGGATTCACGACCTCGAAGCGGAAGGGCTGGACCGTGCGAATCTAACCCCGGAGCAGGCTCGCGATCTACGTGAAGCGGAGGCACATGCCGCCGCATTGAAGGTCGCCAACACCGCGCATGCCACCGATGCCATCCAGGAGATGCGTGAGGCCACCGGTGGAGCTGGCTACATGGCGGAGAACCTGTTGACCATTCTCAAAGAGGACTCTGACGTATTCACTACCTTTGAGGGCGACAACGTGGTGATGTTGCAGCTGGTCACCAAGGAACTTTTGGGTGGTTTTGCCCGGGAGGTACAGAGTTTTTCCAACCTGGAAATGGTGCGCTTCGGCCTCGACAATTTCAGTGGCATTTTGCGCCGTCGCACCGGTGCGGACGCCGTCGTTCAGAACCTCTTGGATGCGCTGACTGACGCTGATGAGTCCTCGCTCTTTGACCCCGCCAGCCAGATGCAATTGCTCATCGAGCGCGAGAATCGACTTCTCAAGTCCCTTGCTCGCAGGCTGCGCCCGGCGCGGAAACTGCCTGTGGAAAAGGCCGCGAAGCTGGTGGACAAGGTCCAGGACCACATGATTTCCTGCGCGTGGGCGCATATCGATCGCATGATTTTGGAAGCGTTCTTTGAAGCTGAATCCACACTCACAGATGAGCGCTCTCAAGAGGTGCTCGAGCAGGTTCGCGATGTGTTCTTCCTGTCGGTGGTCTGCGATAACGCCGGCTGGTTCTTGGAGCAGTCACTGCTCACCGGTACTCGCACCAAGGGCGCGCGGGCGGGCTTGGCCGATCTTGTTGATTCCCTTGGCCCCTGGTCTGAGGTGCTTGTCGACGCCTTCGGTGTCCCCAGCACCATGCTGGATATCCCCATGATGGAGCCTTACGACGCGATGACACCGAAAGCTAAGGCAAACCCGGCTAGTTAGCGTGTTGGCCGGTTGGCCGCTGTGGTGGCTGCTGTGGCGGTGACTGGTGTGAGGTAGCTACGGCCTGGATGCGCAGGTTGGCTACTGCGCCAAGAAACCTTCCAACCCAGCCACAGTGGCCTCTGCCAAGCGCTGACGGCCTTCGTTGGAGGTCAAGAGGGCAATGTCGCTGCTATCACGCATGTTGCCGTATTCGACCAGTGCCTTTGGTTTCGTCGATAGGTTGAGTCCGGTGAGGTCAGCGCGCGGATTCAGCCCCTGGCTACCGAGGTAGTTGGATGGAGCAAAACCGGCTGCGACAAAAGCATCGCGCAGCGCGGTTGCCAGCGCGGTAGATCCCTGCTCGTCATTATTGGCGAGCGGCTGCGAAATCGCAGACACATGGAATCCGCGGTTGCCCTCTCCAGCACCATCTGCGTGAAGGCTCACCACGGCATCGGCGTTGGAGGCATTTTCCTTCTCTGCACGGGCATCGATGCAATCTGCACGACCGGTGTCATCGACGCGGCTGAGCAGCACCTGAGCACCGCGCTGTTCGAGCAGCTGCTTAATTTCCTGCGCCATCAGCCAATTGAACTCATGCTCCGGGAAGCCGTCATTGGAAGCGGTACCGGAGGTATTACATGGCTTCTGGCCACCGCGGCCGTCAGTGACCATCATGTCCGCTGGTGGTGGGGTGCCGGCGTGTCCCGGGTCGAGGTAGATGACCTTGCCGGCTACAGCGCTGGAGCCGTCGGCACGCGAAGTAGCGCGATTAGCTTGCTGTTGTTGTGCATCGCCAGAAGCGACTGCGTCGGGGTTAGCAGAATCAGACATTGCAGACTCCTCATTCGGCGGAGTGGGGTTCGGCATCTGCATAGCCTCTTCTTCAGCTGCCAACGACGTTTGCGTTTCTGTCGACGCAGCTTGCTGAGCGCTTCCTGCTTTGGAAGCCTCCGTGTCGATGGTGCAAGCTACAAGACCGGCTGGCAAAATTGCCGCAGCCACCAAAGCCACAGCTAGTCGTCTTGCTGATCGCTGCACTGCTAGTCCCTGGTGTCCGGGCTGCCGCATAGTGCGTTCTCCTAGTTTCCGCGTACCTGCTATGTGCTGAGTAACAGTAGCAAACACTCGATTGAGAGTCGCCGGCTCCGAGATTTCCTCCCCCTTCGTTTCGGGGAATCACCGCACGTCGGGACGTGTGCAGGATTTTTCAGGACTTATCACCGAGGGGTTTAGTGATTCCCCTTCGCCTGTGCTGCCAAACCCGTAAGCATTAAGTCCACAAGCTTTTCTTGCACACCGGGAAAGTACTGCTCGACCGCTGCAGAGTTAGGAAGGGGACGCGACACCACAGCGAGCCCAAGGTGGAAATCAAGCGGTGCAACGTCCTCCGGGCATAGCCCAGCTGCTTTTGCCTTATCCAGCAGTCGCGTATAGCTCTGACGCAACTCCGTCATTCGCTTTTCGATAATGCCATCAATCTTTTTCGCCTCGCTCCCCAAACTGGTATTGAGATCGCTGAATAATGCCTGGGCAAGTGCCGCAACACTTAATTTCGCGATCGCGTGGACTGCTTCGTGCCAAGCGCCGTCCGGATCGTCGTCAAACTGAGCTACGGCTGCCTCAGTAACCCTGTCGATATCAGCTGCAACACGAGCACTGACTGCGCCGAGAAGCTCAATCCTGCTGGGAAAGTGCCTGCTTGCCGTAGCTAAACCGACACCGGCCTCCCTGGCAATCGCACGCATGGATACACCGGCTCCTTGCTCTATCAAGAGTTTTCGCGCTGCTTCCACGATGGCATCACTGTTCATCACTGCATCTTGTCTCACACTTGCATCCTAACAAACGGAACACTATGCTCCACTTTGTAAGTGAAACACTCTGCTCCAGTTAGGAGATAGGCCATGTCAACAGCTACGACTGAGACGAAAAAGCCTCACCCGCCCCCAAAGCAGTAGCCGTGATCTTCGGTATTCCGCTCGTCATCGGGCTCATGCTCTTCGCGTTCCTGGCACCGACATTTGCCTCCGGCCCGAACGATGTCCCCATTGCGCTGACTGCCCCCGCCCCAATATCCGAACAAATCACCCAAGCCATCGAACACAAAGCTGGCGACGATGCTCCTGATATCCAGGTGATGGACACCCCTGACGCCGTACGCGAGTCAATCCTCAATCGCGAAACTGTTGGCGGCATCGTCATCTCCCCGACGGGCGCTACCGCCTACACCGCTTCAGGCAACGGCGCACCTTACTCGCAGCTTATCGACGGCATTGCGACGACCCTCGAGTCTCAAAACATCCCTGTAGAGCGGGAGGATTTGGCTCCAACCACACAGGATGACCCACAAGCTTCCGGTGTCGCGCTCCTCGGCTTGCCGCTGGCTTTCGGCGGTATCATCTCGGCAGTTATAGCCACCTTCCTCTTCCGAGGTAAGAAGTGGACGAAATTGGGTGTCCTCGCTGGCATCGCAGTCTTCGGAGCCCTCGTGGCAACGTGGATGCTCCACTCTGTCTACGGCACGCTTTCGGGCAGCTTCGGCATGGAATGGCTGGCTATTTCTCTGGGAATCCTGGCTACCTCAATGCTTACCGCCGGGCTTGCGGCCATTATTGGCACTCCCGGTGTGGGCATCGGCGCCATTTTGACGATTTTCTTGGCGAACCCGCTCTCTGGACTGTCCACCGGCCCCTGGCTGCTTCCGGCCGGTTGGTCCACCCTTGGCCAGTGGATGCCCATTGGGGCGACTGGCTACCTAGTCAGGTCACTGTCATTTTTCGATGGCAACGGTGCTGGGGCAGCGTGGTGGGTTCTCATCGTCTGGGTTGCCGCTGGATTCGCTCTCCTCATGTTTGACCGATCCAAAAAATAAAAAACGGGACCCTTTTTAAAGGATCCCGTTTCAAACCGAGCCGCCTGCGAGAATCGAACTCGCGACCTTCTCATTACGAGTGAGACGCTCTACCGACTGAGCTAAGGCGGCACGCACATTGCGCCGAGCTTTCAAGCAAGCAGAAATAACCCTGCACAAAATGTACAAGCGGTAATACTACTGTACTGCCCCCATCGCTACCAAAATGGGGCCTGCAGTCCGCTGCATTAGGCGCGGCTACCGGCTTACCTACGACCAACCTGCCCCGCGATCTGCAATTTAGCCATCAATTCATCCATCAAGACCGTCAACTTCACTGCAGTCACGAGCATGCCGCGCACCTCGGTGACAGCATCGATGGAGGCCAATATCGCCTCCGGCGGAAGGCGTCGGGCTAGCTCCGTGGCTGTCCGACGACGGTCTGGATTTATGAGGTAGACCGCGCCATCGCCAAACTCAGAACCAGCACCAAAGCCCGAATCC
Source organism: Corynebacterium sp. HMSC074C05 (assembly GCF_001838325.1). Taxonomy (NCBI): domain Bacteria; kingdom Bacillati; phylum Actinomycetota; class Actinomycetes; order Mycobacteriales; family Corynebacteriaceae; genus Corynebacterium; species Corynebacterium sp. HMSC074C05. The sequence goes on from NZ_KV836295.1 coordinate 88,595, forward strand.
CCCGAAGCAGTCTCACCACCACGTTCCGCCCCAAACGCCAGCACCAGGGCGTCACGGTAAAGCCCCATAATGTCGGTCAACGACAGGTCGATCAGATCTGACTCCGCACGCCTGCGCCGCCGCTTCTGATTATCCTCTAACTCCTTAATCACACCCTTAGAGCCACGCAGTGCCGCCTGCGCTCCCTTACCGGACGCCCCAACACCCAGCGAACGCTCAAGGTTCTCCAGCTCCTCAGCCTCTAGTGGCTCCATCCGCCGCTTGACCTCGCCTGCTACTTCGTTGGCCAGCTCACGCGCCGCCACGTATGACTTCGCCGGATCGAACACAGCCTCCACGAAATCCAGGGCCTTACCCCGCCAAGCACGCGAGCCCTCATCGGAGACAAAGCCACGCGCACGCCCAATGTGACCGTTGGACACCGTCGCGGCCCAGACCGCTTGCTCGTCGGTAAGCTCTGGCCGCTCGGCGCGCAGGAGGTCTGCGACATCGTCGATATGCGGCGTCGGCACATAGACATGACGGCAGCGCGAACGGAGCGTAACGGAGAAATCCTCCGCGTTTGTCGTTGGTGCGCACATGATGATGACGGTGCGCAGAGGCGGCTCTTCCACCACCTTGAGCAGCGCATTTGAGGCGGATTCGTTGAGACGGTCGGCGTCTTCGATGATCAGCACGCGGCAATCCGCCGTCGTGGGCATCTTGTAAGCCCAGGGCCGCAGCTCGTCCCTCACCGTCGCCACCGAGATAATGGTGCCCTCCGGGCGCACGATTTTGATGTCGCCATGCGTTCCCGCCAGCGCCGTCCGGCAGCCCTCGCACTCGCCGCATCCGGGGTTGTCATGCCTCGTACACAGCAGTGCCGCCGCAAACGCCGTCGCCGTCACCGACCGCCCCGACCCCGCAGGACCAGTGAACAGCCAGGCGTGCGTCATGTCCGAGTCGCGTGGCGCATCGCTTAACGACGACCCCGCGTCCCCACCTTCCGGCGAAACCTCCGCCCCATCGCCTGCCAGCGGTTGACCATTGGCAAAGCGATAATGCGCAGCGCGCACAGCAGCCTGCAGCCGCTGGCGTACCCCACCGGTTTCGGGCATACGAGAAAACACGCTGCGCTTTGTCATGGGCTCTGTCATGGCCACAACTCTAGCGCGCCCCACGAGACTCTTGTGAGGTAACTACTCCCTGCAATCCGGGGTTGCCACTAAGGTAGTAGTCATGCAACGGCTCTGGCGAAATCTGAAATGGCTAAGCGGGACAATGTGGCCTGCTTATGCCTCATTTATCTTCGTCTGCAACCTTGTCGGAGCCATGATTGTCGGCTTGTTCCTCGGCATGCTGTTGCCACTGAACCAAGAAACTCACTTGCCACGGTTGGCTAATAGTGTCATTTATGCCCTGGCTGGGTACCTGGTTCTGGCAATTATCGCAGGTATCGGCACTACCTGGATCCTGTTCAAACCGCTGGTGAAATGGCAGCGTCATCCGGATATGCACGATCCGCGGCGGGTACGATATCTGGTCATGCGCGTGCCCGTCTACCAGGCACTTTTGGGTACCGTCATCTGGTCTTTGGGCGTGATTGTCTTCAGCGCGGTCGCGTTCACCTATGACAGCAAGATTGGCATGATGGTGCTGCTCACCTCGGTACTCGGTGGCGCCATGGTGGCGCTGTTGACCTATCTGATTGCGGAGCGCATGGTGCGTCCGGTCGCTGTGGAGGCGCTGGCGCGTCGGGCTCCGGATTCCTCGCTGGAGCCACCGATTGGTCACCGCCTGCGCCAGACATGGGTGTTGACCAGCGGTGTTCCAGTGGTGGCAATCCTGCTTGTGCTGCTCGGTCAGCGCCGTGGCATGTTTACAGATGATGCGGCGGATCTCCTGCCTACGATTACCGCGTTGGCAGTTTTGGCACTCATCACGGGCTATTTCGGCACGATGCTGGCCAGCATGTCCATCGTCGACCCGATTCGGGATCTCACGGGCGCAATTAACAAGGTCCGCCAGGGCCAGGTGGAAACGCGCGTGCCTATTTACGACGGCTCCGAGATGGGTGTCCTCCAAGCGGGCTTCAACGAAATGATGCGCGGCCTGCAGGAGCGTCAGCGGGTGCGTGACCTCTTCGGCCGCTACGTCGGCTCTGAAGTCGCTCGTAAGGCCCTGGAAGAAAAGCCGACTCTAGGCGGCGAGAATCGCCTCGTCGCAGTGCTATTCGTGGACGTGATTGGTTCAACCAACTTCGCGGAGAAGAACTCGCCAGAGGTCGTTGTCCGTGAACTCAATGCCTTCTTCGACCACGTTGTTGACTGTGTGCACCGCAATAAGGGCATTATCAACAAGTTCCAGGGTGACGCGGCTCTGGCTGTCTTCGGCGCTCCCCTGCCCCTCGACGACACTGCTGGTCACGCTCTCACCGCAGCCCGTGAACTGCGCGAGGAACTGCTCGACCTCCAGCTCACCGCGGGTATCGGCGTCTCCGCCGGGCACGTCGTTGCCGGCCACATCGGTGCCCGCGACCGTTTTGAATACACGGTTATTGGTGACGCGGTTAACCAGGCTGCCCGTCTGACCGAGCTGGCCAAGGACACCCCGGGCCGCGTGCTCGCCACAGCTTCCACCATTCGCCTGGCCAACGAGGACGAGCAGGCTCGCTGGACCACCCTGAAGTCCGTGGAGCTGCGCGGCCGTACGCACATGACGCAGCTTGCACGCCCGGTGCGCCCGACGCTTGCCGACGAAGCTTAGGGCTCGTTGGGCGCCCAGTACCCCTAGACTTCTCAGACGGCGAACACACTTACTCCACCGAGAATAAATCTCCTGGCTGGCAGTCCAAAGCTTCGCACAACATAGTGAGCGTCGTGAATCGCACGGCCTTCGCCCTGTTGTTTTTCAGCACTGAGAGGTTGACCGGAGTGACCCCGACCTGTTCGGAAAGGGCTGCCAACGTCATTCCGCGGCTTTCAAGCAGCTCATCTAAGTGGCACACAACCTTCGCCATTTAAATGAGTCCTTCCTGATCTTCCTGCATTCGCGCAGCTCGGAACAACATAACTCCGAGAGTGGAGATGACTATCATAAGCACAAACCATATTCCCAGGTGCTCATTGAAATCGGCATGATCACGCTGGTACCACGCGCTCAGATTCAGGCCACTTGCGACCCAGTTTTCACCCATATGCTGTAGGAAACTACTTGCCGGATACATCGCTACCAGCCAGGAGATAGCCATAACTCGTCACGCAGTCTTAACTGTAAAAAACTCGCCCTTCAGGTACGAGAGTGAGAACAACACGCAGAGCACGGCAATCGCGGCGACGATAGCGCATCGAACAACAGTCGCAGCAATAAACAAGGAGAGGACTCCACCACTCATAACCTCGATAGGAACCCCTTTGTCACTTCCCAGCACTTCGGGCAAAAGCAGGGTCAGATCACTGGGGAACTGCTGATGAAGAACCGGATGGCGGAGCTGGAGCAAAATGTAAACCAGTGCAAACACTCCGGCAAAAAGGCTCACGATTACATCCCGGCGCTCCTTAGTTTGATTGACATACGGGTCATTTGGCTTCTTGGTCTGTGGAGATGCCATAGCTAACTTCCTTACTGCACCGTAATTGGCGCGGTTAGTGAGATTATTCTGCGGGGCGCTTGGAGCTGCAGCCAAACCCCAACACATCGTTATTCGATGTATCGATTTTCGATACTATATCGCTTTTCGATATACCGCAAGGCTTCTACAACATAACGTCACGACAACCGCCGTCCCCACCTCGCCGTCCGCCGCCAACCTGCGCACCCACCCACAGTTCCCTTACGTTGGAGGAATGACTGACAACCGCCCCAGTTCTAGCCCCAACCCCAGACCTCGCATGCTCGTCCCCGACGCTGCGCGCGGGTTCGCTCTCCTCGGCATCGCGATCGCGAACATTGCCACCGCCTGGCTGGTTGCAGATCCCGAACTGCCCGCAGCATTCTTCGGCGGCGTCATAAGCGACAGCATCGCCGACAAGGCCACCGTGCTGTTTACCGCAGTGACCGCGCATAACCGCGGGCTGCCGATGTTCGCAACGCTGCTCGGCTTCGGTGTGGGACTCATCGTCCGCAGTTTGGCCAGGAGGAACTTTCCACGGTCGCGGGCGCGGGTGGTCGTCGTAAAGCGTTATGCGTTCCTGGGGCTGTTCGGCGTTGCGCACATGCTGTTTCTGTTCTTTGGCGACATCATGTTTCTCTATGGCATCTGCGGCATCATCCTCGGGCTACTTATGGGCCTCAGCAACAAGGTGCTGACGATTCTCGCGTGGATTGCGCTGACGATCAACGCTGCACTGAGCCTGCTGTTTTTGGGATTCGTAATTGCGATGCCCGACGCCGAGTTCGTCGGCTCCGACATGAGCCAGTTCGTCAACGGCGGTGCGATTGAAACAAGTTACCTGGATATGCTCGCCGCGAATCTGCAGGTCCTGACAATGAGCATCACTACCCTGCCGCTGCAGCTGTTCCTCTACCTGCCGGTGATGATGATTGGCTTCGTGTGGGCTCGCAAGGGCGTGCTTGACGACGTTGACGCGCACCGCCCCCTGCTTATTCGGTGGCTCGTGGTGGCCGTGATCGTCGCCTTCGGTGTCGGAATCCCCATGGGGTTGGCAGCGATTGGAGTTCTTCCAGCCGGACAGCACATGGCCTTCTTGGTAATTAATAACTTTGCCGGAGTGTTCGCCGGTCCTGGCATCCTAGCCGGGCTGGCGTTGGCGCTGCAGCCGCTCCAACGACGCCTGAACGAGGGCGCCGCTGTGCCTGGTTGGCTGGTGCCGATTGTGGCGCTCGGCAAGCGTTCGATGACGGGCTACCTGATGCAGTCGGTGATCTTCTTTGTGCTGGTGTACCCGTTTACTCTGAACATCCCGCGCGACATGGGTGCATTTGTGCAAACACTCATCGCTATTGGTGTCTGGCTGGTGACGTTGTTGGCCGCGTGGGCGATGGAGCGTCGCGGCATGCAGGGTCCGTTTGAGAAGGTGCATCGCCGGCTGTCGTACGGGCCGACGATGCGGGCAGAGTTGGCCGGGGTCGGCGGCCCCAAGCCTGCTCCGCAGGATGCGCCGGGTGCGCCGGGTACGCCGAGCGCGGCGGGCGCGGCGGCCCCTTAAGCCCTACTTGCCCCGGCGGGTCGCCTTCACCACTCGCTTGGTGGTGCGCTTGACCGCCTTCCTGGTGGTCTTCTTCGCAGCCTTCTTTGTGGTCTTGCGAGTCGACTTCTTCGCAGCCTTCTTAGTGCCACCATCGGCGGCTTCCTTCGCACGACGCTCAGACAGCAGCTCGCAGGCGCGGGCATCGGTCAGCGTCTCAGGCGTATCACCCTTGCGCAACGAAGCATTGGTGACACCATCGGTGACGTACGGACCGAAGCGGCCATCCTTCACCGACATCGGGCGACCGGAGACATCGTTGTCGCCCAGCTGCTTCAGCGGCGGCTTCGCAGCAGCGCGACCGCGGCGCTTCGGCTCAGCGTAGATACGACGCGCCTCGTCCAATGTCACGGTGAAAATCTGCTCTTCGTTAGCCAGTGAACGCGAGTCCGTGCCCTTCTTCAGGTACGGACCGTAACGGCCATTCTGAGCAGTAATAACCTCGTTATCGACCGGGTCGACACCGACCTCGCGCGGCAGGCTCATCAGCTTCAGAGCCTCTTCCAGCGTGACAGTCGACGGCTCCATGGAGGAAAACAGCGAGGCCGTCTTCGGCTTCAGAGTTTCCTCGATGATTTCCGCGGTGCGCTTTTCCTTCTGCTTGGCAGCGGTCTTGGTTTCCCAGTTCTTCTTTCGCTTGCCCTCGGCAGCGCGCTGAGCGTCCTCTTCGGCGCGCTCAGCTGCGATGATCTCCTCAGCCTTGGCTACGACACCTTCGCGCTCTTCATCGGTGACCAGCTCGGTGACGTAGGGGCCGTAGCGGCCATCACGAGCAACAATCATGCGACCATTGGCCGGGTTAATGCCCAGCTCACGACCACCCTGCGGCATGGCCAGCAGCTTCTCGGCGGCGGCCAGATCCAGCTCGTCCGGAGTCATGGCCTCCGGGATGTTGGCGCGCTGCACCTCGTCGGCACCGTTTTCACCGGTACCCGGGCGAGTGCGCTCCAGGTACGGCCCATAGCGGCCAACGCGAACGATGATTGGGTTACCCTCGGCATCGTCGAAGAGGTGGAGCGAATTGACCTTCCGAGCATCAATCGATTCCAAGTTCACGTCGATGATGTTCTTCAGACCACCGTGGGTCGCAATGGCATCGGCACCCTTGTGGCGGTGATCCTTGTCATCACCGAAATAGAAACCGGTCAGCCAGGTCGTGCGATCCTTGTTGCCCGCAGCAATGCCGTCGAGCTCATCCTCCAGCTCGGAGGTGAAGTCGTAGTTGACCAGATCGGAGAACGCTTCCTCCATCAGCCCCACCACGGCAAAGGCCACCCACGAGGGCACCAGTGCGTTACCGCGAGGGTAGACGTAGCCGCGATCCTGAATGGTCTTGATAATCGACGCGTAGGTCGACGGACGACCAATTCCCAAGTCCTCCATCTTCTTCACCAAGCTGGCCTCGGTGAAGCGCGCAGGCGGGTTGGTGGAGTGGCTGTCGGCACTGAAGTCCGTGGCCGTCAGGCCCTGGCCTTCCGTCAACTGTGGCAGACGCTTCTCAGCGTTGTCGGCGACCTTGCGGCCGTCGGAAAGCGCGGAGACCTCAACGTATGCCTTGAGGAAGCCCGGGAAGCGAATCGTGCGTCCAGTGGAGGCGAACTCGACGGCGTGCGTGTCGGTGGCGCCAGCGATGGTGACCTTCATGGACGTGCCGCGTGCGTCGGCCATCTGCGAGGCGACCGTGCGCTGCCAGATCAGTTCGTAGAGCTTGAACTCCTCGGCATCCAGCGATCCCGCCAGCTGCCCCGGCGTTGCGAACGTCTCTCCCGCCGGACGAATTGCCTCGTGCGCTTCCTGCGAGTTCTTCACCTTGCGCGAGTACTGGCGCGGCGCATCGGCGACATACTCCGAGCCGTAGAGCTCCAGCGCTTGCTTACGCGCGGCATCGATACCGGCCTTGGACAGCGTCGTGGAGTCGGTACGCATGTAGGTAATGTGACCGTTTTCGTACAAACGCTGCGCCACACGCATCGTGCGCTCAGAGGTGTAATGCAGCTTTCGACCCGCCTCCTGCTGCAGCGTGGAGGTCATAAATGGCGGGTACGGGCGGCGCGTGTACGGCTTCTCCTCCACCGACGCGACCTTGAGCTCAGAGCCCACGAGGTCCGCCGCCAGGGTTTCGGCGAGCTGCTTATCGACGACCCGGATGCCATCGGACTTCTTCAGCTGGCCACGGTCATCGAAGTCTCGGCCCTGCGCTACGCGCTGACCATCAACGCTGGTCAGGGTTGCGACGAATTCCTTCGGCTGGTTGGCGTCAGCAGAAGCCGAGCCGGTGTCCAAAGTTGCGGCGACATCCCAGTACTCGGCGGAGATAAACGCCATGCGTTCGCGCTCACGCTCGACGATGACGCGCGTTGCCACCGACTGCACACGGCCTGCCGACAGGCGCGGCATGACCTTCTTCCACAGCACCGGGGAGACCTCGTAGCCGTAGAGACGGTCGAGGATACGGCGACCCTCCTGGGCGTCAACCAAGTTCTGGTCCAGCTCACGGGTGTTGGCGGCGGCTTCCAGGATGGCCTGCTTGGTGATCTCATGGAACACCATGCGACGCACCGGCACCTTGGGTTTCAGAACCTCCAGCAAGTGCCAGGCAATAGCCTCGCCCTCACGGTCGGGGTCAGTTGCGAGATAGAGCTCGTCGACTTCCTTGAGCTTGGCCTTCAGGTCGGCGACTTTCTTCTTCTTATCAGCGCTGACGACATACAGCGGGGCGAATCCGTTGTCGACATTCACACCCAGACGAGCCCAGGGCTCCTTCTTGTAACGAGCCGGAACGTCGGCTGCGCCACGGGGCAAGTCGCGAATGTGGCCCACCGACGCCTCCACGATGTAATCATCGCCGAGATACGGCTGAATCTTGCGAGCTTTCGTCGCCGACTCGACAATTACAAGGCGCTTTAGGCCGTCTGAATTCGCCATAGAAGTTTTTCTATCCTGCAACGTTGAATGTTTTTGACTGTTTAGGTTCTTGTTTTCGTTTAAATCTTGGGGTTCTTGGCCGGACTCTGGCCGGGCTTCAGCTGTGAGAAGCCCGCAATCGGTTCCAACCGGTTCCAATCAGTTCCAATCAGTTCCAACCGGTTCCGATCAGTTCAAATCAGTTCCCGGCCGCGTTCTCCCGGAAGATTATCTGGAAAGAATATGAAGAATATAAGGAATACCGTACACACAATCTAGTTTGTCGCGTGGATTCCTCAAGTATCGGGCGGATTTTGGGTGTGACTGAAGGGGCTGCAAATGTGAAACTGTATGAGTTTATGACACTTTCAAGCCATTTTTCGGGCCGTTTTTGTCATAAACGTAGTCAGTAACTCGCATCGATCCAACGCCCCCAGCCATAAACACAGTCAGTAACGTGCATTGAGGTAAGAAGCAAAAAGCGCCCACCCGCCCACGCGCCAGTCGGAACGCTGAGCGGACACACTTTTTGCCTGTTACCCCGCGATTGTCGCGCACCTTCCCCCCCCAGAAATGCAAAAATCCCACGCAGAAATTACTTTCCACGTGGGAGAATCAAGGCTCACCCTATGAACACAACATGGACCTTGAAAAGCCAAAAATTCCGCGCGCCAAACCAGACAATAGCCCAGTTCAACCCGGAAACGGTTGACTTACAGAGGCTTCACATCCAGAGCCTGCGGACCCTTCTGGCCCTCACCAATCTCAAACTCGACTGCCTGGTTCTCTTCCAGCGTCTTGAAACCAGTGCCCTGGATCTCGGAGTAGTGAACGAACACGTCGTTGCCACCGTCAGCTGGGGCGATAAACCCGAAGCCCTTCTCCGAGTTGAACCACTTCACAGTACCCTGTGCCATTACAAAACTTCCCAACTTCAGGATTCGATAAAACAAGTATTCGCCACACATCCGGCCACGCACAATGAAGTAAACACGGCCAAATCACCCTTTCGCCTCGTGCGAGTTTTTGCTGGGTGCCCGTTGGCGGGCGATACACTCAAAAAGTCTGCCACGTTTGGGGCGCGAGCGCCGATTAGGAACAGCTTCTTGCCACCCCCGTAAACCCGTGTTCGAGACCCTGACAAACTGGGGTGTCGAATAGCGAGAATGTGGCTGATAGGCAGCGTCGTCAAGCATATGAAGTGCGCGTTTACAGGAAAGGGTGGTGTCGGTGGAGTCGTTTGGGCGGGAGCTGCTGGGGCCGGTTATTCGTGCGCATCCGCGGGCGACGGTGACGCACATTGCGGATCTTCCTGCGCGCGCTGGCGTGACTGCGCCTTGGCCTGAGTGGGTGCCAAGTTGGCTGAGAGAAGTGCTGGTAGATCGCGGAATTGAGAACCTGTGGACTCATCAGGCGATAACCGCGAACCTCGCCCGCGAGGGCGTGCACTGCGTCGTCGCGACGGGCACGGCGTCGGGTAAATCGCTCGGCTACCTGCTGCCCGTGCTCACAGAACTGTCCGCCACCCCCGCGGCCACCGCGCTGTACCTCTCCCCGACCAAGGCGCTGGGCGCCGATCAGCTGGACACTGCACGCGCGATGGCACCGGCGTCACTGAGTTCGCTGATTTCGCTTTACGACGGCGACACCCCACAAGACGCCCGGCGCGCCATCCGCGACCACGCCCGTTGGGTGTTTACCAACCCCGATATGCTGCATGTTTCGGTGCTCGGCAACCATGTTCGGTGGACGCGGATGCTGCGCAACCTGCGCTATATCGTCGTCGACGAATGCCACGCCTATCGAGGTGTATTCGGCGCCAACGTCTCTCAGATTCTGCGTCGCCTCCTGCGGCTATCCCGCGAGTACGGCGCCTCGCCGACCGTGATTTTTGCCTCTGCGACGACCAACGACCCCGCTGACCAGGCTCGTCGCCTCATCGGCGAGCCTGTCGAGGCCATCACCGAAGACGGCGCCCCGGTCGGCGAGCGAACTATCGCCCTGTGGGAACCCGGCCTGCTCCCCGACCTCCAAGGCGAGAACGGCGCCCCCGTGCGCCGCCCCGCCCCGACAGAGGCCGCAGATATCATGGCCGATCTGCTTGTCGAGGGTGCCCGCACCCTGACCTTCACCCGTTCGCGAAGCAATGCCGAGAAGGTAGCGCTCGGCGTGCGCGAGCGCCTGGAAAAGCGCCGCCGCAGCGATATCGCCGAGCGCATCGAGTCTTACCGCGCCGGCTACCTGGCCGAAGAACGCCGCGACATCGAGCGCATGCTCGATGACGGCACCCTGCTGGGTGTGGCCACCACCAATGCACTTGAGCTGGGCATTGACGTCGGTGGCCTCGACGCGGTGGTACAGGCCGGTTTCCCGGGCACGGTCGCTTCGTTCTGGCAGCAGGCCGGCCGCGCGGGCCGTCGTGGCCAGGGAGCGCTGGTGGTGTTGGTGGCTCGCGATGACCCCATGGACACGTACTTGGTCCACAACCCGTCCGCGCTGCTGGGCAGGCCGGTGGAAAAGACCGTCTTCGATCCCCGCAACCCGCATGTGGTGTGGTCACACCTCTACTGCGCGGCTGTGGAGAAACCCGTCACCACCAGCCAGCTTCAAGCGTGGGGAACCATGCCCGTAGCCGAAGACATGGTGTCCGCAGGCTGGTTGCGCAAGCGCACCTGGGAAGGACAAGAGCCCGTCTACTACCCGACCGACCGCGATGAGGGACCGCGCATTGCCACTGCCCACGATGCCGTGAACGTCCGTGGCGGCGATGGCCAGGAAGTAGCTATCGTCGACCAGACCGATGGCCGACTGCTTGGCACCATCGATCTTGGCCGTGCGATGCAGCAGGTCCACGACGGTGCCGTCTACTTGCACCGCGGTGAGTCCTACCTTGTCGACCAGCTGGACTTCGACAGCCTCGTCGCCCTAGTCCACCCCGAGCAGCCACGCTATTCCACCAGCTCGCGCATGGACACCACCATCCGCATCCTCGATGTTGACGATATGCGCCACTACCAGGGCCTACAGGTCGCCTCCTGCCAGGTCGAGGTCTTTCACCAGGTCACCTCCTATCTTCGCCGCCTGGATACCGGCGAGATTCTCGACAGTGTTGAACTTGACTACCCTCCACAGCGTTTGGTCACGCGCGCCGTGGCCTACACAATGCCCGAGTCCACCCTGCGCTCCTGGGGCGTGGGCTCCGACATCGCGCCGGGGGCTCTTCACGCAGCCGAGCACGCGGCTATCGGCATGCTGCCACTGATTGCCACCTGCGACCGCTGGGACATCGGCGGTGTTTCCACGGTCATGCACGCCGATACCCAGCAGCCCACCGTTTTTGTGTACGACGGGCACCCTGGTGGTGCGGGGTTTGCCGACCGTGGCTACGAGGCCTTCGCTCAGTGGATTCGCGCAACCCGCGATGCCGTCGCCGCCTGCGAGTGCGAATCCGGCTGCCCATCGTGCATCCAGTCGCCCAAGTGCGGCAATGGCAACGATCCGCTGGACAAGGCCGGCGCAATCAAGGTGCTCAGTGGGGTGTCGCGCGCGCTTAACGACGGCCAGTAGCAGCATCCTCCACCGCTACCGGCCCTGCCCTGGACGTGGCTTTTCTCTCCTTTCGTTGGACGCTGACCTGCACGTCCTCCCCTTCAATCTCACAGGTCACAAGGCGTGCGTGGTTAGCTTTTGCGATTGACCCCGCAGCTTTGCAGGCATCGTCGCTCTCTTGCGCAGCCACAGCGCCGGCCACCGCGGCCAGATCCGCTGCTACCGCTGCCTGCCGCGCCTGCACCACCCTCACCCCGGCCGTAACTCCGACCAAAGTCAGAACGACGAAAGCGGCGATGAACAGTGCAGCTGCGACTGTGGTGGAACCTTCTTCTTCGCGGAGAAGGCGGGCTGTCACGTTTCTCATGACGATGCCGCTCTTTCCCGCAGTGCGACCGCGCGTGCTTCCAGCGAAAATGGCCCCGCTGAGCGCCGAATGGTCACGCGCACGGTACCGGAGGTTTCCGATATCGCGACCTGCCCATCCGCGTCTGCGCGAAGCTCGGCTACTGTCTCCGCATCGCCCCGCGCCTCAGCCCGTGCGATGGCTCCGGCTGCGTCGGTAAGCCCTAGGTACATTGCGATTGTGACCAGCCCGGACAGAGCCGTGACCATGACCGTGACCAGTGCCGCGAGACCGAAAGCGGTTTCTACCGTGGTTTGGCCTTCGTCGCCGACGCACAGGCGATGAAGCGTAGAGCGGATGCGGCTAGACATCGGTGTTGAGCGCCCTTTCGATGATGTCGGTGAGCGCCTGGGTGATATCCCCGCCGGTCACGACGGTGTAAAGCAGGGCCCCGAAAGCGGCGGCCGCGATCGTTCCCAAAGCATATTCCACGGTTGACATGCCGTTTTCCTCAGTTGTCAGAGCGTGCAGACGCTTGGTCAAATACGAGCGCAGCTGGGACTGTGCAGCGGTCAGCGGATTGGTCGGAAGATTGGTTGGACGGTTGGAGTTTTGAGTGGTCATGAATGTTTCCCCCTATGTGGATGTCGAGTGACAGGTCAGTTGTGAGGTGTGATGTGCATTGACGCGCGTTGACCCGCGCTGACGCATGGTGGATTGCAGCGTGGCAGGTGGCCCGCGTGCACAAGCGAGGACGCAACCGAAAGCGCAACCAGCACTGCATCCGGCGCGTGCCAGCACGCGAGGCTGAGCGCAGAACTGTCCGAGCTTCATGACGGCATCAGTCCTGCAAACATTTCGTCGGCAAGCCCGGCGATTGTGGGCACCAATCCCAGCACCACAAACGCGGGTAGAAAGCACAACGCCAGCGGCCCGGCAATGAGGACACCAGCCTTTTCCGCGACGGCTTGCGCCGCATCGTGCGCTTGACTGCGGTACGTGGCAGCGGTGTCTTCCAATGCCTGCGCCAGAACGGTGCCGGATTCGCTTGCGCGGCGCCCAGCCGTCGCCAGGGGCACGAGCGCGGGTGTGGCAGCAAGGCTGTCCCAAGCGGAGTGCGCGCCCACAGATAACCTGGCGGAACACTGTCGGAGTGGCTCGGCCAGCTCAGAGTTTGCGCCATCGGCGGCTGCTTCCATTGCCTGGGACAATGGCATACCGGAGCTCAAACAAGCGCCAATGATGTCGAGGGCCGCCGCGGCATCGAGAAGCACAGCCGGGCTGATGCGCTCACCGCCAATGACAGTTCGCACACGTTCCCTCACCTGTGCGGCAATCTGCGCAACCCGACTGGTCACCTGCCGGCGCACGCTTCCTCGCGTACGAGCATCCGACTCCGCTACCAATTCGGGCAGTCGGCTGCGGACGGGATTGAATGTCGGCAAGCAGAGGTAGGCAGCGATGAGAAGTGCGGCGGCGATCATTGTCCGGCCTCCGCACGATCGATGATCGCGACGGCCCATTCTATGCCCGCGCACACCAATCCAACACCGATGACCAGCACAATTCCTCCGATACCGCGACTGAGGAACTCGAATGGGGACGCTCCGAAAGCTTGCCCCATAATCAGCCCGAAGACTGGGAGCGAAGCCAAAATGGCAATCGTCATGCGTGGTCCCGCCAGCGCAGCGGAGGTCTGAGAACGATGTGCCTGACGAGCCTGCAGATCACCCCGCGCGCAGTCCAGTAACCCGGCCAAACTCAGACCATGTTGCTGCGCCACCGTCCACATACGCCCAATCCGACGCAGTTGCTCCGAAGACTCTTCGGTCTCCCACGGGTCGGCGAAGTTCGCGCGGTGCGCCGCGTGCGCAAGATGATCGGCCAGCACAGTCATGTCCTCTGCCCTGCGCAATTCCGCTGCTGCCGCGTTGAGCGCTCTTGAGGCCGCCGCACCTGCGCGCAACTGCGCGGTCAAGGTTTCCAGCGCTACCGCAGCGCTGTCCGCTTCCCGACGTTCACAGCGCCTAGTCCCCACAGCGCGCACTACGGCCCCTGCGGTGCGGCCCAGCAATAGCCCGGCGATGGCACCTGGAATCCCGGCGAGCCACAGCAACACGAGTGCCGGGCCTGCAACGATGAGGATTGATAGCCCTGCAGCTCTATTCGCACTGCCAGTGCTTGCGGCGCTCGACCCCGTGGAACCAGCCCCAAGTCCAACCATGCGCTGCAACCACTTCAGTCCACAGGACACCTCACGGGCACGGCCTGCCAGCGCTCGCGAGCGCACCGCCGCCGAGCTGTCCGGCCAGATAGCGACTGCCGCAGCCGCGCCCCCAATGAGTACGGTCACGCTAAATCCCTCCCCCATAGCTGTTAATCTCCCCGTCTAATCCCCTGACTTTGCCCCCGGGTTATTCCACCGGTTATTCCACCGACTGTTCCCTGCCGACCAGCAACTTCTGCAACGTTTCCCACCCCGGCCCCGGCCCGTCCCGAGCAGTCCAAACCTCCACCACCTCCGGTGGGTTACCGCGCAGCAGCCCGATCTGTGCCAGCCGGCGAACATCAGCGCGTTCGACCACCAACACCACCTGCACCGCAGAGACCAACTGCGCATGCAGCCCGGCGCGACTAAGGCCACCGATCAGCCCCAAAGCCTCGAAGCGCGCGACGACATCCCCAATCCGGTTGGCGTGAATTGTCCCCGCCCCACCGCGATGCCCCGTGTTCAACGCAGCCAGCAGATCCACCACTTCGGCGCCACGAATCTCTCCGACGACGATGCGGTCGGGACGCATGCGCAACGCCTGCTTCAGCAACTCCTGCTGCCCAATCGCACCGGCCCCCTCCAAGTTGGCGGCCCTGGTCACCAGCTTCACCACATGCGGATGCTGCGGTTGCAACTCCGGAGTGTCCTCGATGCACACAATGCGCTGGTCAGGATTAACTTCTGAGAGCATCGCCGCCAATAGCGTCGTCTTTCCCGCACCCGTGCCTCCGGCGACAATAAACGACAGCTGTCCCGCCACGATTCCCCGCAACACCGGCAGAATCTCCGGTGGAAACAGCCCGACATCGCATAGCTCCGCAAGTCCGCGACGAGCCGGACGCAGCACCCGCAGGCTAATCTGAGTGCCGGTCGCTGACGGTGGTGAAAGCACCGCATGAACTCGCACACCACAGCCGCCGACACCACCAGGAATATGGCCGTCGGCCCAAGGTTGCGCGTCGTCAAGCCTTCGTCCGCACCGCGACGCGAGCCGCACCGCATACGCGCGCACCTCGCCTTCGTCCGCGAAGGAAATCTCGGTCCGCTCCAGTCCGTTGCCAGCGTCGACCCAAACCTCGCCGGGCGCGGTGACCAGCACATCGCTGACACCCGGGCGGCGCAACAGCGCATCCAACACGCCCGCGCCCACTGTTTCCTCACGAATCGTGCGCAGAATCTCCAGCACCTTCACATCGGAGACAACCCCCGAGGTCTCTGCGCGAATGATGTCGGCGACCTCACTATGCGATGCCACCCCAGGCCGCTCCGCAAGCGCCGTCCGCACCGCCGCCAACAGCCTGACGTCATCCATCGCCACCACCGCCGACAAGGGCAAACATCGCTTCCAATCCCCGCGTCAGCTTGCCGACGGCCCCAGCGAGCCCGCCCACATCTATCTCGTGAGCTACTTTCTTGCAGTACTCAATCTCACCAGCAATGGGCAGATCGAGCGCGTACTCAACCTCTTCGACACTGATATCGCGGTGCTGCTGGTGCCGAACCGCAAGACTTGGCGTGAATCCTGCCTGTGCACAGACGCTGGCCAGGTGTCCACCGGCTGCGATAGCTCGGACCGAGGTGGGCAGGATGATGACGGTGTCATCGGCAAGCGCGCCGAGAGTGGTGACGTACTCCACCTGCTTCGGGCAATCCACGATAACCGTAATTCCGGCATGAATAAGGCAACTAATGGTGCTGGCAATGTGTCGAACATCGTGGGGTCTGTCGGTTCTGCCGGGTCTGTCGGCACTGTCGAATTTGGTGGCCGCCGAGGCGTGGTTGTAAGCCGTCTCGGGCGTGCGACTGCGAGTCCACGTCAACACTTTCAGCGCGGGTGATCGCGGGCAGGATGGCAGTGCTTCGTAGAGTGCCGCCCCGTCGAGACGGCCATCAGCAGCCGAGAAGTCTTGCCACCTCAGTCCCGGTTCCGTTTCCATCCCGAGCACCAGATCAATACCTCCCGCCAGCGCATCTGCGTCCACCAAGCAGATGGGCTTTTCACGGGAAAGAACCAATGAACTCGCTGCCGCCGTAATGGAAGCACCGGCACCGCCGACCGCAGGAACCAACATCAGGCACGTTGCCGTGGAATCGGTTGTAGTTGCTGGCACGTTCGGTGCCGGTTCTGTACCTGGTGCTGTAATCACGTCTGCGCTCGCAGGTGACGCTGGGGTGTGTTGGTGGTTCAGGAGGCTCGAGCTGTGTTGGAAATCGGACAGCCTCGGACCATCCGGGTGTACCTCGGCTCGGCCGAGCAGTTCGACAATATCGACGTTATCCGCAGGCAAGCTGGCGCTGTAAACAGGAGCTAAAACCTTCGCCACCTGCGTATCTTCCGCCTCAGTATCACTGCGGACCAGAAAGATTGCTCCCTCACAATGAGGCCGCCCGGCTAATCTTCGGGCTGCCAACGCATCGACGAACACCGCTGGCGCCCGACGCCACAGGGCCGATGAAACTCCCGCTCCGGTCGATGCGGGCACTGACGCTGTGGCTGATACTGGTGGTGATGCTGGCGACGATGTCAATGCTTGTGCGGCCACTGGCGCTGCAGCCACAGGTGGCACGGTCTCTTGCACACAGTCACGACCGGTAGCAGCGACTATGAGTGCAACCTCTTCACGCAGCGCTTCATCATCGACAGCGTTGACTACTGGATTTGCTGGAGCCTCGGTTCGCTGAGCCATGGACAGTTTCTTGATTGCCATGGCCATAGCGTGCACTAGAAGGCGGATTCAATGATGCTCGCAAGGGGCCAAAACCTCGCTGTCTGTGGATAATTTTCAGACTGTGGATAACTGCAGAACGCCATGTCGCCTTTGCCTTATGGCTACTGCGCGGCCTGGCCAATGCAAGTTAGTGACTGCGTTTATGTCAAAAATGGCACGAAAAAAGGCTGGTAGGGTCATAAACTCGCACAGTTTCACATTTGCAGCCCGCACTTTTACTACATACCCCTCAACATTGGGCCCAAAAAGGGGCGACGCCCCGCGCCGGGGGGGGATTGGCGCGAGGCGTCTTTAACCGGCTCGGGGGGGGATTGAGCCGGGGCGGCCTCGCAGTCTGTTTCTAAAAAGAACTAGAAGGGGCCAGCCACGTCCAAGTATTACATATCACGAGGAATCTGCAAATACCTTTTAAAGGATTTAATGCCCAATATGTTCGATGTCACGATATTCGATGTCACGTCTCCCCGAGCCCGACATCCATGGGTAAGCTCAGAGTCTATGAACACCGGCGAGAACAGGGCTTCAACAACGCCGCAGCCGCACGCTTCTACGAACACAGGCATCGTGGACGATGCTCCCGCCACCGCTAACTCTCGCGTCGCTGCGTTCTTTGACCTGGATAAAACCATTATTGCCAAGAGCTCGGCATATGCGTTCAACAAGCAATTCCTCGAGCGCGGCATCATTTCGCCGACGGACATGCTGCAAATGGCACTCAGTCACGCCCTGTACATGTCACAGGGACACGATGAGGCGCAAATGGAGGCCACGCGCGAGCAGTTTTCCGCTCTTATCGCTGGTCACAGCGCCAGGGAACTGCGCCAGGTCGCGATCGAAACCCTAGAGCAGAACATCACGCCGTACATCTACGCCGAGGCCTTGGAGCTCATTCGTGAACACCGCGCACGGGGGCATCAGGTGTTCATTATCTCGGCATCGGCTCGGCAGATTGTTGAGCCCATTGCGCAGGCGCTCGGTGTCTACAACGTGGTGGCCACCGAGCTGGAGGTCCGCGATGGGCTCTTCACGGGTGAAACGGAGTTCTTCTGCCGAGGCGAAAACAAGGCTGTGCAGATGCGTCGGATAGCGGAAAAGCGCCAGTTCAACCTGGCCGAATGCTTTGCGTACTCGGATTCCATCACTGATGAGCCCATGCTGGCTGCAGTCGGCCATCCCGTTGTGGTCAATCCCGATCGCGCTCTGCGCAAGATTGCGGCAGAGCGTGAGTGGCCTGTGCGCCAATTCCGGAATCCCGTCCCGCTGTTTCGCGCGCCGTCGAAACGCAATGCTGCAATTCTTGCCGGCGTCACACTGGCGCTTGGCGCGGGTGCGACGCTGTTGGCACTGCGCAAAAACGACGACGAGCCAAAGGCCGACTAACCCACCATCCAGCAGCCGGCCCGCCTACACCGCTTCGGCGATACCGCGCGCTTCCACGGCACCGGCCTTCAGCCCCTCCAGATGCAGGAGAATCCACGAACGCAGGCCATCGGCGTTTCCCGACGCGAACCCCTCTGCGGCCTCGAAATACTCCTGGCGGTGGCGCGTCCAGTAGACCTCGGGCACGGCCAAGCCACGCGGATCCAGGCCGGTTGCGACAGTCGTCAGCCGCGAGGCGGCGCGGGCGATGATGCCGTTGTGGTACTCAAAGGGGCGCAGAGTCAGCAGTTCACCGTGCACAATCGCCGAGAGCACACCAGCATGGATCTGGCTGCGGCCAGTGATGAAGTCACCGAGCACGTGCAGACGCTGTTCCTTCATCGCAGACGAGAGCTTGTCGTCACCAACCGGACGCCCGGCTTTCATCCGCGCCTCGGAACCGTCTTCAGTCTCACCTGCGGGCGATGCGTTCAACGCAAACTTGGCCAGCACCTGCTGCGGAGCGCGCTGCCACACGCGAGTGGTCTCACCAATTGACTCCGGGGAAATGGTGTCGGCAACCCGAAGGGCTGCTGCGAGTACGGGATCGGTGATGTTGCCGTCGTCGGGAAGCGATGGCTCGCCGCCTTCTAGCCACGCCGATGCCCGAGCGCCACGAAGGACCGACTCGGAGCCGGTGACGTTGTGCTTGCGCAGGTTGGCCTTGTGCCTGTGGACGGCCTGGATGGCCTTGGCCGCGACATCAGCGGCATGTGCAACGCCGTCGAGCTGCCACAGGGGCGCGAGGGGGTCCTTGGGGTCAAGCTGCGGGATAGCAGCGCCGGAAGCACCGTCAGCACCATCGGCACCCGATTCAGATGCCTTCGCCTGCGCTGCCTCACGCTCTGCACGCTTCTTCGCCGACACGGAGGACACACCCAGGCTCATCCCAGCTAGGCCACCTTTTCCGGCGCCAACACCATTGCCAGCACCGGCACCACTTCCATCGGCTCCACGCACGTTCTCAGGCTGATTGTTCATATCCCACACCCTAATTCTTCACCGCTAAGTAAGTGACAAACTTATATAGAAATGGTCAAAGATGAGAAAAACTTCAACGAGTTCTTGGCTTTTTCGCCCTTGTGGCGCGCTCTCCCCACAATGAGAGGTAGTATGGCAGTTTGTAACTGCAGTTTTAAAGTTTCAAACCATCTTTTCCAACCATCTGCGTAGGAGGAAGTACACGTGAGCAACGACGATACGAAGGGTCTCTTTACCGACGGCACCGAACCGCGTGTTACCGCTATCCCGCTGAGCGATGTGGATAGCAACGCTTCGGGCGATGCCAGCATCGGCCAGCTCGTGTCTAATGCTTCTACGCAGATTTCCGCTCTGGTTCGCTCTGAGATTGAGCTGGCCAAGGCTGAAATTGCTGGCGAGGCTAAGAAGGGTGCAGTTGGCGGTGGCTTCTTCGCGGTTGCCGGCGTCGTCGCGCTGTACTCCTCGTTCTTCTTTTTCTTCTTCCTCGGCTGGCTGCTGGATCTTTGGCTGCCGACCTGGGCTGCATTCCTCATCGTTTTCGTTCTGATGCTGGTCATCGCCGGTGTCGCGGCGCTGCTGGGTCTGAAGAAGGTCAAGTCGATCCGCAAGCCGGAGAAGACCATCGAGTCGATGCAGGAGCTGAAGGGGGTCGTGCCGTCGGGGTCGGCGAAGAAGTCTTCGCAGTCGAACGGTATGTACACCTAAAGGCTTAAAAAGAAATTGGGCGGGACTTGTTGGTCTCGCCCTTTTGTCTTATTCAGTCCCGGTTTAAGCCCTTCGGATAAGGTATTTCCCCTCATGACCTCCCTCAGCGATTCTCTTACCGGCCCCTGGCGTCATCGTCTCATTCACGTCCGCGGCCAGCGCCTACACATCGCCGAGTGCGGCCGCCCCTCCGATCCGCTCGTGTTGTTTATTCACGGCTCGACTGGCGGTTGGTTTGAATGGCGCGAGGTTTTGCCAATGCTTAACGACGGCTCGGGCGACCCCCTCCCCGTGCATGCTGTGGCTATTTCTATGCGTGGCTACGGTCAGTCCGACCGAACACCGCATGGCTACGATCCGTTTGAGGCGGCCCAGGACATCGCCTCGTCGATTCGCTCGTTGGGGCACTCGACCGCACTGCTGGTCTGTCAGGGATTCGGCACGTGGGTGGCATGGACGCTGGCCTCGCGGCAGCCGAACCTTGTTGCCGGAATTATTGGTTGTGGTGCTGCACATCCGAAGGTGTGGCTCAACCAGTTGAAGAGCCCGTGGTCGGAGGACTTCCGCAATAGCCTTGCCCCGCTGCTGCGCCGTTCGTGGTGGGACTCGCGGCCACGGGTACCGCGGTTGCGTCGCAATAAGTTCAGCACGCAGGCAGCTGAGGCTCGCCAGCAGCGACTGATTGACCGCATTGTCCGCGAGTCCATGTCCACCGCCGGAGAGGGGTTCGCCGAGACCCCTGAGGGGAAACAGACCGCGGAACTCATGGCTGACAGCCTGGCCAGTGGCGCACTCCGCCCTGCACTGGCTCACATGAATTGGTGGACGCGACCGGCTCCAGTCGCTTTCCGCAAGTGGTTGGGTGCGATGGAGGGCTCGTCGAAAAACGATGAGCACACGGTGCTGCTCGCCGGCGAGCAGGACACTCGTACCCCACCTGCGCTGGTGGAGCTCAGCTCCACCCACGTGCGCGTCATCCCGGGCTGTGGGCACTTCCTGCCGGTAGAGAAACCGCAGGCTGTGGTGCAGGCAATCAGAGATCACCTGCACTGGTTGCCGGAGGGATCTTAGGCTCCGGCACGGCTGAAGCCAGCCAGAACTCTCCTGCGGCTGGGACTGGGGGCTGCCCTGCCCACAGACACACAACTTGCCGCTTACCCCGCCACGCACTCCTGCGTGCTGATGGCCCCGTAGTGATCCATCGCCTCATCAATGTGTGGCTGGACCTCGGCGTGCGTCAACGCGTAACCAGTCTGGTCATTGTTCACACCGGCACCGAAGACCAAACCCAGGATCTGGCCCTGTGGCGTAATCAGTGGGCCGCCCGAGTTGCCGTGGCGCACATCTGCCTTCAGAACATAGGACTGGCGCTCGTGTCGAGTCGACGAATAAATATCCGGTCCTCGAATAATGATGTTCTCCGTCACGCGCGCAGGGGTGGCTTTAAAGGGCCCGGACTCGGGAAAGCCCAGCACTACCGCGTCATCGCCCGGACGAGCTTCCTGCTCCGCCCACTGCATGGGCTCCAGGGGCAGGTCGGTGGTCCGGAGCAAGGCGACGTCGTCAAGCGGATCGTAGTGCACGACGTTTGCGTCAGCCATGCCGACCACAGTTTCCAGCCGAACAGTGGTGGCGCCGGCGACCACGTGCGCATTGGTGAGAATCAGATCCGGTGCGATGACAAAGCCCGTGCCCTGCAGCAAGCGTTCGCACTGCGGGGCCTCGCCCAAGACGCGGACGATGGACGGTCGAATACTGTCGACGACACCTTGTGAAATCACATTGGGGTCGGCGGGTTCGTCGGGGACGTTCTGCTTGTAGCCGAATGGCGGAGCGATGGCGGGCATTCCATCGTCGCGGAGCTGACGGAGGATGCCACTGAAGCCGTCACTCCATTCGTCGGGCGCGACCTGGTCAATGAGGTTCATGCCCTTGGACTCACGCACCCAGTCGGCGAACTGCCCGGGCACGGCGGTGGCCAGGGGTACGGCGATCATCCATGTCACTACCAGCGCAGTCACGGACTGCACGATGGCACCAAGGCTCGAATCCAGGCCGACTGCCAACGGCGAGCGAATGGTATTCCGCAGCGACTGCCCTGCCACTGTTCCCACCGCGTGACCAATCAGGGCGAACAGAATCACTGTGCCGAGGCCCAGAAGAACCTTCCCCGACTGGTTCTCGACCTGCGCCATAGCTAGCGGCGCCAAGGGCACACCAATAACCAAGCCCAGAACAACGCCCAAAATGGCCATAATCGACGAGACGGCGCCCTGCTGCCAGCCAACGACGAGCGCGAAAATGAAAACCGCCAGCAGCGCAACGTCAAACACAGCGATTGCAGGCATCATCGTCGGCCTCCCTTCAGTACGGACAGCTTTTCACCATTAGCGGAACGCGCGAGCACCGGCAAAAGTTTCTGCACGTCGGTGTCGTCCCACGGTTCCGACCAGCCGGCCACATCCAGCAAGTAGGACAGCACGCCGCCGGTAAAGCCCCAAACGACGAAGTCACCAACCTTAAATGCCGGCCCTGTCCAGCCGTGATACCCCAGCATCATGCGGTTGTCCGGATTCGTCAGGTGGCTGATTGGCACGTTGAATACCGATTCCGTCTCCGCAGGGTCGACCGCGTACAGCGGATGCGGTGCATGCCAGTACGCCAGCACCGGATTGACCGCGAACCCAGTCCGCGAAATATCAATCGAGTCCAGCACCCGCATCGGCGTCACCGTCTTTCGGTCCAGCCCGGTTTCTTCCTCTGCTTCACGCAGCGCGGTATCGACCTCGTCCACGTCCCCGGGGTCGATATGACCGCCCGGAAACGCCATCTGACCTGCATGCTTACGCAGCGTTGTCGCCCTGTGAATAAGCACCACACTGGCATCCTCCGGCCGCTGATGCGCCTCCGCATCACCGCTGAGCAGCACCAGCACCGCCGACCGCGCAGGATTCCGCAACGGTTTTTCCTGCGTCGAGGAGTCTCGCCGCAACTTCGCAAACGCGCGCTTCACGCTTGACGACGGATCGGAGCGACCGGCCACCTTCTGCTCCGAGTGGTCTGTTGCGTCGTGGCTGGCGCTGCTGGCGTGGCTGGTACTGCTGGCGTGGCCTGCCGCACCGTAATCAGCGCTGACTAGATGCGGCGGCAAACTATTGGTCAACCACTTCGGCAGATACAGCCCCGAGCTTGCGTCGCGATTCCACGACTGTCCCTTAGTCACTTCAACGCACCTCGCACGAGATCAGTAATCTGCTGCGCATCGGTGAATTCACCGGGATGAATGGTCGCCACTGTGCCATCTGCCTTAAACACCACGGTAATGGGCACAACTCGCGGTAGATTCAACGCTGGTCCGACCACATCGACCGTGTCCGAGTAGGTCGGTAGATTCACTCCGATTTCCTGCAGGAAGGCCTGGCCACGCCCCGCCTCGCGAGCCGCATGCACCGTCACCACCTGCACATCTGGGTTGTCGTTGCCCCATTGCGCGATAAGCGGC
Organism: Corynebacterium sp. HMSC074C05; assembly: GCF_001838325.1. Classification (NCBI taxonomy): domain Bacteria; kingdom Bacillati; phylum Actinomycetota; class Actinomycetes; order Mycobacteriales; family Corynebacteriaceae; genus Corynebacterium; species Corynebacterium sp. HMSC074C05. The sequence continues at coordinate 112,188 of NZ_KV836295.1, forward strand.
AGCTCTTGGCGACACGGCCCACAGTTCCACGCCCAGACATTAAGCACGGTTGGCTTGCCCTCGACGACCTGGCCCATGTCTACCAGTTCCGTTCGGCCAGCCTCGTTGCTCTGATCCGCTGAGTCTCCCGACTCCGCCAACAGCGGCAAGCGCACACCGGCCAGCGAGCCACTACCCGCTACCGCCGCGATCTCGTCCTTCGACATCGCTGGCGCCGCCGATGCACCATCCACCTCATCATCACTGCCGGTGCCATCACTGCCAGCGCCATCCACACCGGCACTCACACCAGCTCCGGCCCCACCATCATCGGCCTCGTCATTGCCACCAGTGGTATTCACAATCGCGAAAACCACCAGCCCCACAATGCTAATTCCCGCGATGAGCAGTGTAATCAGCGATGCCGAACGGTTAACGTCCGCCTGCCGATCCCCAATGTGGCCACCATTGTGACTACGACCGCCCTGCTCATTCACGAAAAGTGCTCCTCGACTAGTCCTGTGTCGCTGTGGTGTTGCGCGCGCTATCCCCGTCGTCAAGCGCGGAAAGTTCCTCCCCACTGTAGCCGTCATTAAGACCGGCCAGGTAGAGAAGCCATTCCCTGTCGTCTGACTTAATCAACTTCTCCGCCGTCTCCGGCTCCGCCGGGCCCGCGACGCCATACGACGGGCAATCCGCCGCCAAGAAGCACGCCCCGCACGCCGCCCGGCGCGAATGGCACACCCGGCGCCCGTGGAAAATCAGGCGATGCGAAAACCACGTCCACTCCGCGCGCGGCAGCACCTCCATCATCTCGTGCTCCACGCGCACCGGATCTTCCTGCTCCGTGAGACCCATGCGCCGCACCAGACGTCCAAAATGCGTATCGACCGTCAACCCCGGCACCCCAAAAGCATTCCCCAGCACCACATTCGCTGTTTTTCGCCCCACGCCCGGCAGCTTCACCAGCTCCTCCAACGTGCCCGGCACCTCGCCGCCGTGCTGCTCCATCACACCCTGCGCAAAACCGATGATGTTCGCAGCCTTATTCCTATAGAAACCCGTCGGCCGAACGAGCTCCTCGACCTCCTCCTGGTTCGCAACCGCCAAATCGGCTGGACTGGGGTACCTAGCGAACAGCGCCGGCGTAGTCATATTCACCCGCGCGTCCGTACACTGCGCCGACAGAATCGTCGCCACCGCGAGCTCATACGGATTACGAAAGTCCAGTTCACAGTGCGCATTCGGGTACGCCACCGCCAGCGTGCGGTTAATCCGCCGCGCACGCCGCACCATGCCCAGGCGCGTCTCCTTCCCCCGCGCCGCCGGATGCGCCCCCACCGCCCGACGCTTCTTCGACGTCAGGGATCCCTGCGGGTGCGTGGGTTGGGGTTTGCTCGTCGCCTGGTGCTTGCTTATCTGGTGCTTGCTTATCGACGATGCCTTGCCGGTCGTATCCATGGTCGTAGTGTATCGGCTACCCCGGATTGCAATTCGCGTGCGCACCTTTTCGTCATATCTTTCGCGGACGAGATCCTTAGGTTTGTCCGAGATGCGGATGCAATCAGTTGAAGCTCGGGCGCGATCGGTCAGAAAAGTCGAAAAAGGTCACGTCCAACCACAACTTAGAACACCGTTAGCTCATTGCTATTTAGAAATACACAGTTCAGCGGCTTTTCACCAGAATTCCCCACAGACGCAGTGGCTCTTTTGCTACAGTGGTGTTTATCACATCTTGGTGACGGCGCAGTTTTGGGATGCATCTATAAAGGCGATTTGTCGTAAAATTCGTCCAGGGTGGACCTGCCTTGAAAGCTGGCAGCGGCGTTACCGGGAAAGACCGAAAGTAGTGGGACGGGGCAGTTTCTCTTCCTGTTTGACCACTGCAATTTGTAGTCGAGTGTTAATTTGGTGGCTGCTGGCCTGTATTTACGGTGGTTAGTGGCCCAAGACAGGAGAATTTTACCGTGGATGACGTCAAGGAGATTCTCTCCCGGGCCGGTGTATTTCAGGGAGTTGACCAGGAGGCTGTGCAGGCCTTGCTCGGTGAGCTCGAGACGGTTCGCTTCCCGCGTGGAACCACCATCTTCAATGAGGGTGAGCCGGGCGATCGGCTCTACATCATTATTGATGGCAAGGTGAAGCTGGCTCGTCGCTCAGCCGACGGTCGTGAAAACCTGTTGACCATCATGGGTCCGTCCGACATGTTCGGCGAGCTCTCCATCTTCGACCCGGGCCCGCGCACTTCTTCGGCGGTCTGCGTCACGGAGGTTTCCGCCGCGTCCATGAGTGCCGATCAGCTGCAGGAATGGGTTGGGTCGCACCCGGATGTTCCAGCTCAGCTGCTGCGCATGCTGGCCCGCCGTCTGCGCCGCACCAACAATTCGCTGGCTGATCTGATCTTCACCGACGTCCCTGGTCGCGTTGCTAAGTCCCTGCTTCAGCTGGCTAATCGCTTCGGTGTTCAGGAAGGTTCTGCTCTCCGCGTGAACCACGACCTGACTCAGGAGGAAATCGCACAGCTCGTCGGCGCCTCTCGTGAGACCGTTAACAAGGCTCTGGCAGAGTTCGCCCACCGCGGCTGGATTCGCCTTGAGGGCAAGTCCGTGCTCATCTCCGATACGGAGCGTTTGGCTCGACGCGCACGCTAGCTTGTGGCGCTGCCCAAACGACTCACATCCCGCAGCCTCTGCTTTTGGTTCCTCGGTCCCCGTAGGAGCACATGAAACGCATGAGGCTCGCGGGATTTTTGCTGCCTTCCCCGCTGGCTTTCCCCGTTGGCCTGCCATGCTGGCCCGGCATGCTGGCCCCACCTCACCAACCGATTTATGGCCAATTTTGGCGCACTTATCGATGCTTCCCGTCGATGCTTCCCGCTTTTCTGCCACTCATCGACGCTTTCCCGGCACCTATCGATGCACCATTCACCAATTTCTCCCCGCATCAATCACTTGTCGATGCGCTGTTCACTTATGCGTGCGCTATAGCTCATCGACAAGTGGATACCTCATCGATAAGTGATTGAGCTGACTCGACGAGGCCAACGCACCCCAACCAGCACTAGCCCAAACAAAAAGCGCGCAACCCGCAAAACTGCAGGTCACACGCTCTTTTCATGCGGCGACTCAAGCTCAGCTTCAGCCAAGTCTCAATTAAGCCCAGCCCAGCAACCGGCCGAAGTCGAAGCCAAAGCCCAGCAACTACTCCCCGTGATCGCGCAGGTAGCGCAGGGTCACACGCGTCGACTGCTCAGCAGCATGACGCAGCACCGGATCGACATCGGTGTAAATCTCATCCACAATCTGGTCGACCGTAGCTTCGTCACCCAGTTTGGCAACGGCATCCTTCACCTGCTGCAGGCGCAGCTTACGACGCTCAATGTACTTCTGCGTCATTACAGTGATGTCCGGCAGGTCAGCACCATGACCAGGCAGCAGACGAACACCCTTGCCGCGCGAATCCAGCATTTTCAGGGTTTCCATGTACTTACCTAGGTCGCCGTCGGTCTCCGAAATCATAGTGGTGTGGCGGCCAGCGATTGTGTCACCGGTAACGATGCCTTCAACATCATCCTCGCCATCACCAGTGTGGATGAAGTAGCAGACAGAATCAGCGGTGTGACCAGGGGTTGCCACGACCTCAATCTGCGGAGTCACTCCGTCGAGGACGATACGTTCGCCGTCGACAAGCGGATCCTGACCTCCCGCGCAGTACTGAGACTCCAGCTCACGAATCGGCGCGCCGGTGAGCTGACGGAAACGTGCGGCGCCATCAGCATGGTCGCCATGACGGTGCGTCAGCAGAATCAACGCAACGTCGCCGGCATAGCGCTGGAGGACGTTCAGGTGTCCCTCGTCCTCCGGACCCGGATCGATGACAATGCTGCGGCTATCCCCCTCAGCCTTAATAACGTAGGAGTTCGTACCCTCCAGCGAAGAGTAGCTGGGGTTCGGGCACAGAACGACGCCCACAGACTGAGAAATCTGACGCAGTTGGCTATACGCAGGATGCTCCATGTCCTCTATCCTACGTGGTTGCGCAATCCGGGGAGCGCGCCACGTCGTCCAATTCGGCTCATTTGGGTGTAAGCACGCTTTACGACGACCCGGAGAACGCAGCATCCCCGCTGGTCACGGCAGCAAATACAGCAGCTACTGGGCTACTTCAACGATGATCTCGACTTCCACGGGAGCGTCCAGCGGAAGCTGATTCACACCCACTGCTGAACGAGCGTGCTGGCCGCGTTCACCGAAGACCTCGCCGAAGAGTTCCGAGGCTCCATTGATAACGCCCGGCTGACCAGTGAATCCGGCGGCGGAGTTGACGAAGCCGACGACCTTCACGATGCGGGTGACATTGTCGAGACCGACCTCGGCATCGACTGCGGCCAAAGCGTTGAGGGCGCAGGTGCGGGCTGCCTCCTTGGCCTCCTCAGCAGTGACTTCTGCGCCGACGTGGCCGACGTGGGTGAGCTCGCCGTTAACGAATGGGAGCTGACCGGAGGTGAAAACGAGGTTGCCCGTGCGCGTTGCGGGTACGTAGGCCGCAACTGGCGCGGCAACGGCAGGCAGGGTAAGCCCCAGGTCCTCGAGGGTCTGGGAAGGAGTGCGAGATTCAGAGTTGCTCATTTAAGTTAAGCCTTTCCACGGCGACTGGGGGCCGGGCGAATAAAGCCGGCCAAAGAAAGATGGCAGCCAACCGTGAGTCAGCTGCCAATCGAAAGCACAACCGCCGTTGTTAGTTAGGTGCTAGACACTGAGGTAATTAGTCAGCCTTCGGGCGCTTGAAGTAACCGACGTGGTTTTCGCCGGTCGGGCCCGGGAGAACGGTGACGAGTTCCCAGCCGTCCTCACCAAAGTTGTCCAGGATGGCCTTGGTGTTGTGAATGAGCAGCGGTGCGGTGAAGTATTCCCATTTAGTAGTCATGGAAGCTACTTTATCTGTCCCCCAGCCTCGCGCGCTGGGGGTTCAGTTTTACTTCGGTTTTACTTGGTACTTAGCCAGCTGTCCGCCAGTCCGGCGGCTTTACTTAGCCAGCTTTGCCTTGCGCTGAGCTGCGTACTGCTCAGCGTAGAAGTCGGCCCACGAAGTAATTTCCGGGTGCTCACGCAGCATTGCGCGGCGCTGACGCTCGGTCAGGCCACCCCAGACGCCGAACTCGACGCGGTTATCCAGAGCGTCGGCACGGCACTGCAGAACCACTGGGCAGTGGCGGCAGATAACTGCAGCTTCGCGCTGTGCGGCGCCGCGAACGAACAACTTATCCGGGTCAATATCGCGACACTTAGCGCGCGGGACCCACTCCTGGCGATCGCGGAAGCTCTCTACACCGAGCTCGTATTCTGGCGTAGTAGCAGTGCGGTTGCGATCTGGAATCGTGGCGGTCATTGTAGCCTCCTCGTGCCTGCGATTTTCGTTATTTCGAAATAGTTTCAACTAAATAGTGCTGAAATTTTGTTGTAAGTCTATTCACACCACCCAAATAATGTCGATTGGGTCACACTAGAAGGGTGGACGTGGCGCAGCTCTTAATATAACGATGCAGGTGGGGCAACTTTTTCCAACAAAAGCACGGGGGTGATTTGCGTCACTATGGAAATCTTTTTCCGGAAACCACTACACGACGAGTTGCGTGGTGTTGTAAGGGCATTCGTAGCGCCCCTCCCCCGCTCGCCAGGCGTTTTACTGGACTCCCCGGGCATGTCACTAGGTGGATTTTCGAAAACCCACTTCGGCTCAATCCGCCCTACCTTGTAGTCTGATTGCTGTGAATAAAGGTTCGACGCTGTTCAAGCTCTCCGTTGCCACTGTGTTGGCAGCGTTGATTATGGCCAGCGCCCTCTTTCCTCTTGTGGGCGGCTCGGCCTACCTCGTCGCGCGCACGGCTGATGAATTCGCGTCGGCGTCGCGGTCGGTGATTTCTAAGGACGCACCAGGGGTCACCACTATTACGGATCGGAATGATCAGCCAATTGCGTGGCTCTATGATCAGCGGCGGTTTAACGTGCCGTCGGAACGCATCTCGCCAGCTATGAAGGACGCGCTGGTCAGCGTGGAGGATCGGCGCTTTTATGAGCACTCTGGTGTGGACTGGAAGGGTACTGCTCGTGCGGCGGTAAAGAACTTCATGTCTCAGTCGGTGCAGGAAGGCGCCTCCACGATTGAGCAGCAGTTGATTAAGAACCACACGCTGCTCGTGGACGCGCAGTCGGAGTCGGAGCGCCGCGCTGCTACTGCCACGGATTATGGCCGCAAGATCCGCGAGATTCGCATCGCGTTGGATCTGGAAGATGAGCTGACGAAAGACGAAATTCTGACTAAGTACCTGAACTTGGTCCCCTTCGGCAATGGCGCTTTCGGTGTGGAAGCTGCAGCTCAGACCTACTTCGGCATTCCCGCGTCCGATCTGAATGTCCCGCAGGCCGCTCTGCTCGCGGGCATGGTTCAGCAGTCTTCCGGACTCAATCCGTATACAAATCCGGAAGGTGCGCATGCACGGCGTAACGACGTGCTTGCGGCTATGGAATCCACGGGGGCAATTGGTCCGCAGGAGGCTCAGGACGCCAAGGCAGCTGATCTCGGTATTCTTCCGGAGCCTCAGCACCTGCCGCAGGGTTGCATCGCGGCGGGCGATCGCGGTTTCTTCTGTGACTATGTGGTCTCTTACCTGGAGAACCACGGTATTGATGCCGAAAAGCTGAAGCGCGGTAGCTTCCATGTGAAGACCACACTGGACCCGCGTGTGCAGGACAGCGTGCAGGAGTCTCTGCGTCAGCAGGCGTCACCGACGGCGGATGGCGCAGCTGAGGTTATGAGTTTGCTTGAGCCTGGGGATGACTCCAGGAAGTTGCTCGCGATGGCGTCGTCACGCGTATACGGCCTCGATGCGGAGCAAATGCAGACCGTGCAGCCGCAGCCATTTACGCCGGTAGGCAATGGCGCGGGCTCGATTTTTAAGATTTTCGCGGCAACGTCGGCGGTGGAAAAGGGGCTGGGTATTGATACCCACTTCCCGGTGCCGCGTCGTTATGAGGCCTCCGGGCTGGGCACCGGTGGCGCAGAGGGCTGCCCGCCGGGCCTGTACTGCGTGGAGAACGTAGGCAGTTTCCCGCCGTCGATGTCACTGCGTGAGACGCTCGCGAGATCGCCGAATACTCCTTTTATTCAGATTTCGGAGCTGGTCGGCGTTGATGGCGTGATGGACATGGCAGTACGCCTGGGCATGCGCTCATACACGGAGCCGGGCAGTTTTGATGGCGAGTCCTCGGTGGCGGACTATGTCTCGGAGCACAAGCTCGGCTCGTTCGTGCTGGGGCCGACGTCGGTGAATAACCTTGAGCTGTCCAATGTCGCTGCCACCTTGGCCAGCAATGGCCGCTGGTGCGAGCCCTCTCCAATTGAGTCGATCACGGACTCCAAGGGCAATGCGGTCAAGCTGAATGTGCCACCGTGCGAGCAGGCAGTGGAGCCGGGGGTTGCGCACGCAATCGCTAATGCGCTCAGCAATGACGCCACCGATGGCACGGCGAAGGATGCCGCACAAGCGCTGAATTGGGACGGCCCAGTCGCGGCTAAGACCGGTACCACCGAGTCGAACCAGTCCGCGGCATTCCTGGGCTTCACCGGCGGTCTGGCCGGATCGGTGTACGCCTACAACGACACCCCGACTGTCACGGAGCTGTGCACGTCACCGCTGCGCCAGTGCCCGAGCGGCAACCTCTTTGGTGGTCGCGAGCCCGCGCGGACGTGGTTCGGCGCAGTCGGCCCGATTATCGAGGACTACGGCGGAAAGAACCTCCCCCCATTGGATTCGGACTACGGCCTGGGCACCTCTATCACCCAAATGCCGAATGTGGTGGGCATGCAGAAGGCCGAGGCTCGGGAGACCCTTAAGAAGGCTGGCTACAAGGTAGAGGAACGCACAGTGTCCCGCACGGGTGAGTCGCGCGGAATAGTGGTCGGGCTGGATCAGCCGCCACTACTTCTTAAGGGTGGCACCGTCACGATCCGCGTGGCCGATGGCACCCGTCGTCCGACCCCGCCACCAGCGCCGTCGCCGCGACCGGAGTCAACGACGCCCCGGCCGGATCCGCTACCGCAGTTCCCTCGCCCGAACACTCCGCCAGCGCCGAGCTTGCGGGATCTGATTCCGCTGCTGCCGTTCTAGAAGCTGCCGTCCTCGAAGCTACGGTTCTAAAAGCTGCCGTTGAAAAAATGGCCGCGGCAACTTGCTAAAAGTCACCGCGGCACTGAAACACCGAAGGAACCCCGAGAGGTCGCGCTAGCCCTGCAGGGCAGCCTTAACAGCCTCGGAAAGCCGCTTGCCATCGACCTGGCCAGCGGCCTTTTCCTTAGCCACCTTCATAACCTGGCCCATGATCTTCATGCTCGGCGCATCATCGCCAGCAACTTCGGCCACGGATTCTGCGACGAGGTTCTTCACGGCGTCGTCGTCAAGCTGTTCCGGCTGGTAGCGGGCGAAAACCTCTGCTTCGGCGAGCTCGGCGTTGGCAAGTTCCTGGCGGCCGTTCTCGGCGTACATCTCAGCGGACTCGCGACGCTTCTTGACCTCCCGCTCAATCACACGCAGCACCTCTTCATCGGTGAGCTCGTGCTTGGAGCCGGAGACCTCCTCGGTCTGGATGGCGGCCTTTAGCATGCGCAGCGCCGCAACGGTTTCTTTGTCGCGGGCCTTCATTGCGGCGGTCATATCGGAGACAATTGTGTTCTTCAGTTCACTCATACGCCCTAGATTACCGCTGTAGTTGATAGTGTCTCTGTCATGACATCGCGCGCTTTTTCCAACCGAATTCTGCGGTCTGCCGCAGCTCTCGCCACGCTTGGCTTGACGACGTTCATCTACGCGAACCAAATCGAATTGCGCGCATTTAAACTCCACCGTGTGCAAGTTCCCGTGCTGGCACCCGGCACGCTCGCCCGGGCGGGAAAGCGCGAGGATGAGCCTTTCCAGATTCTGCATGTCTCCGACTTCCACATGCTCCCCGACCAGAAGTTGAAGCAGAAGTGGGTTGCCAGCCTCGATGCTCTGAACCCTGACCTGGTGATTAATACTGGCGACAACTTGGGCAGCGACAAGGCCGTTCCCAGTGTCCTCGCAGCGCTCGGCCCCCTGCTGAACCGTCCGGGCGCCTTCGTGTTTGGCACCAATGACTACTTCGCGCCGCGGCCTGTCAACCCGTTGAAGTACCTGACGGGCAAGAAGCGCAAGCCCTCGCGCGTAGAGCTGCCGTGGCGCGGCATGCGCGCTGCGTTTATCGAGCACGGTTGGCAGGATGCCACCCATGCCCGGCTGGAGTTTGTGGCGGGTGGCGTGAAGGTGGCGCTGTCCGGTGTGGATGACCCTCATCACGAGTTGGAGGATTATTCGCAGATTGCCGGTGCCCCGAATGCGGATGCCGACATCGCTATCGGCCTGTCGCACTCCCCTGAGCCACACGTGTTGGACGCTTTTGCGGAAGATGGCTACGACCTGGTGCTTTCTGGTCATACCCACGGTGGCCAGGTGTGCCTGCCCGGAGGGAAGGCCATTGTGACCAACTGCGGTATCGACCGCTCGCGGGCCTCGGGGCTGTCGCGCTGGACCGAGAAGACGTGGCTGCACGTCTCCAATGGCCTTGGCACTTCCCCTTACGCCCCGGTGCGCCTGTTCTGCCGCCCGTCCGCGACCTTGATTGAGGTTGTGGAGCGGGATTCGTAGTTTGTTGATCGCAGGGATGCAGTTTGTAGATCGTACGGGTGCGGTTCGTAATTCGTTGGGCGCGGTTCGTGGTTCGTAGTCCGTTGGGTGCGACAGAGACCGCCGCTTGGCCCCACAGCCCGTTAAGCAGGCGTTTTGCATTCTGGCTCAGCGTCGGGCTAAAGTAAGTCCTCGCAAGCACAGCACTGAGACATATGTTCCCAGTTCGTGTCTGTGGCCTCGGGGTATGGCGCAGCTTGGTAGCGCGCTTCGTTCGGGACGAAGAGGCCGTGGGTTCAAATCCCGCTACCCCGACCAAGTAAAAACCCTCTCTCACCTGGAGTTATCCAAGTGCGGGAGGGTTTTGTTATTGGCCACTTTTCGCTGCCATTCAGGGACGCTAGAAAAAAGCGTGCCTGGTTCTCCCGGTAGTGCCTGGCCAGCCCCCCACTGCGGCAGCACCACAGTCCGGGGTTATGCGGCAAAACTGTCAACCCGAAAACTCCGGGGCTGCAAATGTGAAACTGTGCGAGTTTA
>NZ_KV836295.1:122500-154779 GCF_001838325.1 Corynebacterium sp. HMSC074C05
ACATAAACGCAGTCAGTAACTCGGATCGACTCAACGCCACCTGACATAAACGCAGTCAGTAACTCGGATTGGGCGTAAGTAGCGAAGATGCCCACCCGCCGACGCACCGTTCATCACTCGTTCCACTATTTTTTCGCTACCGGGTCCACAGAGCCTTACCCCACTCCCCCAAATGCCCCTTTCACCCCGCGTAGCGCAATTTCGTGGCTGTTAGTCTGTAGAGGTACGAACTTTTTTAACAGCAATGTGAAAGTAGCCCCCAAGTGACGCACCTGGCAGCAGCTCTGGCATCAGCCAGCTCCTTTACAGCCAGTCCTCCGTCGGCGACCGCACCACCAGACCAGACATTGGCTTCTGAGTTTGCGTCCGGCGGCGTATCGGCAACATTGAATTCTTTAGATTCCGTTCTTTCTGCCCCAGCAGCTATTTCTGCCCCGGCAACTATTACCGCCCAGGCAAGCAGCTCCGCAGAGCACGCGACAACGCTCGCAGCCCAAGCAGCTCAAGCGGCTCAAGCCACCCAAGCAGCTCAAGCCGCCCAAGCCTCCGCCGACAGCCTGCCCCTCCTTTCGGTCCCGCTGTTGGTCGCGGTTGCCCTAGCGCTGACCCCGCTGTTTGTGAAGATCCTTGGTCGTCACGCAGGCTGGCCCATCGTCGCATTTTTTCTCGCGTCGGTGGTCCAGCTTTCGCGTGTAACGGGCGATATCCTCGACGGCACCACCTTCACCTGGTCCCGCGTCTGGTCCCCGGAACTGAATGTGGCGTTTGCGCTGAAGCTCGATCCTCTCTCCATGGTGTTCAGTTTCTTGGCGCTGTTGGTGGGCTCGATAGTCTTCATCTACTCCACCGCGTATTTGCCGCCTAAGAAATCCGCGATGAGCTTCTACGTCCTGATGACGGCGTTCATGCTGGCGGTTTTGCTCCTCGTGCTTGCCGACGACATCATGCTCCTCTTCATCGGGTGGGAGCTGGTCTCGATGGCGTCGTTTCTGCTCATCGCAAGGTCGGGTTCGTCGGGCGAGTTGGGCTCGTTGCGCACACTCCTGCTGACCTTCACCGGCGGCCTGCTGCTTCTGGCCGCCCTCGGCGGTGCTGTGTGGCTGACCGGTTCCACGAACCTCACCGAGGTTTTGGCTTCGCCTGAGTGGGAGGCCAACCCGACAGCGCGTAGCCTCATTGCCGCGCTGGTGGCCCTGGGCGCTTTCACGAAGGCAGCTCAGTTCCCCTTCCACGCCTGGCTTCCAGAGGCCATGGCGGCAGCAACTCCCGTCTCGGCTTTCTTGCACGCTGCGGCCGTCGTCAAGGCGGGCGTTTACCTGCTGATGCGTTTTTCCACGGTCTTCGCGGACGTGCGCGTGTGGCAGTTGCTGCTGATTGTCATGGGTATGTGGACAGCTGTTGCCACGGCCTACTTTGCGCTGCAGCAGACTGACTTGAAGAAGCTGATTGCGTACTCGACGGTCTCGCAGTTGGGTTGGATTGTCGCCACGATTGGTGTGGGCACGAAGTTCGCCATTATGGCTGCGGTTGTGCACACCATTGCGCACGCGATGTTTAAGTCTTCGCTGTTCATGATGGCTGGTGTGGTTGATCACCAGGCGGGCACGCGCGACATTCGTCGCTTGGGTCCGCTGTGGAAGCAGATGCCGTGGAGCTTTGGCTCGATGATTTTCGGTGCGGCATCGATGGCGGCAATTCCGCCGTTCTTCGGCTTCATGTCGAAGGAGGGCATGCTGACCGCATTCGAGGGCGCGCCTTTATCCAACACCGGTGTCGTCATCCTGCTGACAGTGGCGGCGATTGGTGCGATTGGTACTTTCGCGTACTCGGCACGCTTGGTGTTCGGTGCGTTCGTGGATGGTCCGCGCAACGTTGACCACATCAATGAGGCCCCGATTTCGCTGTGGCTTCCGGCCGCCATCCCTGGCGTGCTGAGCCTGCCTGCAGCCTTTGCTGCCGGCGCTATTTTGAACCGTCCGCTGGACCGCGTGGCGGATACGGTCGGTCAGCTTCCGGCTGGCACGACTCAGGAATCGCACTTGAGCCTGTGGCACGGCGTGAATGTGCCGCTGATTATCTCTGTGATTGTGCTGGCTGTCGGCGTGGGCTTCATCTTCACTCGCGCCCGCATAGGCGCCGTCATGGCCGACCGCAAGCTCTTCCCGTTCACCGGCGTGGAGGCAATCAATGCGTCGTTGAGCGTCTCGCAGCGTGTGGGTCGCGCGCTGGCGAAGATGGCACGTTCGCATCAGCCGGCGCGTCACCTGCTGCCGCTGCTTGGTCTGCTCGCGGTGTACGCCCTGGCCATTGCAATCGCTCCGGGTGTCGGCGGTGCTCCTGTGCTACCGAAGATCGACGACATCGACCACCTGACCGATCTGATTCCGCTGGTCGTTGTCCTGATTGGTGTGTGGGCCACGCTTCGGGCAAAGAACCGTCTGCAGGCGGCTGTGCTGCTCAGTGTCACCGGTGTCGGCGTCACGTTGCAGATTCTCCTGCTGGGCGCACCAGATGTGGCATTGACGCAGTTCATGGTGGAAATCCTGACTGTCGTGCTGATGATGCTGGTGCTGCGCTTCCAGCCGCGCGCGTTCTCTGAGACCTCAAAGAACCGCCAGGCTTCCGCCGCGGTCGTGGCAGTTGCCGTGGGCTTGGCTACGTTCGGCGCGGTGTGGTTCCTCACTGGCCGTCGTCAGTTGCCTGAGGTTGCGCAGTGGTACATCGACAACACTGAGAAGGTCACGGGCGAAACCAATATTGTCAACGTGATTCTGGTTGAGTTCCGTGCTTTCGATACCATGGGTGAGCTGGCGGTTCTCGGTATGGCGGGCGTCGCGATGGCGGCGGTTGTCACGTCGATGCCTCGCTTCCCGCACCTGCTCGATCAGCCTTCCCCGCTTGCGGAGCCCGCTCTGAACTCCATCATGATGCGCTGGCTGGTCCGCTGGCTGTCGCCGGTCCTGTTCGCTCTGTCTGCTGTGGTTCTCTACCGCGGCGGTACCGCTCCGGGCGGCGGCTTCAACGCGGCGCTGATTGGCGCCGCTGCCGTCATGCTGATTTACCTGTCCAAGGACCGCGACGAGCTGGTCTTCGGCAAGAAGACCCCAGTGGCGCTCAGCGCTGCGGGTGTCATCACGGCAATCGTCACGGGCTTCATCGGATTCGCCAAGGGGTCGTTCTTGGCACCGCTGTACGGCGAGTTCCTGGGCCAGCACCTCACCACGGCATTGCTTTTCGACGTCGGCGTGTACCTGGCCGTCATCGGCATTGTGGCAACCGCGCTGAATCTCCTGGGCGGCCCAAACCGTCCTGGTATGACCGGGTCGGACGATGTGCTGCAGGATCTCTACTCAGACCGCTCAAGCTTGCGGGTGCCGCCGGAGATGGGCGTGTTCGCCTCAGAAACGGAGAGCACCCCTGCCCCAGCTCATGCCACCGTTGAGGAGGCCAAGAAGTGATTATCGCCATCATGGCTGCCGTCCTCGCAGGCGGTGGCACGTACCTGGTGCTACAGCGCGGCATGCTGCGCACCATTATCGGTATGACTCTGATTTCGCATGCCGCCAACCTGATTATTTTGTCCACGGGTGTCGGTGCCTGGCGCGGCGAGCCACTGCTGGGCAACGAAGCCACTGCGGGCGCTGGCGCTGCCGAGCAGATGGCTGACCCGTTGCCGCAGGCATTCGTGCTGACGGCCATCGTGATCACCATGGCTGTGACCGCCTTCATGCTGGCACTGGCTGGTTTGGGCCGCGATGACGACACTCGTATCCATGAGGACCGCGAGGCTATGCGGCAGCTGTCGACGGCTGGTCGTCGTGCGGGTAAGAATGTTCCGGCGGACTCGGACTCCACGGTCACCGGCACCCCGGGAGTCACTCCGGCTCCGGATAAGTTCCCGCGCGAGACCCCATACGGCGGTGACGAGAAATGGTAGAAGCCTCTGCAATGACCTCTGCAATGTCCCCTTCAACTCTGTCTTCGCTACTGCCGCTGTTTGCGGCACTGCCGCTGATTCTGTCGGCGGTCGCAGCCATTCTGCCGAAGCTGTGGATGCGCGCGACGATGGGCATCGCCGTTCCGGCACTGTCGTCGCTGGCTGCGTTTTGGGTGATGTTCTACGTCGCTGAAAACGGCCCGGTCGGCCACGGTGTGGGCGCGTTCCCCGGTGGTATCTCGATTCCTTTCTTGGCGGACACGTTCTCCATGCTGATGCTGGGTGTGGCCGCGGCTGTGGTTGCCATCGGTAACTGGTTCGCCCACGTCGCGGGCGAAAACACTTCGCGGTTCTTCCCCTCCCTGACGCTGATGATGTTGTCCGGTATGTCGGGTGCTTTCCTGACTGCCGATTTGTTCAACTTCTTCGTGTTCATGGAGGTCATGCTGCTGCCCTCCTACGGCCTGATTGCGGTCACCGGTACCTGGCACCGCCTGGCTGCTGGTCGTAACTTCGTGCTGGTCAACCTCTTGACCTCCACGGTGCTGCTGATTGGTGTCGCGCTGATTTACGGCTCGGCGGGCAATGTGAACATCGCAATGCTGGCCAACATGGCCAGCGAGGGCGGCCCCGGCGGCACGAGTGTGGTCGCGCTGGGCATTGTCATCATTGCGCTGTGTGTGAAGGCGGGCTTGGTTCCGGCGCACACATGGCTGCCGAGGACGTACCCGTCGACAAGCCCTGCGGTGATGGCACTGTTCTCTGCGGTGCACACGAAGGTTGCGGTGTACATGCTCTTCCGCATTTACGTCGTGATTGTGGGCATGAATCCCTCCTGGCACTGGCCGATCATTATCATCATGGCAATCTCGATGCTGGTCGGCGCGTTTGCTGGCCTCGCTGAGAACACCATGCGTGAAGTGCTCGCCTACCAGATGGTCACGGGTATGCCGTTCATTCTGATTGTGCTGGCGTTCACGGATGCTAACGACGGCCAGGGCGCCAAGGCGGCACTGGCTGCGGGTATTTTCTACGCAATCCACCACATGGTGACTGTCGGTGCCCTCATTCTGGGCTCCGGTGCGGTGGAAGAGACCTACGGTACGGGTACGCTCTCCAGGCTTTCGGGGCTTGCTCGCCGCGACCAAGCAGTCGCTTGGGTGATGGCGGCGATGAGCTTCTCCATTGTTGGCTTCCCGCCATTTTCCGGTGTGTGGGGCAAGGTGGGCATTGTCTTCGCCTCTGCTGCTACTGGCGATGCCCGTTCGATTGTTGCAATCACCGCAATCATCGTGGCCTCGCTGGGCTCGCTGCTGGCCATGATTCGGCTGTGGCGCGCGGTCTTCTGGGGCCGCCCCATGCAGGGCGTGGACGATTCCGTTCGCGTTCCGGGCGCGCTGGTTGCGCCGTCCGCCATGCTGGCAATTGTTTCTGTGGCGATGTTCGTCGCGGTCGGTGCCGTCACTTGGGCGACCACCGGTGCGGCTGATGCGCTGCTGAATATTGATGGCTACCGCGAGGCCACTCTCGGCGGGGTCGAAAACGCCATCGGAGGTATTTACTGATGAAGTTTCTGCATGTTATCCGCTATTCCCTCTGGCTGGTCTGGCAGGTTATTGTGGCTGCGACGGACGTGGTGCGCGATACGCTGCGCCCGCACCAGAAGCAGCAGCCGGTGCTCATTGGGCTGCCGCTGCGTGTGACGTCTGACCTTGAGGTCACTCTCTTTGCCGAGTCCATCACCATGACTCCTGGCACGCTGGTCTGCGGTGTCCGTGAGACCGATGTGGGGCGGTTGTTCATCATCCACGCAATCTTCGGTGCCGACCTGGACGCGCTGTACGACTCCCTCTACGACATGGAGGAGCACCTCGTTCCCAGCCTCCGCGATGTCCCCCGCCCGAAGGCGTTCGTCTTCGAGGAGTACAACGCGGACAAGTTCATTGACCCGGATGCCGTCGTCGGCGTTGCCGCTGAGGTCGACCATGGTCTGCCGCTGCCGGATGGCATTGCCTCCAAAGGCGAAGACAAAGGAGCACGCTCATGAATGACACATTGATCGATCCCACCGCAGTACAGGTAATTAGCGGCATTGGCATTGCTCTATGTTCAGTGGCGCTGCTTGTGGGCGTGGTGCTGATCTTCCGAGTCAAGGGCAATGTCTCACGCGCAGTGCTTTCCGACGCTGCCTTCTACCCCATGGTGGGAGTGTTCCTCACAACTGCCATGCTGCGGACTACGGCCATCACTTTCGATATTGCAATGCTGGCGGGTCTGCTTGGCATTTTGTCGACCGTGGGCCTGGCCCGAGTTATTTCCCGTGGCCGCCGCTAAGACCGATTAAGGACGAATCGCAATATGAGTATCGCTTCAATTCTTGTAACTATATTGTTTGCCGTGCTGGTCATTGGCGGATCTTTGTACCTGCTCCTGGCGGGCGTGGCCATGTGGCGCTCTAAAGATGCCCTGAGCCGGTTGAACCAGCTTTCCGCCGGAATCATGGTGGGCATCCCCGCACTGGTGATTGCCAACTTGGTCCTAGAGGCCGACCAGGGCGATCTGACGTGGGGCAAAACCCTCACCGCCATTCTGGCCATTGTAGCCGTCCTGGTCGTCGCCACCGTCGCCTCCGAGGTACTTGGACGCGCGGTGCTGGGTGCCCGTGATGGCTCCGCTGAGGACTACGTGCCGGAGCGGTAGCTAGCGGCACGGGAAGCGTCCCGCATACGCCGCTTCCGGCCGGTTTCAGAGCAGCCTCTCAGTGCTCTCCAAGACCCCCTTTGGGCCACCCACCCTACCCAAAAGGGGGTATGTTTCCCCACACTTTTGGCCTCCCGCAATGTGATGTACCTCTCATGGGATATGGGTCGCTCGTTAATCCCGTTTATGCCCCTAAATTGAGTGGCAGTTTTTGCCGTTAACTAAACTTTGGTTTCCCTTAGTTAGGGAACCCTTGATTATCATTTTTGATGAATTCGCCGTTTGCCTGCACCTTTGTGACACCAAGAACAAAACAATCAATGCAATCCCGGTAAAGATTAGGAAAACAACACTTTTGTCATCCAACTTTCAGGCGGATGCCGGGGTCGTCCCGACCGACTCATAACCGCCCTCTTTCCAATATTTTTAGATGGATTTGAGCGAGCTTCAGGGGACACAACCAACTGGAGGCGGACCGAGCCACCTATTTTTTCATTGCAGCCCCTTGGCCCATCGGTTAACTTAATTTCTGTGAGATCGCCAAGAGCGACTCAAAATCTTTACCCCCGAGAACCTAAGGATTTTCTCATGTCCTGCTCTGCAGAAGATATCGCAACCATCCTCGAAGCCCTTCCGGCCGTCACCGTCGAGAGCCCGCTGCCGGCTTTCGAGCAGCTGGCTGGCGGCGACATCAACTTCGCTAACGTTGGTGGCGACCTGAACCTGCCGTTCGGTAACGACTTCCTGGACATCACCTCCAACGATGACTACTCCACCACCGACTCCCACGACACCGAGGTTTCCGACTTCCTGAACCCGCACACTGAGGTCGACCAGTCCAAGGACTTCGACTTCCTGAACCCGGAAATTTCTGGCATTAAGCCGTCCTAAGCTCCCGGGCTTCATGGCAGGACAATAACTCTGCCAATCCTTGACACAATAAACCGCGAGTCTCTAATAAAGACTGCGGTTTATTGTTCAGTTAAAACCGATATTTTTCATTTCGTTACTGTCTAAAGGAACACCAAAAATGGACGTCACTCCTATCGTTGAGGTTCTGGAAGCAATGCCTTCCGGCCCGACCGTCAACGTCACCGTCGAGATTAACCCGACCATCGATGGTGATCTGACCCTCCTGGAAACCGGTGACTGGAACGCTCCGTTCGGCCGCGACTTCATGGACATCAACATCACGAACGATCAGTCCACCCACAATGACAACTCCACCCACGTCAGTGGTGTTGAGGCTGATAGTGTCTCCGACGCTGCCGAACAGGGTCAAGAAGTGTCCGAGTCCGCCGAAGAGTCTGACGAGGCTGCAGCTGCTCCGAAGTCGTTTTTCAACGGCTCCCCGAGCCTGCCGGGTATCGGAGCTTAATACAGCCCACACTTAGGGTTGTTCCTTAGCCGCCCCAACTGGGTCGGCGTGCAGGCAACCACAAAGCCCGTGGCTGTCATGCACAGACAGAATTTTTAAATAAAGCGTTAGCCCTGCAGCTGGTCAAACCACCTGCAGGGCTAACGCTTTTCGTACTTACTTCGTTGCCTTGAAGCGCTTTTCCACCTCAGCACCGAGCCAGGAATCAACGTTGGTCCAGTACTGGTAGACACGCTGCTCCACCTCTGGGGAAACACCCTGCATGGCGCCGACGATGTTGTTTGCCAAGCGATCGCGCTCGGCATCGTCCATCACATTGCAGACAAGATCGCCTGCCTGCGAGAAGTCATCATCCTCAGGGTGCTGCACGTAGGCGCCGGCGTAGAACTCTTCGCCCACGCTTTCCCACTGGCCAAAAGTGCCAGCGTCAACCTGCCCCGCGTGACCGGAGTGGACTGGGCAGCCAGCGGCCTTGGCCGCAGCCGCGGTATCGGCCTCCGGGCCGCGTCCGGCGGCGTTGGAGCCATGAACCGGCAGATTCGGGTCAGCGTAGTGGTAGGTGCCGTAGCCGTCCTGCGAGAAGGAATTCACTGGGCAGCGCGGCTGGTTCACCGGCAGCTGGTCATGGTTGACACCAAGACGGTAGCGGTGCGCATCAGCGTAGGAGAACACACGAGCCAGCAGCATCTTATCCGGGGAGAAGCCGACACCCGGCACGGTATTCGACGGCGCGAATGCGGCCTGCTCAATCTCGGCGAAGAAGTTGCCCGGATTGCGGTTCAGGGTGAAGTGACCGACCGGAATCAGCGGGTAGTCCTTCTGCGACCAGGTCTTGGTCAGGTCGAACGGGTTCACCTTGTAGCCGGCAGCCTCGTCGTAAGGCATAATCTGCACCTTGACGTCCCAGGTTGGGTAGTCGCCGCGCTCAATTGCCTCGAAGAGATCCTGGCGAGCGTGATCCGTGTTTTCGCCTACCAGCTCAGCGGCCTCATCATCCGTCAGGAAGTCCCAGCCCTGGCGAGTCTTAAAGTGGTACTTAACCCAGAAGCGCTCACCTTCAGCGTTAATCCACTGGTAGGTGTGGGAACCGAAGCCGTCCATATGACGGAAGTCCTTCGGAATACCACGGTCACCCATCAAGTAGGTGACCTGGTGAGCGGACTCCGGAGAGGCAGTCCAGAAATCCCACTGCATATTGGCATCGCGCAGACCCGTATCCGGCAGGCGCTTCTGAGAGTGGATGAAGTCCGGGAACTTAATGCCATCGCGGATAAAGAACACCGGCGTGTTGTTGCCCACGATGTCGAGGTTGCCCTCTTCGGTGTAGAACTTCAGCGAAAAACCGCGCACGTCACGCCAGCCATCCGGGGAGCCCTGCTCACCAGCGACAGTGGAGAATCGCGCCAGCATCGGAGTGACAGTGTTCGGCTGGAAGACGGCAGCCTTGGTGTACTTGGAGACATCCTCGGTGATGGTCAGCTCACCGAAAGCACCTGCGCCCTTAGCGTGAACAACGCGCTCCGGGATGCGCTCACGGTTGAAGTGTGCGAGTTTTTCCAGCAAGTGGATGTCGTGGAGGTTGATACCTCCCTGCGGGCCGTTTGTTAGCGAATGCTGCTCTGTAGGAACCGGCGCGCCGTTAAGACGAGTGGTCGGACCATTGGAGCCTTCATAGAGATTCGACATGGGGTTTCCTCCTAAAGACGAGGGCTAGATGTCAGTCGCAACATGCCCTGACGTTTTCCACCCTACACGAAGTTTCATATTTTGCCTATCAGTCCTCCGGGATTGATATATGGACTTAATTATTAGTCCGATTAGGTTCGCTATATCGGCGACGAACACTCGACCCAAAAAAGGCAGATTTTTCTCGAAGAAAACCGCACACAATGACCGTCGAAAAGCACTTACTGCGCTTTCATGCAATACCTATCAGCACTGAATAAAAGGTATAGCCAGCACTACCGCTGCCCGCGCGGGTTACGGGTAGGATTTGTCGCGTACCACGCTGTCAATTTGGATTCTGATCGGATACTTCTGCAGACATGAAAAAACAAGGGAGGGGCGCAAAAGCGCTCACAGTCTTCAAGTACACGCTGGCGTTGCTGGCGACCATTGCGCTTCTCAAGATCGCATTCTTCCCCGCTAACGACGAGGGCTATGCGCAAGCAACCGGTGATTTCTCCCAACCCACCACGGAGCTATCCCCTCAGCGGATCAATAACACGCAGAAACTGTCTGCCACCATCGTCCCGGATGAGCCCACCGTGATCCGTGCCAACGCGTCTGGTGAAATCACTGACGCCTTTGTCAACAGCGGTGGCAACGCCGTAGAGGGCCAAAACCTGCTCCAGGTGAAGAAAACCTCGGTGTCCGAGAATGCCAGCACCTCCGGCAGCGCGGATTCCGATGATGAAAGCGCCGCAGCCGCTGCGCCCGAAACCACCGTGACCTGGGGCAACATCACCGCTAAGGCTTCTGGCACTGTGCAGTGGGATATCGTCATTGGCCAGACGGTCGAGATTGGCCAGGAAATTGGCACCATTTCGCCGAATAGCTTCCACGCCGTAGCACCTATCAAGCCGAGCCAGCTGTACACGCTGGGAGACTCGATTAACAATGGCCGCCTCGCTATCACCGATGGCCCGGCACCGTTTTTGTGTGATTCGGTGAAGACGGTCACGGGAAGTGGCGCGGGCTCGCAGAACACCGGCGCCGGAGAGGGTGCTGGCATGGGTGCCGCCGCTGCCGGTAATTCCTCGGGCAGCCCACAGCTGCGCTGCGATATTCCCGCAGATCAGACTGTCTACGAAGGTGTTCCCGCAACGCTGATTCTTGGCAGCGGCACGACCTCGGAGGTTCCAGCATTGCCAGTGACCGCCGTGGAGGGACGCTTCCGCGAAGGTGTTGTCTACGCGCCGGCTAAGGATGGCGGCAAGCCCACCAAGATCAAGGTCGAACTGGGCGCCAATGATGGCACTTTCATTGAAATCAAGCGTGGTCTGAAGGAAGGCCAGCAGGTTTTGGAGTACGTGCCTTCCTACAAGAACGAGTTCGCTGGCGACGACAGCGGCGACGGCACTGGCACCGGCGCTGGTGATGGCAGTGACGCTGGCTTCGATGAGTCCGGCGATGACGCTGGCTCTGAAAAGTAGGCCCGCGCCATGCTTAGTTTGACCGCAGTCACTCGAACAGTGACGCTGCCCAACGGCGAGGAGCTGCCTATTTTGAAAGGCATCGACCTCGAAGTGCCACGTGGTGAGCACCTCAGCATTGTCGGCCAGTCCGGTTC
The DNA here is from genome assembly GCF_001838325.1 of Corynebacterium sp. HMSC074C05. Classification (NCBI taxonomy): domain Bacteria; kingdom Bacillati; phylum Actinomycetota; class Actinomycetes; order Mycobacteriales; family Corynebacteriaceae; genus Corynebacterium; species Corynebacterium sp. HMSC074C05. The sequence goes on from NZ_KV836295.1 coordinate 133,808, forward strand.
GGGTAAGTCAACACTGCTGAACATCATTGGCATGCTCGATTTGCCGGATTCTGGCACGTACACGTTCAACGGCACCGATATTTCCACCTTGTCGGACAGGAAACGCGCTGCGCTCCGGGGCGATAATTTAGGATTTGTCTTCCAGCAGTTCAACCTCTTCCCCTCCCGCACCACTCTGGAAAACGTTGAGGTTCCGCTGATGTACGACCGAGGCGAGAAGTTCTGGAATCGCACCGAGCTCGCCGCCGCGATGCTGGAGCGCGTCGGTCTGGGAGACCGCCTAGAGGCCACGCCTTCGCAGCTTTCCGGTGGTGAACAGCAGCGTGTGGCAATTGCCCGTGCACTCGTGCGCCAACCGCAGCTCATTCTTGCCGATGAGCCCACTGGTGCGCTCGATGTCGACACCGGCAAGATCGTCATGGATCTGCTCGAAGAAGTCGCCACGGAAAACAATGCTGCGCTGATTGTGATTACGCACGATTTAGAGGTCGCCGAGCGCGGCGATCGGGCACTTGAGCTTCGCGACGGTCAGTTGCACGCCGACTCCGTCCTGCTATCTGCCGCCAACGCTATGCACGGCTTCGAGGAGGCTGCTGATGACGACGAATAAAGAAACAGAATCGAAGTCACGGCCTTCCTTCCTCTATGCAGCAACGCCTTATCTCGGCGCTCTGCTGGAAGCGTGGCATGAGCTGCGCATTAACCGTGGCCGCATCATGCTGTCGCTGGTCAGTGTGGCCGCCGCAGTGTGGGCGATGACCACAGTCATTGCGCTTGGCAATATTCTCACCAGCTCTCAGGATGCGGTAACCGCGCAGAGCACGGGTGTCGCCGGCACGGTCACGTTGACTGCCGGAGCGGGTAGTTCCGGTTCTGAGGATAGTGGAGACTTCGGCGATGGCGGCTTCGGTGACAGCAGCGCCGGCACAATGGCCGATAGCTTCGGCAGCTTCGGCGGCGCGGGCGTCGGCGGAAACGGACCGGACGATTTGAGCGTCATCAATCCGGACGGGTCCATCAACGACGCTTTTTCCGCTGCCACGCATCGCCTGGTAGAGGCCACCCATGCCAACTTGTGGTCGCGGGTTCGCATGCAGCCAGCCACACCTGAGCACAATATGGATGACTGCGCACCGGATGATTACGAGTGCTTTTCGCCAGGCACTCCCGAGCTGATTGCCGCTGACCCCGGCTGGTTCGATATCTATGCCCGCACCATCGTGCAGGGACGCCGCTTGGAAGATGCCGATGGCCAGCGCTTGATGAACCCCGTGGTGGTCAACGACCAGTTCTACGAGAGCCTGGGAAACCCAGCACTAGCCGACCACCCAACCTTCACCTTGAAGGAAACCGGCAACACCACTTTCACCGTGGTGGGAGTGTATAAGTCCCTCGGATCGTGGGACGCCCCGAGCATTGTCACGCACTACGATTCCTTCCTCAATGCCGGCTACGAGGGTCCGGTGGGTGAGCCGCAACTTCTCGTCGCTACGCCTGAGGAGTCCGCGAAGGAGAACCAGAAGGCGCTGCACAATATTTTCCAGGCGGAGCTCGGCCCCAGCTGGAAGGTGAATACCTCCCTGTCGGAGAAGGACACGGAGATTTCCCAGGAGATGAATAACACCATCACTACGGCGCTGGGCATTATCGGCGGCATCGTGATCGCGCTTGGCGCGTTGGGCCTGCTCACGGTCTCGATTGTCACCATCGGCCACCGTGTCCGTGAGATTGGTATTCGTCGCGCAATGGGCGCGTCGGCAGGCCGGATTTTTATCTCTGTGTTCTTGGAGTCGATTGTCGCCACGACGGTGGCGGGCGTGGTTGGCGTGATTGCCTCGATCATCACGGTCAAGCAGCTGCCGCTGGATAAGATGTTGGCGTTGCCGCTGGAGACCGGTGCCGTGGCCTACCCCGTCACGGCCGCTGTAATCGGCGTGTTGGTCGCGACATTCGTGGGCGCGCTGGCGGGTATTATCCCGGCCACCATCGCAGTCCGCGTCAAGCCCATCGACGCCATCCGCTTCTAACACTTCAGCCCCTAGTTCGCCTGGCTGCGCCGCCGCCTGCTTTTTGCAGGTAAGGCTACGTGCAGCCAGGCGAATTATCTTTAGGCTTCAAGTTGCTAAGCTATGTCCATGACTCCCGCACGCCTCGTCTCTAATGACGAATACATCACGCAGCTGGCGCTGAAAGCCGGTCGCGGTGATCAGGCTGCGCTGACGGAGTTCGTGCGGCTGACGCAGAAGGACGTGTGGCGTCTGGTCGCACATCTGGGCGGCGTTGATGCTGCGGATGATTTAACGCAGGAGACGTATCTGCGTGTCATGGGGGCACTTCCCCGTTTTGCGGCGCGTTCTTCTGCCCGCACCTGGCTGTTGTCGCTGGCCCGGCGCGTGTGGGTGGATTCGGTCCGCCATGATTCGGCGCGCCCGAAGAAGTCTGCGGTGGAAGTGGAAAACGCTGCCGAGCAGTTTACGACTGGCGAGTCGTGGTCAGAGCTCGCTGACGCCCGCGTGCTGCTGGAGCAGCTGCCGGAGGAACGCCGCGAGGCACTCATTCTGACGCAGGTGCTGGGTTACTCCTACGCGGAGGCCGCGGAAATCGCAGGTTGTCGTGTGGGCACTATTCGCTCACGCGTCGCCCGTGCGCGCCGCGATTTGGTTGCCGCACTTGGCGACGGCGACAGTGCCAGCGGCGACTCTGCAGCTGTTTAGACCCGCTCCGTCCAGGGGACGTAGCTAGCCGTTGTAGGTTGTCTCTCCCGCGAGGCTAACTAACGGTCCAGTTCGATTTTGTAGGTCGAGGCGATATCCGCATGGCCGAGGGCATCACGCATTTCACGCTCCGCGTTTTTCAGGGCAGCTACAACGGCGGGGAGGCTCGCCTGCGGTGGCATTGCCACAGTCACTTCCAAGGTGGGTATTCCATTATCCCGGTAGACCCGTGAATCCGCCTGGTTGATGTGGGCGTTGCGCTCTAGATCGGTGCACACCGCATCGGCAACATCGGCGACCGGCAGCGAAATCTCTCCTAACTTTTCCTGTGATTCCGATGCGGCGACCGTGCTGAACCGGTGCGATCGCAGATTAGCGACCACCAGGCTGCAGCCGACCACCGCTAGAATCGCTGTGATTACACCGAGGACGGGAACATACCAGCTCTGCTCAGGTAGTTTTCCCCAGGATTCCATCCGCCCGGTGTCATGAAGCCACTGTGCAGGAGCGACATCGAGGTAGCTAGCAATCGCCCATGTTGCTACCAGTAGTAACAGCGCTGAGAAGAGGAACAACACAATTCGGTCGAATACGCTTACTGATGTTTTCACTTGTCATCACCTTCGTATCCGCCGTGAGTTCCGGAAGCAAGTGCCGTGCCATTCTGGATTTCTTGGTAGTCAGACTTATGCATCCACACTGGCAGGTTGCCATCGTCATCGACGCGTACATACCGGCGTGGGGCAGGAAGAAACACCGCGATGAGCTGTCCCAGCCCATAGATTGCAGCGAGGATTCCGACGAGGAGCAACACCCATGACGCGGCTGAGCCCTGTGGGTTGCTGAACCAGTCGAATACCGGTTGTAACCATGAGGTGTCACCTGAGCTATTGGCGCTAATGATTGCTTCTCTACCTGCGACTATGGCCGCTGCAATCATCAACAGACCGGCGAAAACTCCCAGCCCGCGGACCTTTGGTGATTGACGCGGGTCACGTCCCTGGCGAGTTTCTACTGACTCGTCCGAGACCACCGCGGCCGATGACCTCTCAGTCGGCGTCATAGGGTGTCACCTCAATCTTTTTCAGTGGGCGCGGCTCTGGCGTGCTTACCACCACGGTACGTGGTTGTGGCACAGATACCGGGCGCAGCTGCTCCTGTCGCGGTGCGCGAACTTGTTTCAGCCGAGTTGGACGCGGCACTTTAACCGGCCGCAGTAGCGCTGGTCGTGGCGCCTTAACACTAATTGTGCGTGGCGACGGCACTCGTACCGGACGCAGCTTTGGTTGCCGCGGGACACTCACCTGCACCAAGGACGTCGGCTTTGGTGCTGCGACTTTTCGCAGTTGTATTGGCCGTGGAGTTGGTGTGCGACGCACCTGTACCGGCTTCGGTGCCGAGGTGCGAGTCACTGGCAGCGGCGGTGGCGCAACAACGCGACGGGCCGGTTGCGGCTTCGGTGCCTTAATAGCCACAGCTGGTTGCGGCTTCGGCTGCATGACAAAGCGCACCGGTTGTGGAGCAGGTGCTGGGACACTGCGTACCCGTTGCGGACGCGGCGGAGTAATGCTGCGTACCGGCTGCGGTGTCACCGGCTGAATGCTACGCACTGACTGCGGCTGCGGTACTGAAATACTGCGTACCGGCTGCGGCGTCGGTACAGCGATGGACTGCACTTCTGGGACCCACCGCACCTGCGGGGTAGTCACTACCTGCTGGTTCACCCGGACAGGTGTCACCTGCGGGTGATCTGAAAAGTGCGCCAAGTCCTCTCTGGTGACACGCACGTGCCCGGGTTCGACGCTGTCGATGTCAACATCGACGGTGACATTTTCAAGTCCGGCCATGTCAGCGAGCCAGGTGGCAACGCTGGACCGAATGCGCACTGCAATTTCCGCTGTCGGCGCCGGCCATGATGCAACGGCGCGAACTGCGACTCGAACTGCACTAACGACGTTTGTAGTGGCAGAACTAGGGGCAATCTCACTGTCGATAGAGACAATTGGATAGTCGCGCCCTAGCACACGGGATTGGTCGAGGGTGCCGGGAACCGCGCGCACGGCCATCTCTACGATGCGGCGGATTGCCTTTTCGCTTACGACGGTGGTGCCACGCGTTGCTGGAACGTGGATAGTCACCGTCGGCGGCCTCCTCGGTTGAACTTACGGTTGAGCTCGGGCGCATCGATTTTGCCATCGAGTACCGCACCGGCTGCACCGGCCAGACCTCCGAAGGCAATAACCGCAAGAAAACCCGTGAAACCACCAATCATTGCGGCGAAGCACAGGACAACGGCAATCGTCGCGAAGGTCTTTGTGTAATTATCGAACATGAAATTCCCCTTTATACGGGCCTAACTACCCATCCTGCCCTGCTCCGACGCGCAATAGTTGTCAACTACTGGACGCGTGGCTGTTCCTTGGGCTCGTTAGCAGCCGCGATGGCCTTGCGCTGCTCTTCGCGCTGCTTAGCGGCCTCTTCTTCGCGCTCCTGCGGGGTCTGGTAGTCGGTGTGGACATCGGAAACATCGACATTGACTTCAGTGACCTCAAGGCCGGTCATACGCTCAACCGAGCTAATGACGTTCTGACGGATAGCCTCAGCCAGTTCATGGATGGCAACGCCGTACTCGGCAATGATGGTGACGTCGACTGCAGCCTGGCGCTCGCCGACCTCAACAGCAATTCCCTGGGATACGTTGGCGCTGCCGCCGGAAACAAACTCACGGACGGAGCCAGCGAAGCGATCCATGCCGCCGCCAAGGTCATAGACACCGGAGACCTCGCGGGTAGCGATGCCTGCAATCTTGGAGACGACGCTGTCGTCGATAGAAGTGTGGCCGTGGCCGGTTCCCTTATTCGCGGAGTCCGAGCCAGCCTGAGTTGCCGGGGTGTTCTTAGCAGTGTTCTTTGCGTTGTCAGCCATGATGTGCCGTTCCTGTTCTCAGTGTTGTAGACGAAATGTCTGGACAATGCCGATGCTATAGCCGCCACAGGAAACCTGCAGTGCGGCTAGGAGTACATGACTGCGAGAGAGCCCCTCCAGCAGGGATTTCGTTATGAAAGTCTCTTAGAAAAATGGATTACAGACTTGATGTGCCCTTCTTCCCCGGCATCACGGAGAGCTCTATAATTTCTAGATTATCCCTGGTTGACGGCAGGATATGACCTCTCATTTCCCGTTCTGACATCACGAACGAACCCCACGTGCCAGCCGTTTGCTAACAAATTCGACAACTTTGTATAACGAGTGGCAACTTACAGCGAGATTCCACGTTTCAGCGGTGTGTTAATGCCGACCACGATCGGAACTCGTGCGCACCGCGATTTGGTTGCCGCGCTTGACGACGGCGACAGTGCCAGCGGCAACTCTGCAGCTGTTTAGCCCCACTCCCCAATGGGCGTTGGCCTTTCTTCTACCCCATTTTTAGAACGCTACCACGCATGATTGATCACTTGAGCGTAGGTTCTGTCTTAACTGATAGGTTTATATATTTCCTTATATTCGCGATACGAAACGGGTATATGAACTGCCCGACACGCATACGTTCCATCTTTCTCAACGAGATTAGCTTTGTTTTGGGCCACCACCGACCAACTCACTGAGGAGCAGATTTCCCCATGAATAGACCTTCATGGATTTTCACTGTCACTGCCGTTATCACGGCAACAACCGGGCTACCGGCCTACGCCGCCACCATTAACCAAGGCGATCCAGTTGTCATCGTTCACGCTAATGGACCGCAAGCTAGTGTCTGTACGGCTGGCTATGTCGACAAAACCAATTCGCAAATTTACACAGCAGGTCATTGTGGACAAGAGGGAGACACAGTGACGGATGGGACCTTTCAGAAAATTGGAGTATTCCAACCGTCTCCCTCCTATGACCATTCGCTGGACACAGGAAACGATATTGGAGTTGTCTCACTTGACAACCCCGCTACTGCAGGTGAGAATTCGTATTCGGGCGATTCGACTCTATCCCCAACAGATGTTCAAACAGGCGAGACAGTCTGCATATACGGAAACACTACGGGGAAAGTGAGCTGCGGTTTAGCCGCTGATCGCGCGGCATACCAAATCGAGGACAACGCTCTACAGGTTCAGAACGTACACGCTCAACGAGGCGATTCCGGTGGCCCTGTATGGGTTCCGGAAAAAGGCGCTGTCGGCGTTGTTTCAACTACCTGGAACATCATCGATGGGAACGGGCAGCAGCTTGGCTCATACATCACCGCGAACTCACCCTGGTAAGAGCGCTGTGTTTGCGTAGGGCTTCCTGATGGGTGGGACGCGAGTCTTATTCTTTGTGCTGCCCAATGGGTTCTGTGCAGGCGACTGCACAGAACCCATTCTTGTTATTAGGACTGCTGGCGGCGAGTCCAGAACCAACCGCAGCTTGCGATTACCGCACCAAACAGTGTCCAGAGAAGGACTCCGTTTCCACCGGTCTTTGGCAGCTTACCGGTCTTGGTGTCGGTCACCTGCATAATCATGAGTTCGCCGGAGCCTTCGGCCTTGATAAGCGGGCTGCTGCCACCTACCACTGAGACGGTGTACTCCTTGGTCTCCTGGTCAATTGAGATTTCAAAAGCTACTGGCTCTGGCAGCAGGCTAAGTCCTGCCGGTGCCATCGTTTCTACAAGGTAGAAAGTGCCAGTTTCAGTGATTTCAATTGACTTCTGATCAGGCGTGATGGTGTAGACCGGTCCTCCACTGTAATCCGGCTGCCCACCAGCCGAGGGGTAGATATCGAAGGTTGCACCACCAAGTCCCGGTAGAATCTTGACTCCCTCACCATCGACGTACTCCGCCTTTTCCAAGGTCAGCTTGCCCGGCTTGGTGTCCGGCGCTTCGTAGTTATCGACGACACAGGAGACGGAAGACAGGACCTTATTGGATTCCGACATCTTTACGCGGAAACCGAACTCGCCCACATTTTCCACCTTGAGAGGTGAGGTTTTCCCGTCGCGGGTTTGAGTACATACGGCGTTGAAGTCACCGGTGGAATCCAAGGTGTCACCGCGGCGGAACAAAGTGAAGCCCTGCTTCTGTGTTTCAGTCAGAACCAGCGACTGCTCACGCTCGCTTTCAATGTTCCACGATGCAGTACCCTTGTCGGATTCAGAACCGGAGGTTACCTTCATCGACTGATGAACCAGCGGGCCATTACCAGAACCGATGACATTGTTATTTGCGGACAGTGTGAACTCCCAACCAGGGGCACCGTCTTTGAGAACCTTGCCGTTTTCATCGACAATCCTCTTCTTGACCTTCACTACACCGTTGCATCGTGTGGTTACGTCTTGGGCGATTGTTTTCATCTGTTCGGCAAGCTTGCTGTAGTTAGACACCCTCACCGTGTCATCAGTGCCCGAGATATCCTCGCCCATGGTCTTGACATCACGCGTACCGTAGGTCCACCTCGATTGATTGAGAGTGACCGTCTCTTGCCTCCCATTGGGTAGACGCTCATACACCTGCAGGGTCTGGCTGCCGGCCGCGTCGTACGCCATTTTCAGGTTCACCAAGATGTCGGTGCCGATGTAATTGGCGTGGCTAGCCTTCGGGTGGTCACTTCGAATTTTGTAGTACAAACCTGGACTTTGTCCCGGATCTGCTGTCCAGGCAATGCGCTTGGCGTCTTTGAGCACCAGATCATTCGTTACAACGGGGCGTTGGCTGCTTCGCCCGCCAAGAGTCAGGTCGACCATGAGCGGCACAACACGGGTACCGGCAGCTTTGAGTTCGTTGGATGCTTTGATTGCGTCGTTGAGAGCACTAGCCTGAACGAATTCACCACCGATGCCCTTGCTCTTGATTGTCGAGGAGGTCGTGGGCATACCATCAGTGATGAAGTACACCACGTCGTAGTCGTTATCCTTGACCTGCTTCAGGCCCGCTTCCCAGTTCGTAGCACTGTTATTTGCGTTATAGCTCCAGTTCTTAACTACGTCCTTTGCTCGCTGGACGCCCTGCTCCGACAGCATTGAAATATATGGTGGGTTCTGACCGTGTGTCGTTCCAGCCTGATTAGCCGGACCGCCACTTGCGAAGTTATAGATGCCGAGCTCGGCTGGGGTGCCCTGCAGGGAATCGATAAATGCATTCGCGGCCTTTTTAGATGCTTCGAAACCATCAGTATCTGCGTAACGGAGCGATGTCGAAAGGTCTGCTACTACGGCAATGCGCAGGCCACAACGCTGTGGCATCGGCGGGTTAGGGACTCGCCCATGCACCCACTTAGCTCCATCTGGTGGCGAAATAATCTCCGGTGGTTTTTGCTCGTCCTTTTTCTCTCCGTAGACATCCAGAGTGACCTTCAAATTCTTGTTCTGCGAGAGATTATTAGTGAAGGTGAATACCGCATCCTTCGGCACAACGGCAGAGTCAACCGGCTTCCCATCCTTTACCGGCACGACATCCATAGTGATGAAGCCGTTGCCAATATTGACGTTGCGCTTCTGCAAGGTGACACCTGGCTCAATCTGGTCCAGAGTGAGGTTGTACTTCTGCGGATCCAAGAAGGTCGCGTCAGTCTCGATACGCACGGTTGCGTACTTCATGTGAGATTCCTCAGTCACCTTAGCCGTAAAGGCATTGGGGTTCTTCGGATCTACTGGGTCAGCTTTAACTGCAAACTCGTGACCGATGGCATCAAAATGACGCCCTTCGGCAGCAGGTGGATTGGGGTCTTCGGAAGAACCTGAGCAGTCTTTAACCTCACCGCTAAGGTTAAAGGTCCACTCGGTACGCGCATTCGGAGCGAGCTTAAAACCTGGCTGCGCTACTGCAGTGACTTTGACCGTACCTGGCTTATTCTGTTCATAAACATGCGGACCAGCAGGTGCCTTTTCCGCGTTGAGGTAGTAATCAACACCCTTGGTGTCCGGGATATTGATGTAAGCCTTCTCCACGCACTCCGGTGCAGTCGCGGGATCGACAAGGGTTGGATCCGCAGGTGTTACCGTTCCTGGTTCTGGCTCCGGATTCTCCGGCTCGGTAGGCTCGGTGGGCTCAGTTGGATCTGTCGGCTGGGTAGGCTCCGTCGGGTCAGTTGACGGGTCTGTTGGCTCACTTGGATCGGTGGGCTCAGTCGAACCTGCGGTAGTGCCGCGAAGAGTCAGAGATACGCTGCCCGTTGCTACCCTATTATTGATCCATAACTCTAAGTTAATTTTATCGCCCGCTTTCACCGTTTGATTTAATCCACTGTGCACAACTTCCACCGGTGCCCGTCGCGCGTCACTAGTCGGTAGATTCTGGTCGAACTGGGCTGGAATCATCCTGCCATTAATGCTCAATCGATAAGTTTGAATCCACTCTGAGCCACCGACATTGAGCTGAACGCTGTCAATCGTCGCGTCTTTGTCAATAGTGAACTCAAATTTTGCGTCGCCCGGTATCGGAGAAGCCTTAATCTTCTTAAACTCATAATTCGGCGGAGACGTCGGAATGACTTCCGTCTGCGCCTGCGCCTGCGGCACGGTGGGAGCAAAAGTCTGACCGCTGACAACGAGAGCTACCGCTAGCAAAGCGGCCAAGAACATGCGAAGCGCAGTTCGCATCGAATCCGGCAAGCGGAATGTTGTCGAAAACATTAGTTCTTCCCACTTTCTGAGTTCTTCTTGCTAGCGGCGATAATGACGAATCCTCCGCCGATTAGTGCTGCAGCGGCAGCTACCAGGCCTGCTACCTGCACACCGGTGAGCGCCAAGGAGCCGGATCCTCCGCTACTTCCTGAGCTTGAGGATGAACCCGACGAATCCGAAGGCGTCGAGGATCCGGATCCATCAGATGGCGTGGAGGTAGTCGACGTTGTCGTCGAGGTTCCCGGTTCACCCGGAGTTGTCGGCGGGGTCATTGGCGGAGTCTTCGGCGGGGTCGATGTTCCCGGCGTAGTCGGCGGTGTTCCAGGTGGCGTCGTCGGAGGGGTCTTCGGCGGAGTGGTCGGAGGCGTCGACGGTGGTGGTGTCTCCCCCGGCTTATGCGACTTCGCCACAATGACTCCCTCTACCGGAGTGGAGTCATAGTCCGCGCCATAGAAAGGCACCGATACCAAGAAGGGGTTAATCTCCCGGTAACTGTCGTTCGGAGCCGTCGAGGTCACAAGGTAAATACCCTCCGGCAGGTCACTGAATTTAACAGAGCCGTTTTCGTCAGTGACCTGGCTGAAGTGGAGGTCTTTTGGCCACTCGGCAAGCTCAGCCGCGGTGGCGTTTTCCACCTTCTCGCGGTCCTGCTGGCTAGACGGCGAGATTCCCTTGAGGCGCTCCAGATGAATGGTCACGCCAGAAATAGAGCCCGATGCCGACGAATTATCATCGTCAGGATTTCCTGGGCTCAAGGTAATTCGCACAATGTCAGTGCCGCTCGTTGCTGAAACGCCCGGAGCATCCACGCGTCCAACGATCCTGGCCGCGTTGGCGTCATTCGCGCCGATTGCACCCATCACTGCAACCAGAGCGCAGGCAGCTAAGAACGCAGCTATCCGGTTCCAGGTGGATGTCAAATATTTATTCATTGTCGTTTTCCCACCACGAAGTGTTGTTATTATCCTCGGATGCCGATTCGCTGCCGTCAGCGAGTTCATCACTGTCTGCGTCGCCATCAGCAGTCTCGACGTCCGCGTTCTCAGCGTCGTCGTCAAGCTCTTCGTCGGCGTCGAGGCGCTGGCGCCAGAGCCACCACGCAAAGCCTGCGCCAAGCACAAGCACTGTTACGAGCAGGGCATACATCCACCACTGCCATCCAGTTCCGTGCGTTTGGTCGAAGACATTGCTTTCCGACGGATCCATCGGCACTTGGTGCCCACGCACTAGCAGACGATGCGTGTTAATCCCGTAAGGAGTGCAAGTGATGAGGGTGATGTAGTCCTGGCCTTCAACGGGACGAAGATCATCGGTCTCATGCGGAAGTACAACCTTGATTTGATCAATTTCGTACTTCAGCTTGTGACCTGCGACCTGGATATAGAAGGCGTCTCCCTCTTTTGCTTTCCGCAGGTTATCGAAGAGCGTTACGTTAGTAAGTCCGGTATGACCGGTAATGATGGAGTGGGTTCCAACACCGCCGACTGGAAGATCAGATCCGTATAGGTGTCCGAGCCCCTTGGCGAGCACCTCATTACTGGTGCCGTGGTAAATCGGCAGGTCGGCCTGAATCTCTGGGAAAATCAGACGCGCCATCACGTCGGTAGCGTTTAGCTGATCGAGATAAGCGGCGTACTCGGGGTTGTGGTCATTAATTTCGTTAAGCCACGGGTCCAGAATCGGGCCGGTGGTGTGGCGCTCATTGTAAGAATGAGCGCGTTCCCACTGTTCATCTTTAACTTCTTGGGGTACGGACTTTTCCAGCTTGGCGAACTCTTTGGCCGCTTTAGAGGTGCCGTAGTTATTCAATGCCGTGGAGACAACCGGGTACAGCATCACAAGTAAACCCACAATCACCAGAATTGCGGGGAGAACCATGCTGTTCTTTTTCGCCTGCTCAGGCTGATCAGGCTGCTCAGCTGATGCGTCCCGCGTCAGAGTCGACGCAGAGTGTTTACCCACGGAGGAACTCCCAAGAAGTCAATCAAAAAGGGATGTGGCCTTTCTCTTTCTCACCGGCATGGGAATGCCTGCTGTTGAAAAAGAGCACATCGAAAGGCCGCAACAGTAATTTCAGTGATGCGCAAACTACAGGAATGGCGTGCGCTGTTGAACGCACGCTATTCCCTCAACACTGGAGCTAAAGAGCTCCAGTGACCGAGCCTTTACTCGGATTTAGTTCTTGGAACCGCGGCGGGCGAACCATGCACCAGCTGCGACGATAGCTGCACCGATAGCAGCTAGGATGCCAACACCGGCACCACCGGTCATCGGCAGGTTCGGGGTGGTGTCGTCGGAGTTAACAACCTCACCTGCGTTAGCGCCGACCTGGACGGAAGCCAGCTCGTACTGGCGGTTGCCCTCAGAATCCGTTCCAGTAGCAACCAGCTTGAACTCGAGAGCCTCCGGCAGCAGCTCCTTGCCCTTCGGAGCCTTGGTCTCAATCAGGCAGTAGTGGGACTGTTCGCCCTCGACAACCTCGGCGTTGTCTTCGAAGTCGTTGACGTGGAGACCGGTGATCTTGACGACACCGTCCTGGCCAGAGACGAAGGTGGTATCAACCTTGCCATTCTGCTGACCGTTGACCGGGGTCCAAGAGTCCTTCTTCTTGGTGTCAATCTCGGAGCACTGCTTGCCAGCCTCCTGGCGGACAATCTGGAACTCAGCGCCTTCCAGACCCTTGCGGTCGCCATCGACCTTCGTGAACTGCAGGCCACCCCAGTAAGTCTTGACCTCCGGAGTCTCCTTCGGAGTGCTGTTCTGAGAACCATCCGGGTTGTTCTGGAAGACCAGAGCCTTGTTCGGCGCGATATCGGTAGCTTCCTTGAACTCAGGCTTCAGCGTGGTGGTGATGGTAACGACGACCTTGTCACCCGCGTTAAGGGACTTAGCAGTTTCCTCATTCAGGGCGACGTCGACATTGTTGCCCTCGAAGAACTTCCCATCAACATCCTGCGTCGGCTGGATCTCCTGGCCAGCGACCGTCACCTTCACGTCGGTGATTTCCAGCTTCGGGTCAATCTGGTCAGTGATCTGGAACTGGTTTCGCTCCGTGCCCGGCTTCAGCTGACGAGCAGTACCCGTGACGGTGTAGACCAGGTTTTCGTCGCCAGCGTTCTGGTCCTTGTCCTTGACGGTCTTGTCCGGCTCTTCGTCCTTGTAGTTCTTCGGGAACGCGTGGACATCGTAGTTCCAGCTAGTGCCCTGGTTATCCCCACCGTTATCCGCGGTCATCGGAACGAAAGCGATGAACGGAACAGCCGGGTCATAGCCTTCCTTCGGGCCGGTCTCAACAACCAGGTAAGCACCGAGAGGCAGTTCCGTGCCAACGTTCCACTTGCCGTCTGGGCCGGTCTTACCGGATGCAACCTCCGACAGGACACCCGCAGGCAGGTCACCCTTGAGAGCTGCGCCCTGAGAGAAGTCAGATGCCTTCAGCTTCGAAGCAGCCAGTAGGCCCTCGTTAGTGGTGACATCGATGTCGGTATTGCCATCTGCAGTCTTGTTGATCCTGTAAACGGTGAAGCCGACACCTTCAAGCTTCTGGCCACCGTTGGCCTCAACATCCTTGATATCAGCCTCGGTACCAGACGGCTGGCCTTCACCAGTCGGGTTACCGAACTTGTGAATGGTGAGCGAGCCCTTGGCGTTCTTATTCACCAGGGGAGAGTCGCCAGCAGCCTGGTTGATGGAGGGATCCTCCTGAGCGATTGCAGCCGGGGCGGAGACACCCATCGACAGACCGACGATGGCAGCGAAAGTTACCGAACGAGCGGTACGGGAGAACTTATTCACGAAAACAGGTCCTTTACAGAAGTCCAAAATGAAGCGACACGCTTCAATACGTCTCGCGATTCACTCCAGACGGCGACACCAACGTTCCCCGACTTGCCAAAACTGAGTTTTTCCTTAAGAAAAAGACCAGTTTGTCTAACCTTTTAAGCTTAAGCGTTATGAACTTTAATGTTTGAATGTCGAAACATTACAGCTCAAGCTCATTGCTCGCTCGGTTAACAGCGCTCAGTGAACCGCTTATAAATAACTTAACCGCTTAAGCATCTGACCGATACCCCAAGGAGAACGGGCCGCGACACCTGGGCATGAAAACCCTTCGCATTCACACTTCGTACTACCTCCGCGATAGCTCTTTGCACTGTTCGCGACGGGCTTTTGCCCATTCACCCAAAAAAGCGTCAAGATTTCCTCGATTTATCCCCCTTCCCCCAATCAGGGCTAACCAGTTGGTTTGTATCAATAGCTTTTACCCCCCTACCGCTATCGTCGCAGCGCACGCCGGGCAAATGAGGGCTCATCAACCTTCTCGTATTTGCTGTCACGACAACGTCGTCAAGCGAAAGCAAAAGGACACCCTCAAAAACCAAGTAACGCCCCGCGACCCACCGCCTTGTGCTAGGACCTGTAAAAGCACAGAGACAGTAAGCGACACGGGGCGCGCTGTGGCGTCACAAGAGGCGTTTAGAGAACCGCCCAGTAGTGAACATCGTTGTAGCCGTTGAGCTTGAGGACGTCACCAACCTGATCGACCTTCTTCTTGCCCTCGGGGGTCATACCATCCGGCATGATCTGCACGTCAGCGCTGTGGTCACCGGTGAAGGTGATGTTGACGTAGTCCTTGCCATCGCGATGCTCAAGCTCGAAGACGTAGCGATTGACGGCCAGCTTGCCCGAGTGCAGGAACCCGCCCTTGCCCGGAGCGACAACTGCAGTGTCAGCGGAGGTTGCAGGTGCAGCTACCGCCTGTGCGGCAGTAGCAACCGGAGCGGCAAGCACGAGTGCGCCCACACCCCAGACACCGATTTTCTTCAACATGCTCATAGGTACTTCCTTATCTTCAGTGTTTCTGCAGTGTTTCTGCAGATTTGATTTGTGTTTTCTGCGACTGTCGGCGCCGCTGTTGTTCGACGGCGTTCAACAGCCGCAGCCAATGAAATTGGTCAATGAATTGAGGCTGCGCCCCAGTGCCCTAGTGCCCTAGCGCACTGGATTAGCGCACTGGAGTGGCCTCGACGATGATGTTGTCGGCGTATCCCAACGTGCCGCCGACGAACTCGCCTCCGCAGGTAATGAGGACCAAGCGGTTCTCACCAACTGCATCGTTGACAGCCTCGGGCATCTGAGCGCCCTTGACCACCTGGATTGGATCCTTGCTGACGGTGAAGTCTCGGCTTTCGCCATCTACCTTCACCGTGACAGTGTCACCAGCTTTCAGGTCAGCGAAACGTGCAGCGTAGCCATCGCCCTGGTCCACCTCATTGACGTGACCGGTAATGACGGACGATCCAGCTGCACCTTTCTCACCCGGGATTGCGGAAGCCGAGTACCAGCCAAGGCGCGAAACATCGGTCGGTGGAATCAGAGATCCTTGATCAGTCAGCTGAACGAAATCAATCGGAGCCGACTTACCATCAATGAGCATCTCCATCTCGTGCACAGCTCCCCGAGAACCCTGTGCTGGAGTGGGCAGATTCTCCTGCGCACCATCGAGCGTCGAATCATTGCGATTGATCTGGCCAATCACCAGCAGAGCGATAACGCCGATTAACGCGATAGCGGCGATATACATTCTTGGCTGCTTCCACCAAGGCACGCTTTGTAGGTCTTCGGCTTGGCCGTCGGCCTGGTCTTCATCCTGGCCAAACGGATCAACGTGGCCGAGTGCGCCGGTTTCGGTTTCCGGATCGATGCCGGGCTCGTAACCTGGAGCATTTCCAGGTTCCTTTCCGGTCTCGTCCGAGCCAAACTGATCGGTCATGGAATCTCCTTAGTTCGTGGCTACCGTCGGCAGAGCGTGAGTAGCCAAACCGGTCGGGCCAGACGGAACCGAACTAATTGCACGTCGTTCCGAGTTCGGAGCCAACGGCTTTCCGTGGTTCTTCTGCTTATCCTGGCCAGTGCCTCCGATGATGGTGACGTTGGTGTTGTTCTGCTCCGAGTGCTGATTAATCACAGTGTTCGGGGTGGCAGTGTCGCTGGTCGGTGCGGAGGAATCGTCGTTAGGCGTGCCCTGCTTGCCCTCATCCTTCGGCTGCTCAGATGGCGTGTTCTCTGGGGTCTTGCCATTCGTGACAGTCTGCTCAGCAGAGTTGATGTCCTTGTGAACAGCAACTTCCTTGCCATTGGCATCGGTCAGAGTCTCGAAGGCAACCTGGGAAGCGCAGTCGCCGTCAGTGATGATGATCGGAACATCAACCGTGCCTGCGGATGCCGTCGGCACAAAGTGCAGGCGGCTCCTAGCGCCAGTGGACTTGCCCGTCTCCTTGCACATCAGCTCACCGGTCAGGGTGTACTTCGTACCCGGCTTCAGACCGGTGAAGTGCACCGTGTCGATGACGACAGCGCCCTTTTCAATCAGACCCTTGCCGGCAATACCGGCAGTAGTCGTGATGGCTGGGTTGTCCTCAGACTGAGCTGGGGTGCTCGGATGGTTTGGCTTGCTCGGCTTCTCCGGCTGGGCCGGGTGGGTCGGCTTGCTCGGCTTCTCCGGCTGAGCAGGCTTGCTTGGCTTGCTCGGCTTTTCCGGCTGAGCAGGCTTACTCGGCTTGGTCGGCTTTTCCGGCTGGGCAGGCTTGGACGGCTTGCTCGGCTTCTCGGACTCAGACTTAGACGGAGTTGTCGTCTCAGACGGCTCTTCCGGCTGTGTCGTCTCTGGCTGCTCGGAAGGCTCATCCTCGCTCGGCGTGGCAGGAACCGTGGACGTGGTCGGCTCAGTCGAGCTGGTTTCCGGTGCGGTCGTTTCCTCGGACGGAGTTTCGCTTTCCTCAGTCGGAGTGTCTTCCGGCTTCTCCGGAACCTCTCCAGTCACGGTCTGGTTTGCGTCGTTGATATCTGCGTGGTCAGCGATCTCATTGACCTGACCAGCGCTTTCCTTACCAGTCGAGTCAACCTCATCAGAGGTCAGGTGCTCGAACACGACAGCCTCAGCAACAGGAGTCTTAACAGAGTCAGACACCTCGAGAGTGACAGTCACAGTACCGCTTGCCGACGTCGGCTTGAACGTCGCCTCGCCATGACCAATTACAGAGCTATCAGCCTTGTTAACCAGTTCACCGGAGAGGGTGTAGTTCTTACCAGGCACCAGCCCCTCGAAATGTACGGTGTCGACAACCTTGGCATTAGCCTCAATGCGATTGCCCTGAAGCTCGGCTACCGTGCGCAGCTCCGGCTCCAGCGGCGTATCAGCGGGTTCGCTCGGCTTAGACGGTCCGGTGGTCTCAGTCGGCTCGGTCGGTTCCGTGGTCTGCGACTCAGTGCTGTCAGTCGGCTCGGTCGGCTCCGTCGGGGCAGCCGGCTTCGTGGACTCGGAGGCGTTAGGAGTAGTCGTCGAAGAGCTCGGCTGCTCTTCGCTTTCCGACGTCGTCGGAGCCTCAGACTCACTGGTCTCAGAAGTAGCGGTCTCGCTGGACGACGGCTCCGTTGTTTCCTCGGTTGTCTCCTCGCTCGTCGGAGTTTCTTCGGAGGTCGTCGGCTGTTCCGGCTTTTCGCCGTGAACGGTCTGAGCTGCGTCGTTAATGTCCTCGTGGGAGGCGATTTCTACCGGCTGACCATCGGCGTTGTCCTGGCCATCGGCGGTGACCTCTGTCGAGGTCAGCTTTTCAAATGCAACAGCAGCGGAAACCGGCTCATCCACATCATCGGAGACGGTAATCATGACAGTCTGTTCACCCGAAGAGGTCTCCGGAGTGAACTCGACGCTGCCGGTACCCAGAATGCGGTCGGCATTGGTCTTATCCACCAGAGTGGCGTCCAGGCGGTAGTTCTTACCCGGCACCAGGTCAGTGAACTTCACGATGTCCTTAACCACAGCGCCCGCGACAATCTTGTTGCCATTCAGGCGAGCCTGAGTGGAGATCGACGGCTTAAGCGCCGTCGGCTTCTCCGGCTCGGACGGCTTGGTCGACTCGGACGGGGTCGTGGTCTCCGCAGGAGTGGTCGGAGTAGTTGGCTTCTCCGGTTCTGTTGGCTGTTCCGGTTCGGTCGGCTTCTCTGGCTCAGATGGCTTCGTCGGCTCTGCCGGAACTTCACCTGAAGACGGCGTGACATTATCAATCACAATGATGTCTTGTTTCTTACCATTGTTGAAAATGTAGCCAGTGCGGTTCGTACCGTCGACGGTGCCCTGACCGATGTTAGCCGGACCAGTGAGGTAGTCGTAGACAGCCTTCGTCGATGGGTTGTGAATGCCCTGGGAGAAGTCAATGTCATCGGAGAAGTGCCACAGAGCGAACTGAGTTGCGTTATTGGCATCCAGCACATTCAGACGTCCTTTAACTCCAGCTGCCTTCCCCAGTTCATCCAAACCAACAGCTGGCGAACCGTGGTGCGCAATCCAGTTGAGCTTCCGGTATCGGTCAAAGTCGTTCCGCAGCTTGTTATTGGTATCTGTACTGCGCGAGAACTGACTGAAGTTCTGCACACGACCGGTGTCATAAAGATCACCGCCGACGCTGGCCTCAATGCAGTAACCCATTTTGTGGCTACCATATGGAGTTGCAGCCTCGTCAAAGGCCGCAATAAGTGGCCCAAAATCACGGACATTTCCATTGGCTTCAACACCCTTAACTGTTCCAGGAACACTCAAAATCTTCTGGATCGTCAGGGTTTCGCCAGTGTCTTCTGCCTCCTGCGCATGCGCAATTATTGGAGATTTAGCGAAGAAAAGAGCGAGCACAGCCACGAAGCTAAAAAGCGCCAACCAGCGCTTCTCGTTTGTAAAACGACCGAACATGAGCCCTCCCCCTTCCTTCGATTTCAGTGCGTTATACACCTTTCGCTACCTTTCCAGCCTTCAATTAACAATCAATGACCACGCATAAGCGTCTCCAGCCCCCATCACAGGTAGCCCAGTTGACATCGCCTTCTAATTCTCATTTATAGCGTTGGCCGTCCCCGAATATAACAAATACATTTTATGTTTGTTGAGCCATTTAATTGCCACCCCTCTTGTCATTTATTTCAATATCAATAATTATTGTTTGCATATTTTTTCTGGGGTAGACATTTGGACACCACACGCATGCCGAAGTTCCACTTTCCTCCATGACATCTGGCCATTCAACCCATAAAATCACGATTAACCTGCGCATATGAAGTTTTTTCAATGAATCCCCGCCCATTAATTTGGGTTAGAATGTCTCCCATGTCACGATTTTCATAATTGTGAGTTACGGCACAAATGACACCCCACCCCCACCTAATGAAAATGCAAGCCAATAAATCTCTAAGAGCAAAAATGATATCTCAAGACTATTTGCAAAAGAATCCCCGGACATCATTTAATAAGCCACATAATTGTGTGCTAATTGCGGCTGCATAAATAATCGCCCCTCCGCCCCAACCTCTCCATCCGCGGTTAATAGACAAAAATGGGTCTGATTCACGGCATTCCAACAGATCACGTTATGTAAAACGCGACTGAATAGGGGACTGCAAATGTGAAACTGTGCGAGTTTATGACGCTTTCAGGACATTTTTTGGGCCATTTTTGACATAAACGCAGTCAGTAACTCGGATCGGCCCAACGTCGCCAGCTATAAACACAGAAAAGCGCCTCCCCACTCCACAAGGAGTGAGAAGGCGCTCGTGCGCTGTTACGTATTAATAGCTGCGAGAGCTAATAGCTGCGCAGTGTCGTTGTAGTGCAGTGCCTAAGTCAGCTTAAACGGCCTTAGATAGCCTTTGCACCGGTGAGGTCCAGGTCGACTGGCAGGTTGTCACCCGCACCGTCCTCGGCCAGCAGGCCACCCTGGTTGTTGCCGCCGGTCTGGGCACCCTGCTCCTGGCCGCCAGTCTGGAGGCCACCCTGGTTCTTACCACCGGTCTGGAGCCCCTGCTCCTGGCCGCCAGTCTGAAGGCCGTTCTGGTTCTTACCGCCAGTCTGGAGACCCTGCTCCTGGCCACCGTTCTGCAGACCCTGGTCACCACCGACGTTCTGCAGGCTCTGATCCTGGCCACCGGTCTGGAAACCGGACTGACGCTCACCAATCTGGCCCTTGTCGTTAACCTGATCGCCGCCGACCTTGTCGCCCTTGTCCAGCTTGTCGCCGCCAATCTGGTCGCCACCGTTCAGCTGGTCGCCGCCCGCGTTCTGGAGCCCCTGGTTGCCACCGACGTTCTGCAGAGCGTTGTCCTGATTGCCGCCAATATTCTGCAGACCCAGGTTGCCGCCCTCAGTCAGAGAGTGGAAGTTCGGGAACAGAGAGTCGACCTGAATCAGCGGGCCCTCCGGGAAGTTCACGTTGAACTCAGGTACCGGCAGCGGAGCCGGTGCTGGCAAGCAGGAAATCAGTTCGCAGATGTTGCACAGGTTATCCATGATGATCCTTTAGAAAAATGAAGTGTAGATAAATGGTGTGGCGCGATGCCCAGAGCTGAAGGTAAAGGGCTTCTCGCCTTCTCCTTTGCGGCCACTGCCGTGCTCACACGAAAACCGTACCGGTGATGAAAAACGGTCACAATATAGAAATTCGACCCACTTCAGCCAGGAAATTGGAAACAGAATAACGGCAAAATTTAACCTGCACTTATGCCCAAACGTCGCATGTCACGGGTCACATTGCTAGCCGTTTGGTCACCCCAAACCAGGCTCGCCTTTTCCAGCAGAAACGCCTCGGCACCTAATGAACTGCTCCCCATTAGTTGGACTGAGA
>NZ_KV836295.1:154879-187460 GCF_001838325.1 Corynebacterium sp. HMSC074C05
TGTCATTGAGAGCACGAAGTTCGCTAAGTGAATATCAGCGCGAGCAATTGGTTGAACTATTTCAGCAAGGCATGGGTTATACAGCCGCTGCCAATGCCCTTGGTGTCTCCAAGTATGCCGCCCGTATGCTCTGTCGTCGGTTTAAGCTGCATGGCAGGCTATGTCTTGTGGAGAAACCGACTAAGCAGCAGTACTCGTTCGAGATCAAGAAGGAAGTTGCCCAACGCCACCTTGCTGGCGAGACAGCGATGGATCTTGCACGTGAATTTGGCCTGTCATCACAGCAGCTGGTCCGCGGGTGGTCGTGGAAATGGCGCAAAGACGGCGATGACGCGTTGAAACCAAAGCCGAAGGGCAGGCCCAAAGGATCGGTCACGCCGAAGCCGCTGTCGGAGGAAGACAAGCTGCGTCGCGAAAACGAACGGTTGCGGGCCGAAAATGCCTATCTAAAAAAAATTGCGGGACTTGAGGAATCAGGGACGCGCCTGAAAGTCCAGGCGATTGTCATCCTCAAGTCTCACCACCGCTTGGAATATCTCCTAGAGGCAGCAGGTATCCCACGGTCGACGTTCTTCTACCACCAACAACGACTCAGTAAGCCAGATAACCACGCCGTTCTCAAGCAAGCGATTCGGGAAAGCTTCGAGCGTAACAAGCATCGCTACGGCTACCGGCGAGTGCTACTTGACCTACGCAACCAGGGCTGGGTGGTCAACCACAAACTCGTCTACAAACTCATGCGCCAGATGGGGCTTCGAGCTAAGATTCGCCAGCGCAGACCGTATATTTCCTATGTTGGGACGATCAGCCGCATTGCTGACAATAAACTTGACCGCAAATTCACCCCAGATAAGCCAAATACCGTCTTTGTCAGCGACGTCACCGAGTTCAGGGTTGCAGGCCGCAAGGTCTACCTGTCACCGGTGATGGACTTATTCGACCGTTCAATCGTTGCCCACACCGTGGCTACATCGCCGTCGACAGCGTTGACCACCGATTCTTTGTCCAAGGCGATCGCGGCGTGGGCACCTGAACCCGGGTGGATGATGCACACCGATCAAGGTTTCCAGTACCAGCATGCCTCCTGGCGTGACCTGATTGGCGACAACGGTGGTGTTCAGTCGATGTCGCGTAAAGCCAACTGTTACGACAACGCGGTCATGGAAAATTTCTTCGGGCACGTGAAAACCGAGATGTACCACGGTGAAGTCTTCGACACGGTCGCAGAGTTCAACCAGGCGATCGATGAGTACATCGGGTGGTACAACACCGAACGCGTCCAACAACGACTCAAGGGCCTGACCCCGATGCAATATCGGAATCAGACCCTTGAAGCCCTAACCGCCTAGAATTAAACCAGTCCAACTTTCGGGGACCAGTTCACCTCGGATCCCCGCGGGGCTTTTTCTGCCCCTCACCCTTTCACTTTTGCTTTAGGTAAGGGTAAGTTAACTCCCACTATGACCTCGAACCCAGTTACCCTGAACACTCCGACGAACACTTCCGCCTACCGCGCGGCCTTTTCTGACCACCTACTCTTGGCCGCCCCTTCTGAACCGCACCATCGAATCATCCGCGCCACTGTTTATGACGTCAGCGCCCCGGCAGAAAACCTGCAGAGGATTGTCATCCGCTCCCCCGAGCTAGTCGGCTTTCAGCTTTCCGGCCCGGACGAATTCTTTGGCCTCTTTATGCCGGCTAAGCCCGGCGAGAATCTCCATTTACCACTCCACGGAGGTGGCGCCAATATCCGCGCAAGCGTTACAGCCATGCCGGAGACCCAACGCCCAAATTTACGTTGGTACACCGTACGCTCACTCGATCCCGAGTGCGGACAGATAACTTTCGACGTGGCGACACATGGCGTCAAAAATCCAAAGGATGAGCACGTCGGACCAGGGCTCGCCTGGGCTCTTGCAACTCGTGTTGGCGACCAGGTAGGCATCTGGACATGCCAGGGCCTCTGGCACCGCGCGCAAAGTTCACAAACACTTATCGCAGACCCATCTGCCGTACCTTCCGTTCGCGCCATTTTGGATTACGCGGATGCGTTTGCCCCGGAACAGTTGCGCGACATACACCTCGTAGTGGTCGCCGAGAACCATGGTGACCTCGAGCCATCCCTCGTCGCCGACTGGGAGAGCAAGCTGGGCAGCCTAGAAGTGCTGTTTAGCGCTACAACGGACTTCAGCACGGCAGTGATGTCCCACCTACAGCAACTGGACCGTGCCGAACACCCCGCAACACAGTCGAAGTACGTCTGGGTCGCGGGTGAAGGACAGCTCTGCAAGGAAGTACGGCGCCACGCAATTCACACCTGGGGCCTCAATAGCGAATCCGTGCAGTGGTGCCCCTATTGGTTCCTAGGCAGGGCACGGCCTTAATTGGCCACAATCCCTCGCGGCACAATAATCGGAGCCATACCGCGGGGATCTTCCCACACCTCGGCATTCAAGCCATATGCCTCGCGCAACACATCCACCGTCAGAGCCTCCTTTGGAGAACCCTCGGCGATCTTTTCCCCTTCCTTCATGACGATCATCTCGTCGCTAAAAGCTCCCGCCAGGCCAAGATCATGAAGTACGGTAATCACCGTCTTGCCCTCTTGAGCGAGCTCCCGCACGATACTTAGAATCTCTATCGCATGTGCCGGATCTAGGTAGGTAGTCGGTTCGTCCAACAGCACAATTGGCGTATCCTGCGCCAACACCATCGCCATCCAGACCCGCTGCCGCTGGCCGCCAGAAAGCTCCGCCACGTCGCGGGCAACAAGATGGTCAACCTTCGTCTTCTTCAGCGCCTCGCGCACTTTTTCTTTATCTTCTGACGCCGTCGCTCCCCCACCCCAGAGCGATCGACGATAAGGGTGCCGTCCGCGCTCCACAAGTTCTCCAACGGTCAATCCCGCCGGACACAGCGGGTGTTGTGGCAAAAGCGCAATTAGTTGGGCGGCTTCGCGCGACCGCAAACTATGCACGTCCTTTTTCTCTACAAGAACCCGTCCTTCGGCGGGAGCAAGCAGCCGAGAAAGCGTCTTGAGCAACGTCGACTTGCCACAACCATTGGGGCCTAAGAGCGTGGTGACCTTCCCGGGCTCTGCAGTGAAAGACACGTCCTTAACAATGCTTGGGCCGTCGTTGTAGCCCACGGTGACGTGATCAACCTGAACGTTCATTGAACCATTCCTTTCAGAGTTCCGCGACGGGCCGCCAACCACACAAGCAACACCAACGCGGGGCCACCGATGATGGCGGTAACCAAACCCACAGGGGATGTAAATGGCAGTGCGCCCGCCACGACGGCGCACGCAGCTAATAGAGCAGCGCCTGCAAAAGTAGAGCACAACGGATGGGGCGTGGGCGTTCCGGCCACCAGCTTGGCCAGCTGAGGAGCCAATAGTGCCACGAATCCAATTGGGCCGACAAAGGAAACCACCACCGCGACAATGCCCGTTGCGGCAATGAGCAAAATAGCGCGCACCCTCGTGACATTTACCCCAAGTGTGGACGCGGTGGCGTCATCATGAGAAAGAAGAGGGACATCGCGCGTAACACAGAGGCCTAAAACTACGAAGGGCAACAGGCCCAACACCATAGGCAACAAAGCTTCCATACGCACAAAGCCGGTAGACCCAGCGAGCCAAGTTTGGGCATCCGTGGCACGAGTTAAGTCAGCCCGGAGCAGGAGATACTGCACTAAAGACTGCGTGAGGAAAGACAGTGCCAGGCCGATGACCACTACGCGCTGCGACGTCCCGAAGCCACCGAGTAGAACGAGCAAACCAACGATCACTAGTGCGCCAAGCAAAGCGAGTGCAGCACGCCACCAGAACGTCGGCACCCCCTCACTCCATGCAGGGCGGGTAACTACGGTGCCCGCCACAACCAAAACCGCCGCGCCGCCGGATACACCGAGAATGTCCGGGCTGGCCAGCGGATTGCGGGCCATGGTCTGAGTCCACGCACCTGCCAGCCCTAGAGCCGCGCCGACCAGAACGGTAGCGATTGCTACAGGCAGGCGGAGATCCCACACCACGTTGATTGCTTGCTGTGTGCCCCCACCGGTGAGAACCTCGATGACTTCCATCGGGCTGAGCTTCACCGCTCCTTGCCCCAGGATTAAGCAGTAACAAAGAGCCGCTATGAGGGCGAACCCTGCCGAAGCCGCCAGGACGCGTCTGCTTCGTGAACGCTTAATACTACGGATAGACGTCATATCGCTCATATCGTCAGCTCCGAGTCATTCGAGGTCGGTGAACTCTTCTTACGTCGCACCGCCAGAATCATCACTGGGGCACCGACAATAGCTAAGACAATGGACATTTCCAGCTCGTTAGGCTGCAGGACGAAGCGGCCCACAATATCGGCTAGCAACACAGCCGCGCCACCAACAATGCCGGTCGGCAGCAAGAGGCGAGTCAGGGACGGGCCGGTAAACGGGCGTAATAGGTGTGGCACGGCGAAGCCCACGAATGTCACAAGCCCCACAGTGGCTGTCGCCGAGCCGGCGAGGATGATCACCGCTGCGGCAGCCAACAAGCGGGTTCTCGTGGGCGAGCTGCCAAGGGAACGGGCGGAGTCCTCTCCCATCGCAAGTAGATCCAGCGGGCGTGCTGCAAGCGCACCGCATAGAGCACCTAGTGCTAGACCTAAAGCAGCTAAGGCCACGTCTTCCATACCCCGCCCAGCCGTAGAGCCAACGGTCCAGCGGCGGAGCCCTTCCAGGGTGTCGGAAGAATAGAGGCTCAGCATATTCGTGGCCGCTTGCAGGGCGAAGGTAACTCCCACGCCCACGAGTACCAGAGTTAGCGGGTTACGCGATACGCGGGAAATCAACAGCACGATTAAGGCAGCGACGGCCGCCCCGACGAGCCCTACAAGTGTCCGCTCCCCGACCGTCGTTGCCCAGCCCAAGGTCAGTGCCGCAGCGACTGCGAAACTTGCTCCAGCGTTCACGCCGATAATGCCGGGATCTGCCAGGGGGTTGCGGGTCCAGCTCTGAGCAATGGCACCCGCCATAGCCAGGGCTGCGCCTGTGATCACAGCCAAGAGGGTGCGCGGAACGCGCAAGTCCCAAATGATGCCGGACTGTTCAGCATTGATGCCGGATTGCGTAGATGGGTGCGGACCATGCATGAGGATGCTGGTCACTTCGCCAATGGAAAGATCTTTGGAACCCAAGTACAGGGAGGCAAGCAGCAGCAAAGCCAAGCCAACGAGTGCGGCCGAAGTAAGCAAACGCCGGGAAAACACCAAAGAATATCGAGTTCTTGAAACGGACACTTTCAATTAAATTGCGTCAGAGAACTTGTCGACTGCCCAGGGGATGGTCAATGGGTTCGGCATACTCATTGCATTGCCCACGTTTTCGTCCATCCAGCGGACCTTGCCTTCGCGAACAACGTCCAGCTTGCTGAATGTTGGATCCTTCTTCAAGGTATCGGCGGCACCCTGGTAATCAAGGATGAAGAGGTAATCGACGTTGTTGAGGTCGCTGTAGTTCTCAGGTGCGATGTCGCGGTAGAACTCGCCCCCGTTACCTTCGAGCTCCTTCGGGATCTCGAAGCCCAGACTCTTGATAAACTGCCCGCGACCGTCACCGGAGGTGTACAGGCCGATCTTTCCCTGATAAGGCATGACGATAGCCGCACGCTTGCCTTTGAGCTCAGGGTGCTGCTGTTGGAAATCATCGAAGGCCTTCTGCGTTTCTTCGACGAGTTTGTCGCCTTCTTCTTGCTTGTCTACAGCGCCGGCGATCTGGTTGACCTGATCCCGCCAGGGGATCTGCCAGTCCGTGGCACCGTCTGGCTTAACGGTGGTTGGGGCGATGTCATTAAGCGCCTTCTTCGCCTGCGCGTCTACGGCAGAGTTCACCGCAATGATCTTGTCCGGATTAGCGGCGGAGATCTTCTCCAGGATTTCAGCAGTGAATCCGTTGGCAGTACCGTAAACCACTTCAGGCTTGTTGTCGCCGAGCTTTTCGGTAGCCCATGGGCCGACGCCAGACGCATCAACATCTCCCTCAGCACCCCAGGGCGCTACGAGGACTGGTTGGATGCCTAGAGCGAGCAAGGTATCGCTGTCTCCCAGGCCAACTGCGGCGATGCGCTCATCCCCGGTGCCCTCATTTTTTGACGCCGCCGCGTCGTCGCCTCGGGAGCAACCAGACAGAACAAGAGTGGATGCTGCCAAGACAGCGGCGGTCTTCAGCGCCGCTCGACGGGTCAGCGAATTGTTTCGAAACATGTGAAAGCCTAACGTGTAAGGAACTCTTTGAGACGCTGTAAAGTACCCGTAGCCCCAAGAGACTGATGGCCTCTTTCGGCTACGGCCAACACAGTAATCGGGTCTATATTACACAGGTAAGGCTAACCACACAACAGGCTGCCCTAAGTTAGTCCGCTTCCCGCTCGGCCGCTACCGACTCCATCGCCGCCCTGGCCACCCTAGCCACCCTGGCTCTCAGTGCCGAGATGCTCGCGCTATTGCAACTCGTGGCACCAACTGTCGGAAAAGTTGCACTTCGAAGGTCGAAATGTCGCTAGAACGGGAATCTGTCAGCACAGGCGCGCCTCCGAATTTTGCGACAATTCCCTGACCTGCAGTTTTGCGGAGCTGCAAATCAGCGCCTTTAACGCACTCCCGTTCTAGCGACATTCACCCCTGCTAGCGCCCCAAAAACGGCGCCGTCGGCCACGCATTCCCGGTCTAGCGACATCTGCACATCCTCACGCCGCCAAATAGGGCGCCGGCGCCTCCCGTGACGCAATCCCCCCAGCACTGCGCTCGCACAATCTCACATTCCGCTGGCGCTGCAGCCAAGCGGAAAGCGTGGGCGTCAATAAGAAAAAAAATAGGCCCCCTACCGCAACAATGTGAACTGCTCCCCATTAGTTGGACTGAGAAATCAGTTACCGACTAGTGGGGAGTAGTTGTCATTGAGAGCACGAAGTTCGCTAAGTGCCGAGGCTTAACTTTTTGCGCTTTTAAGTACTGCGCTCAACTACTGGTCAGCGACCAACAACTCCGCAATCTGGATGGTATTCAGAGCAGCGCCCTTACGCAGATTGTCGCCAGAGACAACCAGCACCAGGCCACGCCCCTCCGGAACCGACTGATCGACACGGATACGACCCACCAGGGACTCATCCACACCAGCGGCGGCAAGCGGATTCGGAACGTCGACGACCTTCACGCCCGGCGCGGACTCCAGCAGTTCGGTTGCCTTCTCTACGGACAGAGCATTCTCAAACTCAGCGTGAATCACCAGCGTGTGGCCAGTGAACACCGGAACGCGCACACAAGTACCAGCAACAGCCAGCTCGGGGATAGACAGAATCTTGCGGGACTCATTGCGGAGCTTCTGCTCCTCATCAGTCTCCAGCGAACCATCATCAACAAAGTTTCCAGCCACCGGCAGCGCGTTGAAAGCAATCGGTGCGACATACGGACCAAAGTCCTCCGCAACCAGAGCCGAACCATCAGTGGTCAGCTTCTCCAGGTTGTCGATGTTCTCGCGCACCTGGCCAGCCAGAGTATTCACACCAGCAAGGCCCGAACCCGAGACCGCCTGATAGGAGGACACACGCAGACGCTGCAACCCGGCCTCGTCGTGAAGCGGCTTGAGAACCGGCATCGCGGCCATGGTGGTGCAATTCGGATTCGCGACAATGCCCTTCGGGATGTCCTGCAAAGCATCCGGGTTGACCTCGGAGACCACCAACGGGACCTCCGGATCCTTACGCCACGCCGACGAGTTATCAACAACAACAGCGCCAGCAGCCGCAAAACGCGGAGCCTGCTCCTTCGACAGCGTGCCGCCAGCGGAGAACACCGCGACATCGATGCCCTTCAGATCCTCATCCGAAGTAGCCGCGACATCCTCGACAACAATCTTCTCGCCGCGGAACTCCAACTCCTTGCCCGCACTACGAGCAGAAGCGAAGAAACGAACCTTATCGGCCGGGAAATTACGCTCCGCCAACAGGGTGCGCATCACACGACCAACCTGGCCAGTGGCACCAACAACAGCAATCGTGGTCATAAGAACTCCTTAACGTCCCGTACCAGCGTAAACAACAGCCTCGGTGTCGCCACCGAGATTGAAAGCGTCGTGCAGAGCCTTCACAGACTTATCGACATCCTGGTCATTAACCAGCACCGAGATACGAATCTCAGAAGTGGAAATCAGGTCGATATTCACACCCTCATCAGCGAGCGCCTCACAGAACGTCGCAGTCACACCCGGGTGGGACTTCATGCCAGCACCGACCAAGGAGACCTTGCCCACGTGATCGTCGTAAAGCACGTCGTTCCAGTCATTGTCAGCCTGCAGCTTCTTCAGCAACGCCATCGCCTTCGGAGCGTCCTCGCGCGGGCACGTGAAAGTAATGTCAGTGCGGTTATCCGCGATGGTAGAGACGTTCTGCAGCACCATATCGATGTTGATCTCCGCATCCGCAACCGCGCGGAACATCTTCGCCGCCTGGCCCGGATCATCCGGAATGCCCAGCACGGTCACCTTCGCCTCGGAGCGGTCATGCGCCACACCGGTCAACACTGCTTCTTCCATAGGGATATCCTCCATCGATCCATCAACAAGGGTGCCAAGTTCATTGCTATACGACGAACGCACACGCAACGGGACGTTAAACGCGCGGGCGTATTCGACACTTCGCAGCTGCAAAATCTTCGCGCCGACCGCGGCCATCTCCAGCATCTCCTCGAAGGAAATGTTGTCCAAACGCTGTGCATTCGGCACAATGCGCGGATCTGCTGTGTACACGCCATCCACATCGGAGTAAATCTCGCAGACGTCTGCCTCCAAAGCTGCCGCGAGAGCGACCGCAGTGGTATCCGAGCCACCACGACCCAGCGTAGTGACGTCCTTAGTCTCGCGGTTCACGCCCTGGAAACCGGCCACCAGACAAATATGCCCCTCATCGAGAGCCTCGCGGACACGGCCCGGAGTGACCTCAACAATGCGGGCGTTACCGTGGCGCTCCGTGGTAATCACGCCGGCCTGCGAACCGGTAAAAGACCGAGCCGAGGCGCCGAGGCTTGCAATCGCCATAGCGACCAGCGCATTGGAAATACGCTCACCGGCTGTCAGGAGCATATCCATCTCGCGTCCCGGCGGGACCGGATTGACCTGCTCAGCGAGGTCCAGAAGCTCATCGGTGGTGTCGCCCATTGCCGAGCAGACAACCACGACGTCATTGCCCTGCTTTTTGGTTTCCACAATTCGTTCTGCAACACGACGAATGCGTTCGGCGCTCTCCAGGGATGAACCACCGTACTTCTGCACAACCAGTGCCATGGTCGGCAACCTCCAAAAACTAGGCAACTATATGCACGTAACTATTATTGACTCAATTTACTTGAGTTGCATTCGTAAATACATAGTGGGTTACCAAAACGTAGCTTGTGGGGGTTGCGTGGGGGTTTTGGGGCGGGTTGCGCGGGGTTTGTGGGGTGTTTGGGCGCGGGGTCGTGGTTGGGCGTGGGGTGAGCGCGGCTGCGCGTTGAGAGTGTGACGGCTGGGGTGTTTGGGGTGCTTGGGCTGTGGGTTGGGTGTCGGTTGGGTGTAAATCGGGCGCGGCTGCGGGCTGCCAGCGGGCTGCAAATGTGAAACTGATTAAGTTTATGACAAAAATAAGCCCTGAAACTTGTCAAAACTGACATAAACTAGGTCAGTAACTCTCGGTACTGCGCCAGGAACTCCCGGGCTCAGTCAGTTTCGGTACTGTGCCAGGAACTCCCGGGCTCCGAGCTCAGCCAGCTCCACTCCGGGCTCCCAGGCTCCGGGCTCAGTCAGCATCTTGGCCGGGTCAGCTAATCCGCCAGCTACTCCCCGAGGCGCTGCGGGCACCAAACACTGCCCCGCCCAACCCCTGCGAAGTGGACATGACAAGTGTTGCATGCCTAGCATTTCCTACGTGAACAATGACCTTCTCGCTGCGATACTGGCACTGCTGTCCGCGCTCAGCATCGCGTGGGGAACCGTCATCCGCCACAACCTCTCCGGAACACTGGAAGAGGGCACCAGCACACTTCGCGGAGTGGCGAAGACCCTGAAGCTGCCACGCTGGTGGCTGGGCTCGGGCCTGGCGATTGCCGGGTATGTATTTCAGGTCGCGGCGTTGGCATTTGGCACGTTGCTCCTGGTGCAACCGTTGCTGGTCATGAAGCTGATGCTCACGCTCCCGCTGGCGGCGAAGGTCAATAGTCGGCGGATTTCGCGGTCAGAGATGATTTGGTCCGTGGCGCTGACTTTTGCGGTGGCGACGCTGGTGTTGCTCGGCAAGCCGACTGCCGGCTCCACCGATATCCCCACCTACCTGTGGGGATGGGCTCTTGCCGCCGGTGGCGTGGTCACCTGCGGACTGTACGCCGCTGCAGTTCAGTGGCCCAATACCGGCACGGGTAGCGGCTCCAACGCAGGTAGCGGCTCCAACACGAGTGACAGCCCAGCCATCGCAGACCGCTCCAGCACCGACAACAGCACAGGTAGCACCTCAGACACGAAACAGCGCGGAGTGCTACGCCAGAACCCGAAGGCCCTGCTGCTCGGCACGGCAACCGGCTGGCTGTACGGCTTCGTCGCGCTGCTGTCTAAGTCGGTGGTCGATACCTATGTCAACGGCGGACTCGTCCAGCTCCTGCTCTCCTGGGAACTATGGCTGCTGGTGGCACTGGCGGTTATTGGCGTCGGCCTGCAGCAGGCGGCTTTTAACGCGGGACCGTTGCAGGCTTCGCTGCCAGCTATGACCGTCGTCGAGCCGATTGTTGCCTTCAGCTTGGGATACATCGTTCTTGGTGAACGCTTCCAGGCAGTTGGTGTGCAGTGGGTGGCGCTGTTTATCGCACTGGCAACCATGATTTCTGCCACTATTGTCCTGGCGGCTCGGCCGGCAGAAGCCACCGCCACAGCCTCCACAAGCACCGCAAAAGCCTCCACAAGCACCGCAAAAGCCGATGCAAACACCGCAAACGCCGACACCACAAGCTCCGCAAACACCACCACAGATTCCACCGATACCGCCGCGCACTGAATGGAATCACATGGAATGACACCACACAGAACGCCGCGCGGTGAGTAGAGTTCAACCCTCTCGGGCCACATCACCTACATTGGTATTTGCACTTATTAAGTCGTTAGCGATTTGTCGGCCTGGCTATCCCCTGCCCGGGAACTGTCCCTGGTGAGAAAGACCCCGTGGCCGCTATGCACAAGGTCACCAAAGGTAGGATTCGATGGGGCGTCATTCCCATTCCAAGCGGGCATCTAAACCGACATCTAAGCGGAAGTCCGAACGCGCAAACGATACCAACGCCAGCGCCGCAACCAACACCAAAGCAAAGCCCCAAAAGGGCAAGAAGCTCAACTCGAACACCATCATCGCCCTGCTGTTGATCATTGGTGGTTTGGGCGTGCTGCTGTACCCGGTTGTCGCAACGCAGTGGAACAATTTCCTGCAAGCCCGCGCCGCAGATGAGTACTCCAAGCTGGAGAAATCCGCTCCTCCTGAGGTCTTGGACACCGCCTGGAACGAGGCCCACGAGTACAACGCCAGCCTCGGCGAGGTCAATCCGGGCGATGCCTGGACCACCTCCGATGACGAGTCTTCCCCGGAGTACCAGCGCTATCGTCACTACCTCGACGTGCTTGGCGAGACCGACGCGCTCGGCCGCATCGTCATCCCGTCCATCAACTCTGACCTGCCCATTTTCCACGGCACTTCGGAAAAGTCGCTTTCGCGCGGGGTCGGTCACCTCTACGGCACCGACTTCCCGGTCGGCGGCGTGGGCGAGGGTGAAGGTCGTCACGCGTCGCTGTCGGCGCATACGGGTCTGCAGAATGCGACGCTGTGGGACAACCTCGACAAGGTCAAGAAGGGCGACGCGTTCTACATCGCAGTCGCGGGTCACAAGTTGAAGTATGAGGTCCACGACGTAGCCGTCGTAAAGCCGGATGAAACCGATGCTTTACGACGCGTCCCCGGAGAAGACCTAATCACCCTGATTACGTGCACGCCTTACGGCATTAACACGCACCGCCTGCTGGTGACGGGGCACCAGGTGCCGATGGATCCTGATGAGGAATCCGTGTTCGACGGCAGCGGTTCGCAGTGGCAGTGGTGGATGTGGGCCATCCTGGCAGCAGCGGCGGTGATTATTGCGCTGCTGATTTGGTGGCTGCGGAAGCTCTCGCGCGACGGCAAGAGCGAACCGGAGGCCGAGCGCGAGAGCGACGAGGCGGAGGAAGACGAGGCGGAGGATTAGGCCCCCTTACGAGGTGGCCATCACCTTCGTCTCCCCGATTGCGTCCTTGATGTCGTTGATTCCCTTTTCAAAGATGCGCTGGAGGCCCAGTGCCAGGATCAGCGACGGGATGATGAACAGCGCCAACATGAACATCAGCTTCCAGTAGTCGGCCTCGTAAATACCGGCGATGGAGCTGCGGAACATGTCAATCGCGTAGGTACCCGGCAGCCACGGGCTAATGTTCTGGACCCACTGTGGCACCAGAGGCAGCGGATACGCGCCACCTGCAGCCGAGACCTGCATCACCAGCAACAGCACGCAGATGGCCTTGCCGGCATTGTCGAAGGTGAAGACGAACGAGAAGACGATCATCATGAACACCAGCGAGATGATCCAGCCGGCCAGCAGCATCAGGAATCGGTGTGCGGGATCGATGCCCACGTACACCTGGAGTCCCAACACCATCAGCGTGGCCTGAACTAGGCCAACGGTGGCGAAGGTGGCGAACCGGCCGAAGTACTTCTCGGCGCGGGTGTAGTCATCGGTCTGGGCAGCGTTGATTTGCTGGTCGCTGGACTCGTCGGCCTCAGCGTCAGCATCATCGCCGACCTCAGCGGCTGCATCGCTCTGCGCATCATCGAGCGCCTCATCGCTCTGCGCCTCATCGACCGCGGCCTCGACCTCATCAGCACCGACCTCATCGCCGACCTTCTGAGCGCTGCGACTACGCACCGTAGTACGAATCAGCACCGACGACAGCAGCGCACCGATCCACAGTGCGAGCGTCGCATAGAACGGCGCCATGCCCGCGCCGAAGCTCTGGACCGGGAAGACGGGGTCCTCCTCAACCTGCACCGGCGCGGCCAACTGCGCTGCCATAGCACTTGGATCATCACCGATGGCGTCAGCAATCCGAGAGAGGTCACCGGTGTCCTTCGCCTCTTCCAGCGCGTTGTGAATCTCGTCGAAGCGAGCGGCCAGATCATCAAAACGGTTGCTCAGGCCCATTGTGGCAGCGCTGGTCTTACGCAGCGTATCCACCGGCGAGCCGGAAATCGTACCGCGGATGCCGCGAATGTCCTCGCCAATGACCTCGATGTCGTTGCTCAGACGCGACACCGGCTCCGACAGTGCGTCGATCTGCGGGCGCAGGTTCTGCTCGTAGGAGTTCTTGGCATTTTCCACAGCCGCAATCGCAGCCGTGAAAGCGTCCTTCGCCTGGCTTATCGACGATCCCGTATCCCGGCCACCACGCAAATCCGCTGCCACGGCGGAGAAACTCTCCTGCAGCCCACGGGTGCGAGCAATCGAGGTGTTCAGATCGGAAATCGCGCGGTCATAGCCCGGCTTAGCGACACCCGGAACCACTGCCCCAACGGTGTCCTCCAGGCGGTCGCGCATCGCAGTCAGGCCATCGGCCTGCTGGCCGAACTTGGCCGCCATCGCGTCAAAGGTATCTGCGGTCGCGCCGCTGGTGGCCTGGGTGCCGTCGACAAGCTCGTTGACGCGGTCGCGCACGCCTTCGTAGCTCGACTGCGTTGCGTCGAGCGCCGTGCTAACCGAGTCGCGAACATTGCCGACCGCGGCTTCCAGATCGCCTGCGACGTTGCCGTCACCCGAACCATTGCGCAGAATGTCCATCCGCGCACCAGCGTTTTCCAAAATGGAATCCGCGGTCTCCACCAGCGGCACGGTGGTCTCCACCAGCGTGGACAGCGAACGAGCAGTCTGCGCACCGGAGCGCAGCCGCGCGGCGGTGTCATCAACGCGGTTTTGCACGCGCGTCAGTGCCTGCTTGGAGTCGGAGGTGTTTAGATACTCATCCAGCGAGGTGATCACGCCCAGCCCAACACTGGCGACGACCTGCGTGAAGTTCTTGTCAATCTCCTGAATAACGCCACTCGCGCCCTTACTCGTAATGATTGACGAAAGCGCGTTCTTCTTCTCATTCGTATAGAGCGTCAGCTTAGGCGCCTTGGTGCCCCGGACGTAGAAGGTCATCAGTTCAGTACTGAAGTTCTCCGGAAGCACGATTGCCGCGTAGTAGTCACCGGACTTAGTGCCGTCGATGGCGTCCTCAGAATCCGTAATCCGCCAGTCAATGTCGTGATTACGGCTCAGCTTCGACAGCACCTCATTGCCCAAGTTGAGGTCAATCGCACCAATATCCGTACGATGGCCACGGTCATTACTGGCGACCGCAATCTTCAACTTCTCGGTGTTCTCAAACGGCTCCCAGCTGGCCAGCACGTTAAAGCAGGTAAATAGCAGCGGAATCAGCACCAAACCGAAAACCATGATGCCGGTCATCGTGTTCTGGCGGATCACCCGAAAGTCGTTCCGCACAATTTCAAGAACGTTTCTCATTAGGCTTCACCTTCTGGGGAAGTCTTCACGCTTGCCGACGACACCTTCGTCTGTGGCTCAAACGTATCGCCAGCATTTTCCAACGAGTACGCATGCGGATGGGAAGTCTGGTGCTCCATGTAGGCGCGCAGCTCTTCCTCCGACAGCTCGCTGAGCTCCTGGGCGTGAATCACAGACTGCTTGACGTACTCGCGCACCGCGATGTAAGCGAGGCAGAGCAGTACGAACAGGCAGGCTAGACCGAAGAACAGGGCCTTCTGATCCGGGTAGTTGCGGGCCAGAATACCCAGTACCACCAGGGCGACCACTGCGACACCAATGGCAATGCGCATGAACAGCGTGTAGCTGCCACGCAGGTTCTCCATCCGCTCATCGACTCGCGTCTGGTACTCCTCGCGGTTGCGCAGCGCGAAGACCAGGTCACTGAGCTTGTACCCACTACCGACCAGGTGGACTTCTTCGTTGTTGACCAGACCGCCCTCTTCAAGCTGGTGGTTAACCAAGACGTTGACCGAGGACAGACTGCGACGCAGCCAGTAGCCGACCACGTAGGCGATCGCTGCCATGACCATTAGGGTGAGCATGTTCTTCAGGTAGTAATTGGAGTAAAAACCACCAATTGTCTCGCGGAGAGCATCAATACCGTAGGTCAACGGCAAGAACGGATTCAGTGCCTGGAAGAAGTCCGGTGTCATCTCAATTGGATAGAGACCGGCGGCACCAGGGATTTGAATAAACGCGAGCACCACGGCGATACCGCGTCCCACGTGCCCAAATGCCGCCACCATACTGTAAATAATGGCGAGATAACACAACTCCACCACGACACAGGTGAGGACGAACGCAACCGCACTGACATTCTGCACACCAATGACAATGTCACCAATGGAGACAATCAGCGCCTGGAAAATAGCGATGATGCCCAGTAGCAAGGTACGGCCCATGTACGCCTGGCCGACCGTGATTTCCTTGAAACCTTCCGCATCAACTTCCACGCGGAAAATCACAATCAGGATGAACGCACCAATCCACAACGACAGGTTGGTAAACAGCGCCGCCATACCCGAGCCGTAGTGATCCACCGGGAACACGGCCTCAGTCTGGATCTCGGCCGGATCGCTCAGGAACTGCGAAATTCCCTCGGGGTCGAGGTCATTGACCATGTTCATGGCTTCGCGCTCTTCGGTGGTACCCAGGGTAAGAACATCGAGACGCGCGGTTTCCAGGCCATCGCGTACGCCATCAAGGTCAGCCTTGAAGCTCTCGAGGACCTGAGTCGCAGCGGAAAGCTGCCCACTCGTAGCGTCGAGAAGCGCGGACGTTTCCCGGACGGTGTCCTTTTGCGCGCCAAGCGCCGCCGCGTACGAACCCACGCGCGCGTTGAGCTGATTAAGGGCCCTGCTCAACTGCGGGAGTGCGTCCTTGGACGCCTGGCGGATCTGATCCGAGGCGGCCTTGCCGTCCTTAGTGGCCTGCGCCAATGCCTCGCTGGTGGCGTTGAGGGAGTCGAGAGTTCCCTGCGCCGAGCCGGAGACATTCTTCAGGCCCTCCACCAGCTCTTTATTGGTGGCGTTGCTCTCGTCGAGCGCATCGATTGTGCGCTGGATTGCCTGTTTATCCGGGCCGTTGAGCGGGCTGGCATCCAACAGGGAATTCAGGCCGCCAATGACCTGATCCGCCTGCTTGACGATGTCCTCCGCCGCAGCCGTCGCGGAATCCGAACGGGAAATTGCGCCCTGCAGATTGCCAGTCATCGCGCCGATCGCGGCGTTGGCGTTACCGGTGCCCTCTACCAGGGCGGTACTGCCCTGCAGGTAGGCGTCGTTGAGATCCGCGGAGAAATTCAGGACCTCGTTGTTGAGCTCACCAGTAATCGCCTGCACCTGCGTCAACGCATCCTGGGCATCGTCGAGGGCCGTATCTACGCTGCCAAGAGTCTTCTTAATCTGCGCAATCGTCGGCTGCAGATCGCCAATCTGCTCCTGGATAGCGCCGACTTCATCGCGGCTATTGGCAACCGCATCAGCGACATCCTGGAAAGCGTCGGCGGAATTGAGACGGGCAGCGTCGAACCGGCCCTGCATCAGGCCACCGGCTTCCTTGACCTCTTCGGTGACCGCCTTCGCGATCTCCTTATTAAAGGAAGCGGAAATCTGGCCATCAATACCGGACGCGCCCTGCGCCGTGATGTGCGGCGAGATCGCGTTGATTTTCTGGTTAGCGCGGTATTTCAGCTTTGCTGGATGCCCCTGCCCTTGGATCAGATCGACCATTTCCTGCGAGAAATTCGGCGGAATGGTGATTTCGGCATAGACCTTGCCGCGCTTTAGATCTCGGTCTGCCTTCTCGGCATCGGGGAACTGCCAGCCCAGTTCATGATTTTCTTTTAGTTGTTTGACCACCTGGTTACCGATATTGAGACTTCCGGTAACCGAGGAACTCGCGCCCTTGTCCTCATTCACAATCGCCACACCGATGTTCTCGGTGTGCTCGTACGGATCCCAGAAGCCCGGGATGTTGAACCAGGAGTACAAGGCAGGGGTGATCATCACGCCGATGATGATTACCCACACTCTTGGGCTATTGCGGAGACGGCGCAAGTCTCGCTTAAGAATAGACCAGCTAGTTTGCACCTTAAGGACGCTATCATCTTTAATCCGCTAAATACATTGGTACTAGTTTTAGAACTATCGATGGGCGGGGCCGTCGGCAACGCCTTTCACTGCACGGAGCCCCACGGCGCAGAACCCTTTTGACACAGAAACCCGCACATATTTCCCCCACTAAAACCCCCGAATGATGAAAATCATATAAACAAAGGGGTAAGGTACATCACATGCAACGCGGACTACTGCTTCTATGCCGCGGCGGGGCTTGGGTTTAAGGCCGGCTCCCCGTCGCGGGGTTAGTTGTGCCGGCCTACAAGAAAAGTCCGAATTAGAAAGGCCCACAACATGTCTCCTTCCGACGCTTTTATTTCCGCTCCTTCTGTAATCTCCACTCCTGCTGGCGAGATTCCGGAAGGACAGCCTGCTTGGAATAAGCAGCGCAACTCCCAGATGGCAACCAACCGCTACCTGCCTTACGACCAGGAAGTTCAGGACTTCCAGCTGAAGGACCGCACCTGGCCGGACAAGCGCATTACTAAGGCACCGGTTTGGTGTGCCGTCGACCTGCGCGATGGCAACCAGGCGCTGATTGACCCAATGAGCCCGGAGCGCAAGCGCCGCATGTTCGAGCTGCTGGTCCAGATGGGCTACAAGGAAATTGAGGTCGGATTCCCGTCCGCTTCCCAGACCGACTACAACTTCGTGCGCGAGATCATTGAGAAGAACATGATCCCGGACGACGTCACCATCCAGGTTCTGGTTCAGGCTCGCGAGCACCTGATTCGCCGCACCTTCGAGGCATGTGCCGGCGCTAAGAACGTCATCGTTCACTTCTACAACTCCACCTCGATCCTGCAGCGCGATGTTGTGTTCCGTAAGGACAAGGACGCAATCAAGAAGATTGCCACCGACGCCGCGAAGCTGATTAAGACCATCGCGAAGGACTACCCGGACACCAACTGGCGCTGGGAGTACTCGCCGGAGTCCTACACCGGCACCGAGGTTGAGTACGCCAAGGAAGTTGTCGACGCCGTGGTTGATGTCATCGACCCGACTCCGGACAACCCAATCATCATCAACCTGCCGTCGACCGTGGAGATGATCACTCCGAACGTCTACGCAGACTCCATCGAATGGATGCACCGCAACCTCAACCGCCGCGACTCCATCATTCTGTCGCTGCACCCGCACAACGATCGCGGCACCGGCATCGCCACCGCTGAGCTGGGCTACATGGCCGGCGCGGACCGCATCGAAGGCTGCCTCTTCGGCAACGGCGAGCGCACCGGTAACGTCTGCCTGGTCACTCTGGGCCTGAACATGCTGACCCAGGGAGTCGACCCGCAAATCGACTATTCCGACATCGATATGATCCGCCGCACCGTCGAGTACTGCAACCAGCTGCGCGTTCCGGAGCGCCACCCGTACGGCGGCGATCTGGTCTTCACCGCTTTCTCCGGTTCCCACCAGGACGCCGTGAACAAGGGCCTCGACGCAATGGCAGACAAGGTCCGCCCGGGAGCTGCCGTCAAGGAGCTTTCCGACGAGGACCTGCGCGCGGTGACCTGGGAGGTTCCTTACCTGCCCATCGACCCGAAGGACGTTGGTCGTTCTTACGAGGCCGTTATTCGCGTGAACTCCCAGTCCGGCAAGGGCGGCGTGGCCTACATCATGAAGACGGACCACGGCATGAACCTGCCGCGCTCCATGCAGGTTGAGTTCTCCTCCGTCGTGCAGGCAGTCACCGACGCCGAGGGCGGCGAAGTCAACTCCAAGGCGATTTGGGACATCTTCGCAGGTGAGTACCTGGACCGCGAAACTCCGCTCGAGCAGATTGCCCTGACTGTCGATGCCCCTCAGAACGAGTCGGATGCCACCAAGATCAAGGCTCACATCGTCTACGAGGGTAAAGAGCAGACCGTCGAGGGTGTCGGCAACGGCCCGCTGGCCGCTTACGCCAACGCTCTGGAGAAGCTCGGCATCAACGTCGAGGTTCAGGAGTACGTCCAGCACGCTCGCACCGCAGGTGACGACGCCGAGGCCGCGGCCTACGTCCTCGCAGATGTCAACGGCACCAAGGTCTGGGGCTCCGGCATCGCTGGTTCCATCACCTACGCATCGCTGAAGGCAGTCACCAGCGCGGTCAACCGCGCACTGGCTTAAGTCTCTAAATCGTGTCGCGCTGGGGAGGGAGGGCCGGCAGTGGCGCTGGCCCCTCCGCTCCACATAGTTACTGACTAGGTTTATGACACTTTCATGGCAAAAATTTTGCTCAAAGTGTCATAATCCTAGTCAGTTTCTTTTTGGGCTGGGTTTATTGGGGTTGGGCTCAGATACCTAGTGACCCGACCCAACTCCCCAATTACCCAACTACCCAATCAACGGGCCGGCATTGCGCACATCCGCGCGGAAAGTCACCCCACCTGCGGCTACCACGCGTTCGCGCTCGATGAGGATTGAACGGAGCGTCGATAAGCGAAGTGCGTGCAATTCCACCTCTTTCCACACCACCCGCGCGACATCCAGCCCCGTTGCGCGCAGTGAACGCTCGCGGTAAGTCTCCCGCGTGAGCAGCTCGGACTGAGCCGCAGGGGTCGGCGCGACCTCGCTCGCCGAATACTTGATGTGGCCGTCAAACTCCACGACAAGTAGCAGGTCGGGAATATAAAAATCCACGCGGGCGAGAAAATGCGGTGGCGCGTAGCTGGTGCCGCGAGTCCAAATTTCGGCTTGCTCGTGGAATTTCAGGCCGAGTTCGAGAAGCGCGGCTTTAGTCATCGCCTCACCGGGCGTTTCGCAGCGACCATGACAGACTGCAAGCGCACGATGAAACAGCTCTTGGCCCCGCAAGCTGGGATAATCCGCTGGAATCTCCTCAAGCTGATCGCGCGTGGTGCCATGCCGCAGCACACCTTCGACAGCCAACACCGCCGCCCGCCACGACACGGACTCCGGCCCCTTCTGCCTGAACCGGACGCGGCACTCATCGAAGGCCGCACGCGCGAGCACCGCGACCCGCCGGTCCGCGAGCCCCTGCGTGTGGTCCAGATGGATCTCCGAGCGCAGGCGCATGCAATAGTCGATGCCGTGGAACTGCTGACTCCCGCCCACCACCACAATCTTCGCATCGCGCACCAGCACCCATGAACCGTGCAAGGCCAGCGCTGCAGCTCCCGAAATAACGCCTGACGACGTCTCGGAGACCACCGCCAAAGCTGTAATAGCCAGGCGTTTCTCGCGGTGGAGCCCTTCCCAGACGTGCGCGGCTACATAGTGACCTCGGCAAAGCCGCTCCAGATAACCGGCCCGCGCTTGCTTTGCGACCTCGCGATATCCATTCCCCGGCTGGTCATTCGGCCTAATGATTCCAAACTGGTCCGACACCAGTTGCTTGCGTTTCTTGTCGCTCACTTCTCCCCCGCCCCTATGGTTATTGCCCCGTGATTGTTATGTCGTCCCTATTTTTGTGGCGCTGTATTGTGGCTCTATTTCGTGGCTCTATTTCGTGGCCTTGGTTTGCGGCCCCTATTTAATGGGCCCTATTTAATAAGGCGCGGAAATCGTCCTTACGGTTCCATTACTTTTCGGCTGAGCACCCCTCGGGGGAGAAGCTTTGGGACTTGTGTGTCTTGCGTAATCTATGGGCCCCGTGTGACCGGATCCCCGGTCCTTCTGAGCTTGAGGCCGAGATAGTGCCCAAGTTACTGACTAGGTTTATGACACTTTCGTGGCAAAATTTTTGCTCAAAGTGTCATAAGCCTAGTCACTTTCTCCGCGGGTGAGCGCACCCGCTAGTCTTGAGGCATGACTGAATCGGCGCGCGAGGAGCGCAGAGCGACTGGGGCCTCTTCTCAGACGAAGAGGCGGCGACGGAATCGTCGCCGTTCTCAACGCGCGTCGGAAGCGGGAGCCAAAACACCACCAACTGCACCGGCTTCCACCACAACGGACGCAGCCACGCCGGCCGCAGCCACCACCGACACGGCCACGACCAGCGCA
Source organism: Corynebacterium sp. HMSC074C05 (assembly GCF_001838325.1). Lineage (NCBI taxonomy): Bacteria > Bacillati > Actinomycetota > Actinomycetes > Mycobacteriales > Corynebacteriaceae > Corynebacterium > Corynebacterium sp. HMSC074C05. The sequence continues at coordinate 176,121 of NZ_KV836295.1, forward strand.
ACCGCAACCACACCGGCCACAGCCGAGACCGCCGCAACAAAGGCCGCTGACGAGCACAAACAGTTCTCGTCGGCGGAGGACGCTCCCTACGCAATCGTGTCCATCCAGGCCACGGGCATCCATCCCAAGACGTCTCGGCTGGTCAGCCTGGGAGTGTCCACCGCCGACAGCAGCGGCAACATCGTGGACACCTGGCATGTCGTCATCAATCCCACCGAAGATCCCGGCCCGACACACCTCCACGGCCTCGAGCCCGCGGACTTCGAGGGGGCTCCGAAATTCGGAGTGATCCAGGCCAAGCTCGCGCACGCCCTCGATGGGCGCACGCTGGTTGCTCATAACGCCCCGCTGGTCTGGGGTTTTATAGTTGCCGAGGCCAAGAGGGCCCGTCGTCAAGCGAATCGTGAGCGGTCCGCACGGAACAAGCGGGGGCGTCGTCGTACGCGTACTCGCGTCGCGCGGATTCCGGCGCCCGCGCGGATTGCCGATACGTTGGAAACGGCGCGTCGCCAGGGCAAACGGCTTGACGACGCACGCCTGCGCGCCGTCGCGCGCGCCTACGGCCTCGATGTGCCTTCACCCGAGGCATCGATTGCCGGCATCTCGGTGCCGGAGCGGGTGCGGACGTTGGATGACGTCACCACCACGCTTGCGCTCTTCCGTGCACAGGGCGGGCTCGATGAGGGTACAACCCTGAACATGTACACGCCTGACCAGCTACGCGAGGACATTGTGGGCCTGCAGCGCTCGGCAGTGCGTGTCGACGCGATGGAAGCGCCGCGGCCCGTGGAGAACCCCGGCCGCTATGCGCCGGGGCGGAAGCTCGTGGAGGGCATGGAGTTCGTCGTGGCGCCAGAGGTGTCGCTGGACCCGGATGAGTTGATTGCGGCGGGTGTGCGGGCTGGGCTGGCGTACTCGGAGAAGGTCACGCGGGAATCGTCGGTGCTAGTGTGTAACCGACCTGCGGATGTGACGCCGGATCAGCTGACGGGCAAGGCGATGCATGCCCACCGGAAGGACATCCCGATCGTTTCCGATGAGGCATTTCTGCGACTGGTCGGCGAGATGGAGAAGTAGGGCTCGGGCTTTTTGCCCAGCGCATTCGTTCTACGAATTATTCACAGTAAAATACACAGTTATGAAAGAAGGCACTTCACATAACGACGTAAGTGACCACAGTCGCAACCGCGCAAGCTCCCCGAGCCTGCGCGCACGGTTCGCCACATCCGCCGCTCACGCCGCCACCTGGGCTTCCCGGAAGTCCGGTCGCGGCGCGGGCGGCATGATCGGTGGCCTGATTGCGCAGAAGATTGACCCGCGCATTCTGGCCTCCCTCGGCAAGGGACGCCCGGCCGCGATCATCACTGGCACCAACGGCAAGTCCACCACCACCCGCATGTTCGCGGCCGCCATGCGCGCCGCTGGCCACAACGTGGCCACCAACGAAGGCGGCGACAACATGGACGCGGGCATCATCTCCGCGCTGCTCGCCACTCCCGATGCGGACAGCCTGGTCCTGGAAGTCGATGAGCTGCACGTCCCGCACATCGCAGCGGATCTGAAACCGCAGGTCCTGGTGCTGCTGAACCTTTCCCGCGACCAGCTCGACCGCGTCGGCGAGATCAACAAGATTGAGGCCACACTCCGCGCTGCGGTGGACGCTAACCCGCAAGCGACGGTCATCGCCAACTGCGACGACCCACTCATCGCATCGGCTGCGTGGGATGCCAAGAAGGTTATTTGGGTCTCCGCGGGCGGCGGCTGGACCAACGATGCCACCTCCTCCCCGCGCACCGGCGGCCCTATCATCCAGGACGGCCACGACTGGTATGCCGTGAAGCCACTCCCGGACGGCTCGGAGTTCAAGCGCCCAGAGCCGGACTACCGCATCACTGCGGAGGGAGTCATCACGCCTGCTGGCGACACCCTGCCGATGAACCTCACACTGCCGGGCAACGCCAACCGCGGCAACGCCACCTTGGCAATCGCGGGCGCTGTCGATATGGGCGCGGACCTGGAGAAATCCCTCCGGGCCACCGAGACCGTCGACAACGTTGCAGGCCGCTACTCCACCATGGTTGTGCGGGATGACAAGGGCGCCGAGAAGCACGTGCGCATGCTGCTGGCCAAGAACCCAGCCGGCTGGCAAGAGGCGCTGTCCATGGTCGATCGCACTGCGGATGCAGTGGTCATCGCGGTCAACGGTCACGTCGCCGACGGCGAGGACCTGTCCTGGCTATGGGATGTCCGCTTCGAAGACTTCGACGGCATGGATGTGTTATCCGCGGGCGAACGCGGAACTGACCTCGCGGTGCGGTTGCTGTATGCGGGCATTGATGCGAGGTTGGTCGCAAATCCGCTGCAGGCGATCCGGTCGTGTGAGGCGCGGGGGTCGTCGTCAAGCGTCACCCGAGTTGAGGTGCTGGCGAACTACACCGCCTTCCGCGATCTGAAGCGCGACATCGAACGAGCACAGGAGGAAAAGTAAATGAGCGAGCTGTCTATCGGTCTGATCCTCCCGGACGTGCTGGGCACCTACGGCGATGATGGAAATGCGCTGGTGCTGCGACAACGCGCGCGGATGCGTGGGATTGACGCCGAGATTGTCCCGATCAAGCTGGGCGACGCCGTCCCCACCAACCTGGATATTTACACCGTCGGCGGCGGCGAGGACGTCGCGCAGACCATCGCGGTGGAGCACCTGATTAACGACGGCGGCATCAAAAAGGCAGCCGATGCCGGCAAGCAGATCCTCGCAATTTGCGCAGGCTTCCAGATCTTCGGCAATTCTTTCCGCGCGGGCGGACGCGACGTCGCAGGTCTCGGCCTTGTCGACTGCACCACCGATTCGCTGCCCACGCGCGCAATCGGCGAAATCTGCACGCTCGTCGATCCCACGAACGGTTTGCTTGACGACGTCGACGCCAGCCCGCTGACTGGCTTCGAAAACCACATGGGTCGCACGACCTTGGGTACCGATGCGAAGCCGCTTGGTCGGGTTGTCCGTGGCGTGGGCAACTCTGGCCCGGAAGTGGAGCAGGCGGACTCCGGGATTGCTCCGGGAGTAGACGTTGCTGCACTTAACCCCGCCGGTGGCGTCGAGGGCGCGGTGCAGGGCTCGATTATCTGCACCTACCTGCACGGCCCCGTGCTGGCCCGCAATCCGCAGCTGGCTGATCTTTTGCTGGCCCGCGCGACCGGCCAGGACCTGTCGAGTTTGGCTCCGCTGGACATCGAGGTTGTGGATAAGCTGCGCGAAGAGCGCATTTTGTCCAAGCCGCGTCCGAAGAGCGAGCGCTAGTTTTTGTGGTTTCGCGCGACCGGCCGAGCTGACTGGTCAGCGGCCGGTTGGCGGGCCTAGACCTTCAGCCGGCCCGTCAGCGCGCGGGACAAGGTGAGTTCATCGACGAACTCCAAGTCACCGCCGAGCGGCATGCCGGAGGCCAACCGAGTGACCTCGAGATCCGGGAAGTCCCGGAGCAGCCGGGCCAAATAGGTGGCGGTTGCTTCGCCCTCGGTGTTGGGGTCAGTCGCGATGATGACCTCGTGGATTTCGGGGGGCTCGGTCTCGTCGACGTCGTCAAGCACGCCTGCGATGCGTTGCAGCAGCGTGCGGATATTGAGCTCGTTCGGGCCGATGCCGCCGAGCGGATCGAGCGCCCCGCCGAGCACGTGGTAGCGACCGTTGTACTCCCCCGTGCGCTCGATGGCCTGGATATCGCGCGCCTCTTCAACGACGCACACCAGACCACGGTCGCGGCGTGTGTCCGAGCAGTACTGACACACGTCGCTTTCCGAGATGTTGCCGCAGACCCGGCAGAATTGCACACCCTCGCGCACCCGCCCCAGCGCGGATTGGAGTCGCCCGATGTCCTCCGGCTCCGCCTTCATCAAGTAGAAAGCGATACGCTGAGCTGACTTCGGGCCGATGCCCGGCAGGCGCGAGAACTCATCAATGAGATCTTGGAGTGGTCCCTCGAACAATGATAATTACCTACAATTACTGGTCTGAAAAGCTAATTTAGAAACCGAGGCCACCGAGACCGTCGAAGCCCTGGGACAGCGGGCCCATCTTCTGCTCTGCCAGCGACTGCACCTTAGCGGTAGCGTCCTGGAAAGCAGCGAGGACCAGGTCCTGCAGCCCGTCGACATCCTCCGGGTCTACGACCTTCGGATCAATGGCGATGTCCGTGACCTCGCCCGAGCCCTGCATAGTCACCTTGACCAGACCGCCACCGGCCTCACCGACGATGGTGGAGGCGACGATCTCCTGCTGTGCTGCCTGCAGCTGCGCCTGCATCTGCTGTGCCTGCTGCAGAATTGCGTTCATATCTGGCTGAGTCATAACTAACTTTCCTAACTATTGTGCTTTTTACGTGCTGATTTATAGTTACGCGCACGCTTAAAGGCTCATCGCCCTTGCTTTACGACGCGCATCGCCGCCCCATTCTAACGGCTCTAGCGGTCTTCTAGCGGTTTGGCTCCCAGCTCCTTTTCCAGCATCTCCATGACCACGTCCTTTAGCGAACGGTGATCGAGCGACCCGACCTCGTTCGCGGCCTCGAAATACTCGGAGGTGTCCTCTTCGTAGTTGTTGTCCTGCAGGTTTTGGGAAACCGGGTTGTAGGTGGTGTTGGCGTTGGACGGGGTGCGCGAACCGTAGCCCCCTGCGCCCTCTGCGCCCTCTGGCGGAGCGAACTCCTCCATGGGCTCTGGTGGCAGCGGGACGCCGCCGAAGCCCGAATCCTGATTGGCCTGAGCTTGGGCATTTGCCTGGGCATTGGCTTGCGCCGCGCGCAGGAACGACTGCGGCTGCGGCTGGTTTGGCTGCTGTTGATGGACCGGGTTCGGGTTCGGCTGAGTCGGTTGGCTTGGCTGAGCTGGTTGATTTGGCTGGCTTTGCTGATGTGGCTGCGCTGGCTGGTCGTGACCTGCCTGGTGACCCATCGCAGCACGCTTGGCAGCCTCGATTTTTGCGCGACGCTCAGCAACGGACGCGTAGGCCGACGACCGCTGCGGGCGCGGTGCGGGCGCTGGCTGCGCCTGCTGTTCCTGCTGTACCTGCTGCTCAGATGTCTCTGGTTGCGCTGGCGCTGCTGGTGTCGGTGCAGGGGCGGTGTCGTTCGGCGAGGACGAACCTCTTGACGACGAATCATCTTCCCCAGCAACGCCACCTGTAGCTGTTGAACGCGGTGCGCGCGGGCGCGTACCGACGACACAGTGCACCTGGCCGTTGAAACCCGTCACCTGCTTTACGGCAGCAGACAGTGCCTGTTCGTAATCCGGTGTGTTTAGCCTGGTAGCGAGCGCTCCTGTGCTGTGCCCGATGATGAGCCTGTCATTTTCGACATCGAGCGGTACTGCCTGCTCGGCCAACACACGAATGGGGAACGCGTGCGGGCCGTCAACAGCTGCAAGGATGTCCTGCCAGCGCTCGCGGATTTGCTCGATACCGGCGGGTGCAGGTTCGGGCTCCGGCTGTGGTGTTGGTTCCGGTTGCGGTGCTGGCTCTGGTGCTTGCTGAACCTGCGGTTCCGGCTGCGATTCTGGCGACTGAGTAGTCTGCGTTGGCTGTTCAGGCTGCTCGGGCTGAGCGGCCTGAGTTGGCCGTGCCGACTCGGCTGATTGCTCGGGCTGGGCTGGTTGTTCAGACTGTGCGGCCTGAGTCGGCTGGGTTAGCTGTTCAGAGTGTGTTGGCGAGGAAGAGACAACTGGCTCCTCCTCGACAATCGACATGGAGCCGCCTTCACCCTCACGCTCACGAGTCTGCTGCTCACGCTCCTGTGCAAGCTGCGCCCGAGTCTGCTGCTCGCTAATCCGGGCATGCTCCGCCATCTTCCGACGGAACTCACGAATCTTCTCTGCCTGAGCCTCTTCCTCGGACAGCGGCTGCTCAGCCGATTCAGGCTGCTGCGGTTGTTCAGCCTGCTGAGGCTGCTCAACTGATTCGGCCGACGTAGCCTGCGTAGGCTGTTCAGGCTGCTCAGCGGGCGCAGTAGGTGCTTCTGGTGCAGGCTTCGGCTCAGTTACCGACTCCTGCGACACCGCTGCCGCTGGTGCCGATTGCTGCTCAACGGGTTCCGACTGAACCTTAGGCTGCGGTCCCGGCTGGGGCTGAGGTTGCGACGGTGCCTGCGCTGGCGCTGCCTGCTCAGTACGTCCGCGCTGAGTGACCGAAGCCGACTGCGCACCCTTCTTACGCTGGGCATTCCGCTGGCGCCACGCCTCCCGAGCCGACTGGCCAGACTGCATCGGCGACGCTTCAGCCGCACCCGCATCGGAAGACACCGGTGCCGCTGCGGGAGTTGCGGCCCCCGAGCCGTCGGCAAGCGCGGGCCTGCCGTGCTCCAACGCTTCTACGCGCTGCAGCAGCGACTCCACGGAGTCTTCGGTGGCGGGCAGGAGCATGCGCGCACAGAGGACTTCGAGCAGCAGGCGCGGCGACGTCACGCCGCGGAAGTGCCGCAGACCATCAGAGAGCACCTGCGTGAAGCGCGTCAGCGTCGCCGGGGGAATTGTCCCGGCCTGCTCCAGAACACCGTCGATTTGGCTCTCCGGGATCTCCACCAAGCCCTGCTCCAGCGCATTCGGCACTGCGGACAGCACCAGCAAATCACGCACCCGGCCAAGCAGATCCGAGGCAAACCGCGCCGGATCCTGACCCGACATAATCACACGCCCGACCACGCTAAACATGGCCGCACGATCGCCCGCTGCCAGCGCCTCAATCGCATCCGTGATGATCACGCTGTCAGTGACACCGAGAATGGCCGCAGACGTTTCATAATCCACGCCATTGGTGCCGGAACCGGCAATGAGCTGATCCATAACCGACAGCGAGTCACGCGGCGAACCACCACCGGCCTGGATGACCAGCGGATACACGTCCGGCTCTACCCGCACGCCCTCGGCCGTGACCACACGCTCAAGCAGCCCGCGCATATCCGGCGGAGTCAACAACCGGAACGGGTAGTGATGCGTACGCGAACGAATAGTCGGCAGCACACGCTCCGGCTCCGTGGTCGCAAAAATGAAGATGAGGTGCTCCGGCGGCTCCTCCACAATCTTCAAAAGCGCATTGAAACCCGAAGCGGTAATCATATGCGCCTCGTCAATAATGAAGATGCGATAGCGCGACTCCGCCGGCTGGAAGATAGCCTTTTCCCGCAGCTCACGCATATCTTCCACACCATTGTGGGAAGCCGCGTCCAGCTCAATAACGTCCAAATTGCCCGGACCGCCCGGCGCTAGCGCACGACACGACGCACACTGGCCACACGGTGTGGCCGTCGGCCCCTCCGCACAGTTCAAACTGCGCGCCATAATGCGCGCCGACGAGGTCTTGCCACAGCCACGCGGCCCGGAGAACAAATACGCATGGTTAATGCGGTTGGGACGCCCCTGCGCATCCCGAGATTCCAACGCCGCCGACAGCGGGTCAGTTACGTGCCGCTGCCCCACCACTTCGGCGAACGATGCCGGACGATACTTCCTATACAGAGCCACGTGCTCAGCCTACCTTCCACCCCGGATCGGCTAGTTCGAACCCTCCTGGGAAACAACCGACTCACGGCACCAATCCCGCAGGTCAGCATCTACTTCGGCCAACTTCTGCATCAGCGCCTGCGGCCCCTGCTGCTCATAAAACACCAGCTCCGCATCCGTAATTGGCACCAGTTGCGTCATCGTGGTCATGCGTCCCTGCGGCGACTCCACATCGCCCTCATGCAGGCTGATCTTGCCCGGCATCTCAGACACATTTGGCACCCCGTCGCTCCACACATACGGCACCGTGCACAGCACGTGTGCCACGGTAAAGGCCGTGCTTGACGACGACTCCCCTACCCCAGCCGCCTGATCGGCCGCTACCCGAATCGCATTCGGGATGACACGGCCCGGAATTGGCGACAGGAACTCCGGTTCTTCCTCCACCAGCGCTCCCGCGGCCGCGACCATGGTGGCCACGGGAAAATCAGCGTAAGCGACGGCGAAGAGCTCCACGCGGATATCCGTCTGTGCAGCGCCAGTCAGGCCACAGTAGTTGCGGCCCAACTCCACCGTGGCGGCTGCCGTTTCCGGACGACGCTCGTTCGCTTGGCCGTCCGGCTCGTCGTAAAGCGAGAACTCAGCGACCCGAAGCGGTGCCGAATCGTGTTCCTGCCCGTGCCGACCACTGGCCGGCAGCTCCGTCACATACTCGCCGACCTGGGGGGCTCCGGGGAAAAGCCCGGAGATCCAAAACTTCGTCTCTTCGAAGTTCATACAGTCCTATCCCGACCTACCTGGCTTGCTTGGCCTAGGCAGTCGCCTTCTCGGCGGCGGCGAGCAGCACACAGGTAGCGACGCCGTTCATAGCGACCTCGAGCTCCTCCATCGGAGGCAGCGACGGTGCCAGACGGATGTTGCGGTCATTCGGATCCTGCTTCAGCGGGAAGGAAGAACCAGAACCGGTTAGCGCAATACCGGCCTCCTTAGCCAGCTCCACCACGCGACGAGCGGTGCCATCAACTACGTCGAGGTTGATGAAGTAACCGCCGGTCGGCTTCGACCACTCTGCCACGCCGTACTCCGTCAGGCGCTCATCCAGAATCTGCAGAACCTTCTCAAACTTCGGAGCCAGCGAACCGGCGTGACGGCGCATCTGCTCGCGCACGCCCTCCGCGTCACCGAAGAACTTGGCGTGAGCCAGCTGGTTGACCTTGTTCGGGCCAATGCCGCGGATACCAGCGTGCTTGAGGTAATCCTCCAAGTTGGCATCCGAAGAAGCGTAGAAAGCAACGCCGGCACCAGCGAAGGTGATCTTCGAGGTCGAGCCGAATGCCCACACGCGGTTCGGATTGCCCGCCTCTTCCGCCCACTTAATGACGTTGTGAATCTCCGGGAACTCATCCGTCAGCGTGTGAACCATGTAGGCGTTATCCCACATCAGACGGAAATCCGGAGCAGCGGTTTCCATTTCAACCAGACGACGGCAGACCTCAGCGCTGTAGGTCACGCCCGTCGGGTTCGAGAACATCGGGACATTCCACATGCCCTTAATCTGCGGGTCAGAGGCAACCAGCTTCTCCACGACATCCATATCCGGACCGTCTTCGTTCAGCGGCACCTGGATCATCTCAATGCCGAAGTGCTGCGTAATGGAAAAGTGACGGTCATACCCCGGAACCGGGCACAGCCACTTAAGCACCGGCTCCTCGTTCCACGGGCGTTCCGAGTCGACGTTGCCGAACTGCATGGCCCACGAAATCAGGTCAAACTCGATGTTCAGGCTGGAAGCATCCTGTGCCAGGACGTTTTCCACCGGCAGATCCATCAGTTCCGCCCAGATAGCGCGGATATCAGTAATACCCTTGGCGTTGCCGTAATTGCGGACGTCCTCCCCAGAAACCGAAATGTAATCCGGCGCCGGGAGACCCAGCAGGGCATTCGCGAAATCAAGCTGCTCCGACGACGGCTTGCCACGAGTCAAATTCAGTGCGAGGTTACGGGACTTCAGTTCCTCATATGCCTTCGCAAACTCATCCTTGTGTGCCGCCAACTGCTGAACATCAAAGGAATCCACGGCCATGGTGTACGCACCCTCCCAGGTATCGGACATAAGTTAAAACCTGACAAACCTGGCACGGAAAACCTTTTCCCCGCGCCGCATCTGGCTTTGCAACTAAGTGTAAGGCATACTCCGGATTGGGATTTCTACAACTTCCCCGACAGAGCATCCAGACGCTGCTTACTCGGCCCCTCCAAGCCGATAATTTCCACCTCTTTGCCCCGGTCAGCAAACTTGACCCGCACCGAATCCAATGCCGCCACCGTGGAAGCATCCCAAATTTCGGCCTCCGACATATCGATGACAATCCGCTGCGCAGGATCGGTGTAGTCGAACTGGTACACCAGGTCGTTACTGGAGGCGAAGAACAGCTGACCCCGCACCTTGTACGTCCGGGAGTGGGCGCTGGGGTCGTCGTCAAGCACTTCGATCCTGACCAGGTGAGCGACACGGCGCGCGAACATCAGCGACGCCACGACCACGCCCGAAACCACACCGATGGCAAGGTTATCCGTCGCCAGCGTGGCGATGACCGTCACCAGCATCACCGCCGTCTCCGAACGCGGCATCAGGCGCAATGTCCGCGGGGAAATCGAGCGCCAATCGACCGTGTCCACCGCCACCACAACCATCACCGCAACTAGCGCCGCCATCGGAATCGCACCGACTGCGGAACTGAGCAGAAGGACCAGAATGAGCAGGAAGACGCCGGAAAAGAGCGTCGTCAAGCGAGTGCGTCCCGACGATTCCTTCACACCCACCATCGTCTGACCAATCATCGCGCAGCCAGCGATACCGCCGAAGAAACCGCCCGCGATATTCGCGACACCGAGCCCCCACGTCTCGCGGGTCTTGTCCGAATGCGTGTCCGTGATGTCGTCGACGAGTTTCGCCGTCATCAGCGATTCCATAATGCCGACGATCGCCACGCCCATCGAATACGGCGCAATCAGCTGCAGAGTCTCCCAGGTCAGCGGCACATTCGGGATCAGCAGCTGCGGGAGGGATTCCGGGAGCTCACCCATATCGCTCACGTTCGGCACGCGCCAATCCGCCAACACCGCAACAAGCGTGACGACGAGCACCGTTACCAGCGGAGCCGGAATCGCGGTGAACACACGGGGCAGGAACACCATAATCGCAATACCCAAGGCGACCAGCGGGTACACCAACCACGACACATCGATGAGATGTTCCAGCTGCGCGGTGAAAATGAGGATGCCCAGCGCGTTGACAAAGCCAATCATGACCGCGCGGGGAATGAAACGCTGCAGCTTAGCGATACCCAGCGCCGCAAAGGCAATCTGCAACACGCCCGCGAGCAACACCGTCGGGATTAGGTAATCCATCCCGTACGTCCGCGACAGCGGCGCGACGACGAGCGCAACCGAACCAGCGGCAGCGGTAATCATGGCCGGGCGACCACCCGTGAAGGCAATCACGATGGCCATAATCACCGAGCTAAACAGCCCCACCGCCGGGTCCACGCCCGCCAAGATGGAAAACGAAATGACCTCGGGGATCAGCGCGAACGACACCGCAGCACCGGCCAGCAGCTCGGTGCGCAGGCGCTTCGGTGAAGAAACTGCGAACCGGAAGGAGTCCCACACGCCCATTGGGGCTGGGGTTTCTCGGGTTTCGGGTGGTTCTGGTGTGGTTCTGGAGTTTCTAGCGGTTCTCGTGTTGCCTGTGGTGGCACTCGCATGTCGTTGGCATCGCTCATGCACAGTATTCTGCCAGACCAGCGAACGCGAAACGCGACCACTTGTGGCCAAGGTATTCACCTATCGATG
>NZ_KV836295.1:187560-310529 GCF_001838325.1 Corynebacterium sp. HMSC074C05
TTCACCTATCGATGCGCTGCAGCGTGGCCATAAGTGAATAGCTCATCGATAGGTGAAATGGCCTGGCCAATATCGCGGGGATAAGTGCCGAAAAACATCGATAGGTCACAGGAAACCGTCGACAAGTGCCCGAAACCTTGCCACAAGTGACAGAAGAACGCCGGGGATAAAAAAGGGGACCCCACGCACCCGTCAGAGCTCGCTGACCCTTGCTGCATTCCTGCCCTGGGGGAGTTCACGAGATGGACGCCACATGGGATCCGTGAAGACAGCCTACTACAGCTACGTACAAAAAGTCACGCCACTGTCAGGCCGACACTTTGTCACGCCACTGTTTGGCCGACAGTTTTAGTCTTGGTTCTTAGCCTTCAACGCCAAGTTCTCACCCGACTCAGAATCAAAGACATTCAACTTGTCCGTGTTGATGGCCAATGTAATCTTCTGACCTCGACGCACATTCGACTCCGCATCGACTCGAGCCACCAACATGGCGTGCGGGTTATCCGCCAGGCCAGCCTCCTCAGCTGCGGCATGCCCCTTCAAATCAATTTCCGGGAGTGGGAAGTGAATGAACTGCTCGGAGCCCATCGCCTCCAGGACGGACACCTCGACCTCGACCGTTGGTGCATCGCAATTGTCGTCGGTCAGGGCGGCGTCTTCGAAAGCCTCTGGTCGCAAGCCGACGATAACCTTCCGACCCGGGGCAAATTTTTCCGGGAGTGGCAGGTGGCCCAGGGCGGTGTCGACGCTGTGGCCGTCGTCAAGCACAGTAGCAGGCAGGAAGTTCATGGCGGGCGAGCCGATGAAGCCGGCGACGAAGACGTTGACCGGTCGGTGGTAGAGCTCTTGCGGAGCGCCAATTTGCTGGATAACGCCCTTTTTCAGCACGACGACGCGGTCGCCCAACGTCATGGCCTCAGTTTGATCGTGGGTGACGTAGACAGTGGTGGTGCTGAGGCGTTCCTGCAGCTGGGCAATTTCGGTGCGCATCTGGACGCGGAGCTTGGCGTCCAGGTTTGAGAGCGGCTCGTCCATGAGGAAGACCTTCGGTCGGCGGACGATGGCGCGGCCCATCGCCACGCGCTGACGCTGACCACCCGAGAGATGCGCGGGCTTGCGGTCGAGGAACTCCGTCAGATCGAGAATTTCGGCGGCCTCGTTGACCTTCTTCTCGATTTCCTTCTTCGGTAGTTTCGCCAGATTGAGCGGGAAAGCGATGTTCTCACGGACGTTCATGTGCGGGTACAGCGCGTAGGACTGAAACACCATGGCGATATCGCGGTCCTTCGGAGCGACATCGTTCATGCGCTCGCCGTCGATGAGCAGGTCACCTTCGGAGATGTCCTCCAGCCCTGCAATCATGTTCAGCATCGTCGACTTACCGCAACCGGAGGGGCCGACGAGGATGATGAACTCGCCGTCGTCGATTTTGAGATTCGCGTCTTCCACACCGATGTGACCATCAGGAAAGCGCTTGTACACGTGCTTTAGTTCAATTTCAGCCATTTTTAGCCCTAACCTTCTTTAGCCCTTCACTGCGCCGGAGGTAAGACCAGCGACAATTCGACGTTGGAAAATAACCACAAAGATGACAATCGGAATGGTGATGACAATCGCGGCAGCAGCAATGGAACCGGTCGGCTCCTCAAATTGCGACGAGCCGGTGAAGTTCGCCATCGCCGCCGGCGCCGTACGCGCCGCCTCCGTCGAGGTCAACGACACCGCCAACAGGAAGTCATTCCACGCGAAGATGAATACCAGAATTGCAGCGGTGACGATTCCCGGAATCGCCAGCGGCGCCACCACCAGGCGGAATGCCTGGAAAGGGGTCGCGCCGTCCATTTGCGCCGCCTTCTCCAGCTCCCAGGGGATCTCCCGGAAGAAGGAGGACAGAATGAAGATCGCCATCGGGAGTGCGAAAGTGATGTACGGCAGAATCAGGCCCGGCCAGGTGTCGAACAGACCGAGCTTGCGCTCGATGTCGAACAACGGGCTGACCAGGGAGACCTGCGGGAACATGGCAATCAGCAGCGAGACTCCCAAAATCACCGACTTGCCTGGAAACTCCAGGCGAGCGATTGCGTAGGCCGCCATCGTGCCGACAATTACCGCCAGCAGCGTTGTGATCAGCCCAATACCAATCGAGTTGATCAGCGCGCGGGTAAATTCACTGGTCTGGAAGATGCCGCGGTAGTTATCCAACGTCCAATTGCGCGGGATTAAGTGGCCATCGTGCAGATCGGTTGTCGGTTTGAACGACAAGCTGGCGATCCACAGCACCGGCACCAGCGCGTAAATGACCACCAAGGCGATGCCGATTGTCCATGCGACGCGTTGCTTCGGTGTCTTATCCGTGTTGTGCACTGCAATCGCCTCCTAATTATTCTTGCCCGCGGCCGCGCTCGGCGACGAGGCCCCGAAGCCCTTGACGAACACAATCGCAATCAGCGCCACGCACACGAAGATCAACACCGAAATTGCTGAACCAATACCCAGGTTGAACGCCTTAAACAGGTTGTTGTAACCCAGAATCGACACCGAACCAGTGCCATTATTGCCCTTGGTCAGAATGTAGATGTTGTCGAACACTCGGAAAGCATCCAGAGTGCGGAACAGCAGAGCCACCACAATCGATGGCTTCATCAGCGGCAACGTGATCTTGAAAAAGCGCTGCCAGAAGCCCGCACCATCCAACTCGGCTGCCTTCAGCGCGTCGTCAGGCACCAGCGCCAGACCCGCAAGAAGCAGCAGCGCCATGAATGGAGTCGTCTTCCAAATTTCAGCACCGATAATGATAAATATCGACGGCCATTGCTCCGTTAGCGGCGCGGTGCCGTCGGGAAGCAAATTGGCGAGATACCCCGTCCCCGGCGTCCACGCGTAATTCCACGAGTACGCCGCCGCCACCGTGACGATGCCGTACGGAATCAACACCACCGTGCGGATCAGGCCGCGGCCGAAAATCGCGCGGTACATCACCATCGCGATAGCCATGCCAAGCACCAGCTCAACCGCCACCGAAATCAGCGTGATAAATGCCGTCACGCCCAGCGCTTCCCACCAATAACTGCTGGTCAACACGGATGCGTAGTTCTGCAGACCGATAAACTCGCGGTCATCGGGGAAACGCAGATCGTAGCGCTGCAGCGACAGCCAAATCGCGTACCCAATGGGGTACGCCGTCACCGCCAGCATCAAAATCAGCGCAGGAGCCACCAACAGCAGACCGAGGCGACGCTCGGCGCGGCGCCCGTCGGAAAGCGTGGACTTAGTTTTCGTAGATTTATCAGACATTTACGGCACCAGGCCTTCCGAGTTCACGGCCGCCTGAAGTTCCTCATCAAGCGTGCCGACCAGCGTTTTCGCATCAATATCCTCCGGCGGACTAATGCGCGACGCCATCAAAATCGACAACGACTGGTACGCAGGGGACTTCGGGCGCGTCACCACACCGGCCGTGCGTGGCGACGGCAACAGCGCCCGCTCCTCCTGCGACAGCTCAGCCGAATCGGATTCCTCCAACGTGTTCAACTGCTCGTAAATCTCGCGGTAAAACGGGTATTCCTCCTTGAATTCATCCGTGGCCTGCGTGTAAAGCTTCGCCAACGTCGGCGGCAGACCACCCTTCAACGCGTTGTTGAGCTGGTTTTGTTCATTGCGCAGGCAGTCGATGGCCTCGAAAGCGAGCTCCGGGTGCTTCGACGTCGACGGCACCGCAAGGTTAAGGCCACCAATCGTGACTTGCGCCGGTGTGCCCTCATCCATCGCCGGGTAGGTGGTCCAGGCCATGTCTTCGAAGACCTCCTTGGCCACCTGACTTCCCGACTCCGCCTTCTCCTTCGCACCGGCATACACGAATGGGTAATTCACCTGCGCAAATGCATCGCCGCGGTCAAATGCCAGACGAGCCTGGTTCTCATCCGACTGCGAAATCGACGGATCATGCCCCTTCGCCGTGGCCACGCGGTGCATGGTGTCCAGGGCGCGCTCCGCGGCATCGTTATCCGCGATCGTGACCGACTGCCCATCCGGTGCGACTAGCTGACCGCCCGCCGACGCGGTCATCGAATTGAGCCACACCACCGAGCCCTCAAACTGGGCAGCCTGGACGCCAATCATCGACGGTTTGCCCTCATCGGCGAGCCGCTCCCCCGTCGCGATTAAGTCATCCCACGTCTTCGGCGGGCCATCTACCAGCGACTTTCGATACCACAGGAGCTGCGTATTCGTATTCAACGGCGCCCCGTAGAGCTGATCCTGCCACGTCGCAGTGTCCAACGGACCCGACAGGGTACCCTCCGTAACGCGCTCGGCCATATCTTCCGGGAGTGGGAGCGCCCAGCCCGCCTCCGCGAACTCCGGAGTCCACGTCACATCAAGGCCCATAATGTCGAACGAGGAATCCCCGCCCACAATGCGACGAGCCAACTGAAGACGCTGATCATCCGTCTGCTTCGCCGAAATGTCATACTCCAGGCGATACTTCCCGCCCGACGCATCCGAGCACTTCTGCGCCGCCTGCGCATACTGATCCGAACCATCCGCCGGACCCATAATCCGCAGTACCGGCGCCGAATTCTGCTGAGCCTCCGAACCACAACCCGCCACCAGCGCGGCAAGCGATGCAGCTGACACTGCCGCGATGGCAGCTCGTAAATTCCGGCCAGAACCTAAAGAACCGAAAGGAGCACCTGTACGGTCGCGACCGGCTCTTCGGATTCTCGGGCGCTTATTAAACATAATGACCACTCCGTGCTTCGACATACAAAACTAACTGTACTCCGGGAGTGGCGCATACGCCTGAAAATATAAGAAAACCCCCGGCGCGAACCGGGGGCTTTCAATCTGCGGAGGATGTGGGATTTGAACCCACGAGGGATGTGACTCCCGCACGCGTTCCAGGCGTGTGACATAGGCCGCTAGTCGAATCCTCCAACATCGTTAAAGACTACCCAACAAATCCGATTTTCCCAAAACGCG
The DNA here is from genome assembly GCF_001838325.1 of Corynebacterium sp. HMSC074C05. Taxonomy (NCBI): domain Bacteria; kingdom Bacillati; phylum Actinomycetota; class Actinomycetes; order Mycobacteriales; family Corynebacteriaceae; genus Corynebacterium; species Corynebacterium sp. HMSC074C05. Next base: position 192,541 of record NZ_KV836295.1, read on the forward strand.
CCGACTACCAGTGCAAACGTCGAATCTAAGCGGTACTCCCGACACAACCCGTGCAACCAACAACCGGCAGCAAAATACGGCACCCGACCACCGACCGCTGACCGCCGTTTCGCTTCACGACGGCCACCCCACTCCCGGAATTTTTCCGGGAGTTACTTAGCCAGTCGAGCAATCGCCGCCGATGCCTCCTCCAGCTTGGCATCCAACTCCTCCGGGCCGCCCTCAGCCGCATGCACCACGCAGTGATGAAGGTGAGCATCCAGAAGAGTTAAGGCCAACGACTTCAACGCCGAATTCACCGCCGAAATCTGGGTCAAAACATCAATACAGTACTCTTCGTTCTCAATCATCCGACCAATGCCACGAACCTGCCCCTCGATGCGACGGATACGGGACTCATAGCGCCGCTTCTCCGCGAGATAACCGGGATCAGTGGTGTCATGGCAGCAAGAATCGTCGTCAAGCGAATGCGATTGCGACGAACAACAAGACTCACTCATGAGTTACTCCTTTTGATTATTTAGTTGACTCGGAGAAAAACCGCGCAGACGCAGACTGTTGCCGACCACAAAAACCGACGAAAACGCCATTGCAGCGCCAGCCAACATCGGATTCAACAACCCCAGCGCGGCGACAGGAATTGCCAAAACGTTATAGAAAAACGCCCAAAAAAGATTCGACCGAATCGTGCGGAGGGTCCGGCGCGACAGCCGCAGCGCATCCGCAGCCGCCAACAAATCACCACGCACCAGCGTGATATCCGCAGCCTCCATCGCCACATCGGTGCCCGTGCCCATCGCCATGCCCAAATCCGCCTGCGCAAGAGCCGCAGCATCATTGATGCCATCGCCGACCATCGCCACGGACGCGCCGCTGGCCTGCAACTTCTCAATCGTCGCGACCTTATCCTCCGGCATCACTCCCGAAATCACGTCCTCGCGAGCAATACCGACCTCATCCGCAACGCGAAACGCAGGGGTGGCGGCGTCGCCGGTCAGCAGAATCGGCCGCACCCCCCACTCCCGGAATTTCGCGACCGCAGCCGCCGACGTCGGCTTCACCGAATCCGACACCTCCAACGTGCCCAGGAGCTCGCCGTCGCGGCGCACCGCAACCACCGTCCCCCCACTCCCGGAATTTTCCCCGGAGCGGCCGACCTCGATGCGGTGGCCGTCTACGGTGCCCTCAACCCCCACTCCCGGAATATCCCGGAAATCAGAAACCGGGAGTAGGGAATCCGGATCTGCCGCACGCACAATTGCCTGCGCAATCGGGTGGTGCGACGCCGCTTCCACCGAAGCGGCAAGTGGCAGCAGATTTTCGGGAGTGGGAGGAACCTCCGTCACCTCCATCACACCCGTAGTCACCGTGCCGGTCTTATCCAGCACAACCGTGTCGACCTTCCGCGCCGACTCCAGCACCTCCGGGCCGCGCAGCAACACACCCGCCTTGGCACCTTCACTCGTGCCGACCAGGAGCGCTGTGGGCGTCGCTAAGCCAAGCGCACACGGGCACGCGATGATGAGCACGGCGACCGCAGCCGTGACCGCCTCACTCGCGCCGTGCCCCGTGAGTAACCACGCACCGAGCGTGACCGCGGCGATCGCGATGACGGCGGGCACGAACACTCCCGAAACCCGGTCCGCTAGCCGCTGCACCGGTGCCTTGCCCGTCTGCGCCGCCTCGACCATCGCCGCCATCTGCGCCAACTGCGTCTCCGAGCCCACGCGCGTCGCCCGCACGAGCAACCGCCCAGACGTGTTAATCGTCGCCCCCGTCACCTCATCGCCAGGGCCGACCTCGACAGGCATCGGCTCGCCGGTCAGCATCGACGCATCCACCGCCGACGCGCCCTCCACGACAACGCCATCCGTCGCGATCTTCTCACCAGGCCTAACGACGAACACCACTCCCGGGCGGAGCTGCTCCACGGGCAGCCTCTTCTCCACTCCCGAACTTTCGAGAACGGAGACCTCCTTGGCGCCGAGCTTCATCAACTCCCGGAGCGCCTGACCAGCATTGCGCTTAGAACGCTTCTCGAAATAACGACCGAGCAGCACAAACATGATGATGCCGGCCATCGCCTCGAGGTAGATGTTCATATCAGCATCGCCGGGAGTGACCGTTAAGTGGAACTCGTGCTTAAGCCCCGGCAGCCCGGCGCGCCCGAAGAACAACGCCCAGACGCTCCAGAGGAACGAGGCGGTCGTACCCATGGTGATCAGCGTGTCCATGGTGACTTCACCATGACGCAGGTTCTTCAGCGTCGCGCGATGGAACGGCCAGCCGGCCCACACAAAGACCGGCGCCGAGAGCGTGAGGCACAGCCACTGCCAATTAGTGAATTGGAGGGCAGGAATCATCGACATCGCGATGACGGGAACCGTGAGGATGACAGCGCCGACGACGCGATTGCGCAGGTCCTGCAGCTCCCGGTCTTTTTCTTCGGGAGCAGCTCCCGGTTCCTCTGCGGTCTCTTCCCTCGGAAGCTCAGCGGTGTAACCCGCCGCCACGATCGTGTCGATGAGTTGCTGCGGGTTGATGTCCGCCGGCGCCTCCACATGCGCCTTCTCGGTCGCATAGTTCACGCTCGCGTTAACTCCATCAAGTTTGTTCAGCTTGCGTTGAATACGGTTTGCGCACGACGCACACGTCATCCCGCCGACGGGGATATTAAGAGTGAGAAGTTGCTGCTCGGACATCTACTTTCCTCTTTTTTTGGGGGTTAGTTTGCGACCGCCTTGTAGCCAGCTTCATCCACTGCTGCGATTACGGCAGCGGTGTCAATGTCTGCATCCGAGGTCACGGAAAGGAAATTCCGGGAGCGGTCAACCTGGACATCGGTGATTCCCGGGAGTTCAGAGACTTCCTCCCGCACCGATGCCTCGCAGTGTCCGCATGTCATGCCAGTAACAGTAAAAGTTTGATTAGCCATACCCCAACATATACCCCCTACGGGTATATCTGTAAAGCTATTCGCGCTGACGGTAGCCCGAGTAGGCCCGCCCAGCGAGAGCCGTCGGGAAGGCAAGGTTGAATTCGGGTGGCGCGTGCGGAGACGGCGGGTGACGGTATACCGCACCGGAACCGTCGTCACGCTCGAGGTGCCCGTTGAGGCCTTGTCTGTCGTCGTCGTTGGCGGCGTTGTGTTCTTTGCAGGTCATGACCATGTTTTCCATGGTCGTGGCGCCGCCGTTTTTCCTGGCGACCAGGTGATGGGCCTGCCCGGCGTGGGCGGGGCGCGGGCACCCGGGCCAGGCACAGATGGGGTTGTCGAGGATCATCGCAATGCGCTGCTCCTCCGTCGCCAGACGCGGGTTGTGCATCGGGAGTAGGTCGGTCGGGGTGTTGTGCTCGTCGTAGACCAGCACCCAGCCGGTGTCCGCGAGCAGCGCCTCGACGAATTGTCCGGGAGTGAGGACGGACCCGTTGGAGGTCGCCGCAAACCGCGGGCTGTACTCCACGATGTCTTGCGCGGTTACGATGAGCGCGGGCTGGTAACGGAGCTTATCGACGTCGTCAAGCGGCCCCTCCGACCCGTGCGCCAGGCGTTCTGCCAGCGCCTGACCGACACACCGATCCCGGGTGTAATCCTCGTGCGCTTTGGCGATTTCGGCTGCGCGCACGGTCAGCGGCGCGACCAGGTCGTCAATCATGTTCGCCGGACCGGTGACCTGCAGATGCTTCATCCCACGGATGTCCGGATTCCGGGAGACGTGGGCGCGCAGGTGCTGCGGCGGCTCGTCGGTGCGGTTGAGCTCCTTGACCTTGGTGCGCATGTAGGTGTCGAGGCCCTCGAAGTCGTAGGCCGCGGCGGCGCGGGTGAAGTCCAGGCGGTAGTACTCCCGGATTTCGACATTGTTGAGCTGCCCGGAGCGCTTGTCGATCTGCATGACCGTGTCCAGCGACAGCTTTAGCTCCCGGGCAATCGCGACGGCTTTGTCGCGGGATTCGACATCAACATCGCCCTCGACGGTGCCGAACAGCCGCTCGGCGCAACGCAGCAGGCGCTTGAGCCGGAAGGGATCGAAGCCGATACTGGCTGCCAACTCCCGGTGCCCGGTGGATTTTTCCGGGAGTGCGGCGCGCAGGTCGGCGAGTACGTCAATCCCCCGTGTCGCCAGCGCGCTGAGCAGTCCCAATGTCGTCATGGGGCTAAGGCTAGCGTCCGGGAGGGGACGGCTTCAATCGCTTTTTGGCGTTGTCCACAGCCGTCGTAAAGCATGCACAATCTGCACAAACGGGCTTGACGACGCACTCCCGAAAGTGCCCTACCGGAACGCAACCTCTCCCACCGGCCGACGCAACTTCCGGGAGTGGAGGGTGTCGGGAGCGGCGGCCATGTCCTCGCACGCGCGCACGGCGGCCATGAGGTGCTCTTCCTTGGAGGATTGGTAGAACTCGCGGGCAGATTTCGGGAGTTTGGGTTTGTCGTGCAGCGGCATGTCGGAGACGCTGAGCAGCGCGCCGTAGGGCACGCGGAAGCGGTAGCCGTTGGCGGCGATGGTGGCGGATTCCATTTCGACGCCGATGGCGGTGGATTTCTGCAGCTCCCGGTAGAGGTCGGCCTGGGAGCGCCACTCCCAGTTGCGGTCGGAGGTCGACAGTACGGTGCCGGTGCGCAGGCGCTTTTTCAGCTCATCGCCGGTGAGTCCGGAGACGCGGGCGAGTGCATTGGTGACGGCGAGCTGAATTTCCGCAATCGGCGGGATGGGCTTTTCCAGGGGCACGTAGTTGTCGAGGACTCCGTCGGCGCGGTCGTAGCCGTTGGCGAGAATCATGTCGCCGATGCGCATGCGGCCGTCGAGGCCGGCGCAGTGTCCGACCATCATCCAGCAGTGCGGACGCGTGACGGCGAGACAGTCGGTGATGGTCTTGGCGTTGGAGGGGCCGACGCCGATGTCGATGATGGTGATGCCGCATTGGTCGTCGCGAAGCAGGTGGTACGCCGGCATCTGCGAGGCGTGCGCGTCCTGACGGCAAATTCCGGGAGTGGGGATGGCGCCGATGTCGTAGCGCTGCCCACCCGGGCACGCCAGCGCCGTGTACCCGTGGGGATTTCCGGGAGTGAGGGTGGCGGCGTACTCGAGGAACACGTCCGTGTGCAGTTGGTAGTTGGTGAACAGCACGAAGCGCTGGATGTTGGCGGCGTGCGACCCGGTGTAATGCTCGAGTCGCTGGAGGGCGAGGTCGATGCGCTGGGCGGTAAAGAGGCTCAAAGGTTTGATGAGAAGGCCCAGGTAGTCGGCTTCGCCGTCGGCGATGGTGTCGTCGATGCAGGCGGAGTCGATGGGGGTGAATGTCTTCTCCACTGCCGCCAACGTGCTTGCCGACGCTCCTTCCCTCCCCGCCGCTTCTTCGGCAGCCGCATCGAAGCCGCGGCACATCCGGAGTGGGATGGGCTGGTCGGAGACGCGCACCTCGACTTCGCCGCCGTGGTTGGCGAGCAGGTCGTTGATTTGCTCGATGAGGTAGGTGCGGAACATCACCGGGCGGGTGATAGTGGTGGCGTACACTCCCGGGCGGTCGACGAAGCCGTGTGACAGGGAGGGGTCGACATCCTCGACGGCGCTGCCGGCCGGGACGGTGAAGCGTAGTTCGGGGTAGTAGGCGCGCACCGGCCCACTCCCGGAATTTCCGTTAGTGGCGGCGGTGTACTGCTCGACTAAGTAGGCCATCCCTGCCCGGTGGATTTCGGTGAGCCGGTCGACGGCTGCGGCGGCGTCGGTGTAGAAGTCGCCTTCGCCTTCGGTGGGCCAGAACGGGGGTGTTGCGGAGTCTCGTACCTGCATAGCCCAAGGCTAGGCGGAGAGGTTCCCACTCGCATCCGCGCCGCGCTCATCAACGCAACGCCACGTCCATCACGCCGCGCCCACCAAGCCAAGCTCAGTGCCGACTCCACACTCCTTCGCGGCTGCGGCGAACCTCAAAGACCTGGTGCACGTGGTAGCCGCCGACGGTGGGGATGGTGAGGAAGTGTCGGCCGTCGTCAAGCTCGTGCCAGAGGATGCGACCGTAGCGTACGCCGTCGCGGACGTGGGCGCTGAGGTAGTCGGCGCGTTGTTGGCCGCGGAGGGTGGCGTAGAAGGCAGGGTCGACGGGGAGTTGGACGAGATTCCGGGAGTGGGGGTCGATGTCGGCTTCTTGCAGCCGGATGGCGACGGGTCGGCCGTCGACGAGGAGGTCAGCGGTGTGACGGCTGAGGTGGATGATGTGGACGTCGCTTATTGTGGTGTGCATTTGGCGCTCCTATTCGCTCTTCCCCGCAGGCGGTCTGTGGGGCTGATCTTCCTTTGGGGCACCGGGTCCGCGAATCGGGCGGTTGCCTATCGACGCTGTCAAAGGCCATTTCTCGTCGATATCTTGTGATCGTGCCGACCACCCTAACACCAACTAGACAGCTTTGTCTACCATCTCTCGCGCGCTTTACGACGAAGCCCCCCACCCCGCCACTCCCGGAAGCTACTACCTTCCACCGCGCCCGCTGACTACCCCTTCCCCATCAGCACCAGGACCACCAGCGCCACGTTGAGCGCGATAATGAGCCCACAGATAATCCACGCGACCCGGCGCAGTAGTGGGGTGTTGGCCCAGATGCCCATCTCGGCACGCGAGGAGGTCATGCGCACCAGCGGGACCAGCGCAAACGGGATACCAATCGACAGCACCACCTGGCTGAGCACCAGCGCCCACGTCGGCTCCACGCCGCTGGCGATAATGAGCAGCGCCGGAATGATGGTAACTACGCGGCGCACCAGCATCGGCACGTGCACCTTCAGTAGGTCGCGCATAATCAGGTCGCCGGCGTAGCAGCCGACAGAGGACGACGCCAGCCCGGAGGCCAACAGCCCAACGCCGAAAAGTATGCCCACCACGGGACCAAGTGCGCTGGTCACAGCGGCGTGGGCGCCTTCGATAGAGTCAGTCCCCTCCACTCCCGGAAGCGCTTCGGCCGCAAGACACAGCATGCCGATATTCACCGACCCGGCCAGCACGAGGGCACCGAAGACATCGATGCGCGTGGCCCGCAGGTGTTGGCGCAGCGAGGCGTCATCTTCCACCTTGTACTCGCGGTCGCGCACCAGCCCGGAGTGCAGATAGACCGCATGCGGCATCACGGTCGCGCCCAGCATGGACGCCGCCAGTACCACGGTGTGCGCGCCTTGGAAGCGCGGCAGAATTCCGCTGGCCATCTCCCCGAGACTCAAGCCCGTGACAAACAGCCCGGCCAGGAACCCCACCGTAATGACCAGCAGGAACGCCACAATCACGCCTTCAAAAGTGCGTTGCGAACGCCCACCCTGCAGCAGCAACAGCCCCAGCGAGACCACGCCGACAATGACGCCGCCAAGCAGCATCGGCGTTCCGAAAAGCAGATACAGCGCCGTGGCACCACCAATAATTTCCGCCACATCCGTCGCTGCTGCCACAATCTCGGCCTGCACCCAGTACGCCAGTCGCCCCGGCCGGTTCGAACCGAAGCGGTCGGCAACACCTGCAGTCAGCGACCGCCCCGTCACCAGGCCGTACTTCGCCGACAGGTACTGCACAACCATCGCCATGAGGTTGGACACCACCAGCACCCACAGCAGCAGATATCCGTAGCTCGCCCCCGCGGACAGGTTCGCAGCCACATTTCCGGGGTCCACGTAGGCAATCGCCGCCACAAACGCAGGCCCCAGCAGACTCATCATGGGCTTGCGGTTTTTCTCGCTTGACGACGTCATTTGCGCCCCTTGCATCCCTGAATCTTTCACTCGGCCATTATTTCACGGCCTCGACACTAAATCTTCAATCAGTCCAAAATTTGGGCAGCCATAGTGCCACCGAGATTTACTAGGCGGTCGGAGATGTCGTCGTCAAGCGAACCGACAAACACGACGGGTTCGGCCACAAGCTCCCACTTGTAGCCGGTCGTGATGGTTTTCATGGCATTTTCCGCGCCGGTGGTGTCGAAGCCGCCACGGATCCAGTAGGAAAATGGCAAACCCTTGGTGGCTTCCTGCGCCTCCCGGAAGGTGGTGTCGAAGAAGTGCTTCAGCGCGCCGGAGATGTAACCGAAGTTGGCGGAGGTGCCGAGAAGGATGGCGTCGGCGCTGGTCAGGTCATCGATGGTGGCATCGAGAGCCTCGACAACCTTGACATCCACGCCCTCTAGCGCGGGGTCGTTGGCACCCTCGAGCGCGTGGCTTAAGACTTCTTGGAGGAGCGGGGTCGGGGAATGGTGGACGACAAGAAGAGTAGGCATGCCCCGAGGGTAACGAAGCGGACCCTAGAAAATCACCTGTCCGCGAGGAATTTCCAGACCCGCACGCAGGGCTTCAGGGAGGTCGGCAATGGAGTCGAGCTCTGCGCTCGCGCCACCATCGCTACCGTCGCCACCATCGCTACCGTTACCGCCACCGAGCGAATCCAAAATCCACCGCTGCGCGGCATCCACGGGCACCTCGCCGAGAGTCACGTCGCCATCACGCTTGGACAGTCGCCGTCCTTCAGAGTTCACCACCAGCGGCACGTGCACGAACGAAGGCGCCGCATACCCCAAAAGACCAGCCAAGTACGCCTGGCGCGGCGCGGAGGACATCAGGTCATTACCACGCACGACTTCAGTGACACCCTGCTCGGCATCATCGACGACGACCGCGAGGTTGTAGGCCCACATGCCATCGGCACGCTGAAGGACAAAGTCATCGATCGGGGCGGTAATCTCGCCATGCAGCTCATCGGTCGCAGTCCCCTCACGCACCTGCGATTTCAGGCGTATCGACGGCCTCCTCCCCGCCGCCGCAAATTCGGCCTTTTTCGCGGCGAGGTGCTCGTCGTCAAGCGAACGGCAGGTGCCGGGATACTGACCTGGCACGCCGTGCGGCGCGGAGGAGGCGGCAAGGATTTCGCGGCGCGTGCAGAAACAGGGATAAGTCAGGCTGCGTTGCGTGAGATCGGAAAGTGCGGATTCATACAGCTCAGAGCGTTCGGACTGGCGGATCGGCGTGCCATCCCAGTCGATGCCGATGGCCTCGAGATCGGCGAGCTGCTGCGCCTCATACTCGGGGCGGGAGCGCTGGCGGTCGATGTCCTCGATACGCACGATGAAGCGGCCGCCCTGCGCGCGGGCGTGCGCCCAGGCCAGCACTGCGGTGCGCAGGTTTCCCAGGTGCAGCCGACCGGTCGGCGAAGGGGCGTAGCGGCCGGTGGGTTGCGCGGGATCAGGTTTCTGCTGCATATACACCACGGTAATATCCCTTCCGTGACAAATAACGAAAACCTGCCCAAGTCTGGGCCGGGCAACGCCGAGGCTGCCGCTGTGAGCACCTCGCACGCGCCCGAGAACGCAACTAAGCCCGAATCCGCAGCACACACGCCACGCCACATCCCGGTACCGAAATCGCTGTACCCGATGTTCACGGCCATTTTCATCGGCGTGCTGATCGTCTCCAACATCACCGCCACCAAGGGCGTGGAAATCTTCGGCCTGGCCACCGACGGTGCCTTCTTCCTCTTCCCCTTGAGCTACGTCATCGGCGACGTGCTTTCCGAGTGCTACGGCTACAAAGCCACCCGCCGCACCGTGTGGACCGGTTTCGCCATCCTCGCCGGCGCAATGCTCTGCTTCTTTGCCGCCATCAAGCTCCCAGCGGCACCGTGGTATGAAAATCAGGAAGCATTCGCCACTGTGCTGGGCACCGTCCCGCAGCTTGTTCTCGCAGGTCTGGCCGGTTATGTCGTCGGTCAGCTGCTCAACGCCTGGTCGCTCAACGCCATTAAGAAGCGCACTGGCGAAAAGGCTCTCTGGGCGCGCCTGATGGGCTCGACTGTGGTTGGTGAGTTCGTCGATACGCTCATCTTCTGCTCCATCGCCGCCACCGCGATCGGCATCGACGCCTGGGGCACCTTCGTCAACTACGTCATCGTCGGCTTCATTTGGAAGACCGCCGTCGAAATCGTAGTCATGCCAATCACCTACGCCGTCATCGCGTGGGTCAAGCGCCGCGAAGGCTACTACGACACGCACGTTCCCGCTTAACGACGAAAAAAGTGCCGCGACCTCGCCTGAGATGCGAGTAGTCGCGGCACTTATTGCTTTTTACTTCACGTCTCGCTTGGCATTGGCCCAATGAGCAACGCCAACAGCCACAACAATCCAGGCCACCAGCACCACGATGTTGAACCACATCGGCTGCGTCATGCCTGCTTCAAAGCCAGTACGTGGATTCTCCGGGTTTGCCATCAGACCGCCCAGCTGCGTTGACAACTGCTGAATGCGCGCCCCCGGCGTGACCAGCCACAGTGGCCGGAAAATCGCATACGCCAGCGCCGCGAACTCCAGCATGCTTTCCACCACCAGGATCCACACCAGCGGAATAGCGACAGCGGCCACGCGCGAACGCGTCAACACTCCCAGCGACATCGCAATCAGCCCAAACACAACAAAGCCAAGCACTCCAGCGAGCATGTCCGGGGCCGCGTTGCCGCTCTCGAACTCCACGCGCGGCGAAACCGTCACCGACAACCAAGCGAGAGCCACACCGATGACCCAACAGACAGCAATCAACACAAGCGTCAACGTCATCCGCGCGGACAGCCACAGGCTCCTTCGGTCCTGCGTCAAGAACGCATGCGCATTCATCTGATCGTTGTACTCACCCGCCAGGGTAGAGCCGCCAAAGGCAATCACAATCATGTTGAAGATCACCGTCCCCAACAGCAACAACGACCAATCGGCGGTCGAGCCATCATCGGCCGCCATGCTGAAAGCCACCATCGGCCCAGCTATCGAGCCCACCAACAGCACCACATACACCCACGTGCCACGCAGGCTGGTTAGCTTCGTCCATTCCGACCGCAAAGCGTTTCCAAAACTCATCTCAGTCACTCCCCTACTGCCCAATAGCCTGCGCGCGGTACTCCTGCGAGTCCTGGGTCGCAGCCAGGAACTTCTCCTCCAGATTGTCGCGCTTCGTGTTCAACCGTGTCACTAACAGCCCCTCGCGCAGGGCAGCGGCCGCAATGTCGCGGCGGAGTTGCTGCTCGCTGATGCCGTCGTTAAGCGGAATGCACAATTGCTTATCGACGTCAACCCCCTGCGCCACCGGCCCCAACGCCTGCAGCAGCCGAGCCGGATCATCGACCTCAACTTCGACGACCGTGCCGTCAGCGAGGAATTCATCCATGCTGTACTCGCCAATCATGCGGCCGCGGCCGATGACGACGATGCGGTCGGCCGTGAGCTGCATCTCGGAAAGAAGGTGCGACGACACGAGAACCGCGCAGCCCTGTGCGGCCAGGGCCTTGATGGTGTGGCGCATCCACGAGACGCCTTCCGGGTCGAGACCGTTGACCGGCTCATCCAAGATCAGATGCTGCGGCTTGCCGAGCAATGCCGCCGCCACTCCCAGACGCTGCTTCATACCCAGCGAATAGCCGCCGACCTTGTCCTTCGCGGCCTCGGTCATGCCGACTTGCTCGAGGCACTCCTCCACGCGGGTGTCGGGGATGCCGGCACCGCGGGCGAGGGCCCGCAGATGAGCGCGACCCGAACGAGCCTTGTTGTGCCACGTCGCATCCAGAATCGCGCCGGCGACGCTGGGCTTATTCCTCAGCGTGGAAAAGGGCTGGTTGCTGTAGGTGTTGCCCTGCGAATCCGTTCCGGTGAACAAGGCCTGGCCCGTGGTCGGGGCATCGAGGCCCAGCATGCAGCGCATGGTGGTGGACTTGCCGGAGCCGTTTGGGCCGAGAAAACCTGTCACTACACCGTCGGGAACGGTGAAGGACAGGTCATCGACGGCTAATTTCGAGCCGTACTTCTTGCTGAGTCGTTCAACCGTGATCATGCCCTCCATGATGCCGGTTGAGACTGCCTCGTGCAGTAGAGCTAGGTCTAGTTTTGGGGCCTTTCCGGTTGCTCCCTCCACTTCACGCCACGGGTGTCACCTCATGCCACCTCCACAGCTGGCACGAGGTGACGTAGGTGTCGTGAAGTGCGAAAAGGTAAGAGCAGAGCCCCAACCCAGCGCCTAATTCCCCACCGCACGACCACCGTTGGCGTAGTAGCGGCCCATGAACTCATCGCGGTACTCGAAGAACCGGTCCTCCAGAATCGCAGCGCGAATGTTCTCCACCAGCTTGACCATGAAAAACAGGTTGTGAATCGTGCACAGCGTGCCGGCCAGGTACTCCTTAGCCTTCAACAGATGATGCAGGTAGGCCCGGGAGTAATTCAGCGAAGTGTAGGAGGGCACCTCCGCGTCCACGGGGCGGAAGTCGTTCTTGAAGCGGGCATTGGTCAAGGTCATCCGGCCATCGAGCGTGTACACACCACCACGGCGGGCAAGCCTGGTCGGAGCCACACAGTCAAAGGTGTCGGCACCGGCCTCGACAGCGGCGAAAATATCGTCCGGCTCCGAGATTCCCAGTAGGTGGCGGGCACGGTCGTCGGGAAGCTCGTCGTTGACCCAACCGCAGATTAGGCCCAGATTCTGCTTCTCAATCGCCCCACCAATGCCATAGCCGTGGAAACCGAGCTGGCCCGCGTCCTCGAACTCGCGGGAGAGCTCGACTAGCCCACGAGCGGCCTTGCGGCGCAGGTCTTCGTACTGCGCACCCTGCACGACACCGAATAACTGCTGGATGGGCAACTGGCCGTCGTCAAGCGAATGGACGTGCCCGTCGACCTGACCGCGCGAAACTGTCAGCTCGTTGTGAGCCTCCAGGCAACGCCGCGCCCAGCGGTGCGTGCGCTCGACGGATGCCTCCTGGTAGCCGCGGGTGTTCATGAGCGTGGTGAGCTCGTCAAATGCCATCATGATGTCTGCGCCCAGCGCGTGCTGAATGCGCATGGACACCTCTGGCGTGAAGCGATGCTCGGAACCATCGATGTGCGAGCGGAAAGTCACGCCGTCCTCATCGACGAACGCGTTGCGCTCTTTGCCCTCGGCGACGATGTCGTCTTTCTGCATGCCGGTGACGTCCATCGCGAGGGTCTTTTTAAAGCCCGCGCCGAGGCTGAGCACCTGGAATCCGCCGGAGTCGGTGAACGTCGGACCGTTCCAGTTGGAGAACTTTGCCAATCCGCCGGCCTGGTCGACGATTTCCTCGCCGGGCTGCAGGTACAGGTGGTACGCGTTCGACAGCATCGCCTGCGCGCCGGTGGATCGCACCTGCTCGGGCGTGAGCGTCTTCACGGTCGCCTTCGTGCCGACCGGAATGAACGCCGGCGTAGCAATATCGCCATGCGGGGTGTGGATGGTGCCAGCACGTCCGCGCGCGCCTTCGATTTGCTTTACGACGTCAAAGCCCGTCGTCCTCGACTGCGACATGAAGCTCCTTGGTTGTGTTCCAGTGCTAATGCATTGAGGTTACCTGTGGTGGCAGGTGGAGTTACTCAGCGCTGTCGTTTTCCTCGGGTTGGGCAGCGTTTTCCGGGTCCCACACGGCGCGGCTACGACGTGGCGCTTCCTCTTCGAGTCCTTCGCGCTTCATCAGTTCCGCAACCGTAATCTTCTTCCGTTTGCGAGCCGGGCTGTAGTACGGGCGAACCTCGATGTCCTTGGCGTTTTCCGGGTTCGGCTGGGCGTCGGTTGGTTCAGCTGGCGCTGCCTGCATGAGCTGTTCGGTCGGCTCTGCCTGCTCCGGCTGCTCTGTCGGCTCCGGCTGTGTCGGCTTCTCCGGCTCAGCTGGTGCCGTCGGGGCCGACGGTTCGGCCTGCTCAGCCTGGTCAGAGCGCTCCGGCTGTTCGGCCTGCTTGGCCTGGTCAGCGAGCTCGAGCTCTTCCAGCTTTGCCTTCTTCCGCTTCGGAATCCAGCGGTTACGCTTCTTGGTCGCAACCGCCACAGCGGTACCACCTGCTGCGCCCGCCGCGCCCGCCGCAGCGGCTGCACCAGCACCAACTTCACCATCGGCACTGTCTGTTTCGTCCTCGTCAGCGTCCGTGTCGCCAAAGCCACGCCCAGCACCTTCGCTTTCGGGCAACAGGGACTCACCGCGAGCCATACGCTCGCGGCGGCCCTTCTCCACCAGCTCCTCGGAAACCTCTTCCAGGGCAGAGCCTTCGACATCCACAGAAGGCAACACCTTGTCCAGCCACTTCGGCATGTACCACGTAGCGCGGCCAAGCAGGAACATGGATGCCGGGATGAAGGTCATGCGAATAACGAAGGCGTCGAAAAGCACTGCGGCACCCAGCGCGAAGCCGAATACCTTAATAATCGCCAGGGGCTGCCCGGCGAAAGCCGCGAAGACGGAGATCATAATAATCGCAGCGGCAGTGACCACACGAGCGCCGAGAGTAAAGCCCTCAACGACCGATTCTTCGACCGCGTTGTACTTCGACTCTGGTGAGGATTCACCCTTGTTGTGGGTGTAATGCTCGCGCATGCGGGAAACCAGGAAGACCTGATAGTCCATGGCCAAACCGAACGTCACGCCGATGAGGAAGATTGGCACGAAGCTGACCAGCGGACCCGGAGTGCTAATCACACCCCAGAGGCCGTCCTGGAAAAATGCCACGGTGACACCGAATGCGGCTGCGACAGAGAGCAAGAAGCCCACACCCGCAGTCAACGGCACCATCAGGGAACGGAAAATCATCAGCAGCAGGATCACTGCCAGGCCCACGACAACGCCCAAGTAGAGCGGCATTGCGCCCTGGAGGCGGTCGGTGATGTCAATTTCAATAGGAACCAGGCCAGTGACACCGGTGAATAGGCCGGTGGTCTGCTCAATCTGCTTCTGCTGATCGCGCACCGCGTTCATCAGCTGCTTGGTCGCGGGATCGAGTGGACCCGACTTCGGGGTCATAATCATCTTGACCGCAGTGCCGTCATGATTCATGCCAATCATCTGGATGTGCTCGACACCGACGTTGGATTTGAACTGGTCAACAGCGTAACTATAGGAAGCCTTGCGGGCGGCCTCGATGTCAGAGAGTTCCGGGTTGGTCTGCCTCAGGGACTCGATAAGTGGTTTGAGCACCGGTGCATCGGGCTTCACATCGTCCGACTTGGCAATAATGATGAGCTGAGAGTTACGTCCCGCACCGAAGCCCTCTTCAATCATGGTGATGGCCTTGCGGTTCGTGCTGTCCTTAGCCGCAGTAGAGTCGGACGGCAGCGCCAGCTTCAAGTGCATGGCCGGGTAGGCCAATGCCAACAGCAAGACGATACAGCCGACCAGGAACAACCCTGGGGCCTTGTGCACGAAAGTGACCCAACGTCGCCCCATCGTCATCTCACCGAAGAAGGAAGAGCGACGTTCCTTGCGCGGGTTACGCGAGGGGTTGCCAGCAACACCGGGCACGCGACCAGCGAAGACCTTGTCGCTCAGCAGAGACATAACTGCCGGCAGCAGGGTCAGAGAGACCAGTACTGTGAAGGCCACCGTAATTGCCGCCGAAATACCCATCAGAGACATGAACGGCACCTTGGCGACCGTCAGCGCTGCCAACGCGACAATCACGGTGAGGCCGGCGAAAACCACAGCGGAGCCAGCCGTACCGGTAGCCATGCCGATGGCGTCTTCGTTGGTCATCCCTCGGGCTCTTTCTGCCCTGTAGCGAGAGAGGATGAACAGTGCGTAGTCAATACCGACAGCCAGGCCGAACATGACGGCAAGTACCGGGGTAATCGAGTTGACGTCGGTGAATGCGGTCATCAATGTCACGCCGAAGACACCGATGATAATGCCCACTACCGCCGTCACAATAGGCAGGAACGAAGCGACCAGAGATCCGAAGGTGACAACCAGCACGATAAATGCCACGGTCACACCGATAATCTCCGAGGTCGGAGCTACCTCAATCGCGGGCTGCATGCCCGGGCCAGAGGCCTCGACCTTGATACCGGCGTCACGACCGGCCTGCATTGCGTCGAGAAGCGCCTGCATATTCTCCGGCTCGATGTCCTGCGGCATCTTGGCGTCGAAAACGAAGGTGGAAATACCGTAGCGACCGTCATCGGACACGGTACGCAGCGCATTGGCATCGGCCTCGGCAACATCCTTGGGCAGGCCGGCGGCCATGCCCTGTTCCTTGACCATCGCCTGCATCTTCGGATTGAGGTCTACCGGGTTGTGAAGTTGCAAATCATCGGAGATTTGGCCGACATTGTCGCGGATGCCGTTAATGACCTGGTCAACAGCTTCTTTATTCTGTGGGTCATCGAGCCTCTGCCCCTCCGGGGCCTCGAAGGCGACATAGATACGCTGCTCTCGAATTGGGTTCGGAACATCGGGGAACTTTTCCTCAATCACGTGCGAAGCCGTTGCCGACGGCATGCCGGGGATCGAGAACTGGTCGATGAATCCCTTCTGGAATGCGGCAACTGCACCGCCCAGCCCCGCCAAAATCAGGAACCACGCGATAATCACAGTCCATTTATGCAGGTAGGAGAACCTGCCGAGTTTGAACAAGGCCTTTGCCATGTCAAGTTTCCCTTACGTCTAATATTCGCCTGGACCGCCCCCAACTGCAGCTTCCCCAAGTTCGCGCTACCCAAGCACTCCCTCGGACTTCACCTGCAGTTTGAAGCCTCTTCGCTACTCCGATGCTAGCGACCACCCCGGATTGGCCAACATCAACTCTGGCGCTGACGCGGTCACTGGGGGCGGGCACGACATAAAAACCGGAAATACTTTTGCTAAGAGTAGCGGACTTCCCGGATAAACGTGAACAATGGGGTGTGTGTTACTGATGTTAATTTTGTGATTTAGGTGCTCCAGGTCGGACGCCTCACCATTTGCCGCTTTACGACGGACACCTCCCACACCTCCACCACACCCAGGCAATCAGGGCCGATTAAATGCAAAACCCCCGGGGCTCCTACTTAAAGGAACCACCGGGGGTTTTATTGGCGGTGACGGAGGGATTTGAACCCTCGGTACGGGGTTACCGCACAAAGCATTTCGAGTGCTTCACCTTCGGCCGCTCGGACACGTCACCGCTAGAAAACGTTACAGGTAGCCCCTTTATCTACCAAATCCCCAGGTCAGACGGCTCAGCTGTTCGCACAGTCGACACCGCCGGTCCTTCGCCAAGCCGTTCACACAGAACCACAACCCCCGCCATTCCAAATCACTCCATCTACTGCACCATCCAAGTAAACCACCGCGCTCTTCGGGGTGGCCAACGCCCGCTGAGATATGAAGGAATAGTCTGTAGCTTGAAATCTAGAAACTTAAACACAGAAGTGCAGCCACACAGAAAGGGTTCTCCCTCATGATTCGTTCCGCCATCATCGGCTACGGCAACTTGGGCCGCAGCATCGAAAAGGTCATTGCCGACCAGCCGGATATGGAACTCGTCGGTGTTTTCTCCCGTCGCGATTCGCTGGACACTGAGGCCCGCGTGCTCCCGGCTGCGGATGTCGAAAAGTACAAGGACGAGGTAGACGTGCTGTTCGTGTGCCTCGGCTCGGCCACCGATGTCCCGGAGCAGGCCCCTGAGCTGGCAAAGAACTTTACGACGGTCGACACCTACGACAACCACCACGAGATTCCGAAGCACCGCGCAGCCATGGACGCCTCCGCTCGTGAGGGTGACAACATCGCCATGATTTCGACCGGTTGGGACCCGGGCCTGTTCTCTCTGAACCGCGTCCTGGACGCTGCCATCCTGCCGGGAGCAGACCAGATGACCTTCTGGGGACCAGGCCTGTCGCAGGGCCACTCCGATGCCGTGCGTCGTGTGCCGGGAGTGAAGAAGGGCGTCCAGTACACCAAGCCGAACCCGGAAGCTATCGAGGCCGTGAAGAAGGGCGAGGGCGCAGACCTGAAGGGTAACGAGTGCCACCTGCGCCACTGCTTCGTCGTCGCTGAAGAGACCGGCAACGCCGAGGAGGACGCCAAGCTCAAGGAGCAGATCCGCGAAACCATCGTGACCATGCCGGATTACTTTGCCCCATACGAGACCATCGTGGACTTCATCTCTGAAGAGGAGTTCGACCGCGACCACCAGGGCATGCCGCACGGCGGCCAGGTCATTACCCGTGGCCAGGCCGGTACCTCCGGCCACGTCATCGAGTTCGGTCTCGAACTGGAGCGCAACCCCGACTTCACCGCAGCCGTCCAGGTTGCCTACGGTCGCGCTGCCTACCGCCTGAAGCAGGCTGGCGAGACTGGTGCCCGTACCGTCTTCGAGATCGCCCCGTACCTACTGTCCGCCGAACCACTGGATGACCTGGTGGCTCAGAAGCTGTAGCCAGCCCCAACGCTGACAGCCGGCCATCGAAACACAAAGAACCCCAACCGTCTCCGCACATCAGAAGCGGAGAAGGTTGGGGTTATCTCTACCCGAGAGCTAAGCGCTTTACTTGTCAGTCAGCTTGCCCAAGGTCTCAGTAGCCTTGTCCTTCAGGTCCTCAGCACCCTGCTTGACCTTGGACGCAGCCTGCTCGCCCTTGCCCTGGTTTGACAGGTCGTCATTGCCAACGGCGTCGCCGGCAGCTTCCTTAACCTTGCCGCCCAACTCGTCGGCCTTGTTCTGCAGCTCGCTCATTATGTAAGCCTCCTATGTAAACGACTTATCTATTCTTTAGAGCCACCGTCTAGCAGCCCCACTAGTTCCGACGGTACGTGAAAATGAAGACTCGTCACGGCCACAGCGGGAATTGTGACCTAACCGTGACCCCGCTCACGCTTCCGACTGCCGTTGCCGTTCGAAGAATTCCCGCAGGTAAACGGAGCATTCGTCGGCAAGCACACCCCCGCGCACCTGCGGCGTGAATGCATGGGCGGGATCGCGGATGACATCGGCGATAGAGCCGCACGCGCCGGTCTTGGGCGACCACGCGCCGAAGACCACACGCCCCACGCGCCCCATGACGCACGCGCCGGCGCACATCACGCACGGCTCAAGTGTCACGACCAACGTGCACTGCTCCAGCCGCCAGCCGTCACCAACAGCGCGGGTGGCCTCGCGCAACGCAATGACTTCGGCGTGGGCAAGCGGATCACCATCAGCTTCCCGACGGTTCGAACCCCGGCCCACAACCCTGCCCTCGGCATCCACGACCACAGCTCCCACCGGCACATCCCCGGGGGCCGTGTGAGCAGCTTCGGCGATAGCCAGGCGCATCCACTCTTCGTCGAGAATGTCCTGTTTTCGACGGGGCAGGGCACTTGGCCGACCAGCTGGCTGGCTGGCCGCAAGGACGGTTGGCCGCCCGGCCAGATGACCTTTCTCAGAGTTAGTCGTCATAGGGGTCGTAGTCGTCATCGTCACCGTCGTAATCCAGGTCGGCGACATCGGCGAGCTCCTCGGCGCACCCCAGCTCCTCGGCAATGGCCAGAAGCTGCTCGGACGCCCACAGCGACTGATCGTCACAGATGGACTCCAGGGCTTCCTCCGAACAGCCCAGGTCAGCGAGGATATCCATATCTCCTTCGGCCCAGGCGTCGACATCGTCGAGCTCGTCCTCGTCGAGGTCGGGGATATCCAGATCCAGCTCGTCGAACACATCTGCCGCAATGTCGTCGGTGACGGCGGCGGTGGCGTCGGAAAGCACAACGCGCAGCGACCCAACGCCCTGGCGCACGAGAATAAAGTAATCGTCGTCGATATTGAGCATTCCGACAGCGGCGCGTTCCGAACGCAGATTGCGCAGCGCCTGTGCAGCGTCAGCGAGGGAATCGGTGGCGTCGTCCCCAAGATCGACGACGCGCCAACCGCGCTCCCCCATAGTTACGGCAACCGCGAAGGAGCGGTCGTCATCGGAGGTGTACCCTCCGGAAAAGGTCGTGCTCATAACCCACAACGCTAGTCGCTGTATGTCATGCTTGTCAGGTGAGCAATTTCGAGTCCCCCTCCCCTGCTTCGTCCTCCCTGTCAGCTGCACAACTACCCGCGGTATGCATCCTCGGTTTGGGCCTCATCGGTGGCTCCATGATGCGCGATCTGCGGGCCCATAACGTCGAATGCTTCGGTTGGAATCGCTCGTCCCCGACGGTCGAGGAAGCCACGAAAGAGGGATTCGACGCCAGTACAGATCTTCAAGCCACGCTCGAGCGCGCTGAGGCCAGCCGCGCGCTCATCGTAATTGGCACCCCCATGACAGTCGTCGGCACGATGCTCGACGCGATCAACGAGCACGCCCCCAGCTGTGGCATCACGGATGTGGTCTCCGTGAAGGCGGCCGTCGCCGCCGAGGTCTCCGCTCGCGGGATGGAGGAACGCTTCGTCGGCGCGCACCCAATGGCGGGTTCCGCGCAGGCGGGCTGGTCCGCCACGCTCGAAGGGCTTTTCGACGGCGCCCCCTGGGTCATCACCTACGACCTGGCAGCTGCTGCCGACGCTGCGGGAAGGCCCGTCCCGGAGCGGTGGATTGAAGTCTTTTCGCAGGTCGCCAACTTGGGAGCAGCTCTTGGCAGTCAACTCATTCCAGCGCTGAGCGATCACCACGATGCCAGCGTCGCCCGCATCTCCCACATGCCACACCTGGCGGCCTACGCAATTGCCGCCGCCGGTGAAGCCGGTGGCCCCCTGGCCATTTCGCTTGCAGCCGGCTCTTTCCGCGACTGCACCCGCGTCGCCGCCGCTGCTCCTGACATGGTCATGTCCTGGTGTGAGAACAACACCGAACCCGTGCTCACCGCGCTTGACGACGTCATCGAGCGCCTCACCGCCGCGCGCACCCAGTTGGCCACCGAGGGAACCGCTATGGACCTGGCCAAAACCGGTCAGATTGCCCGTGTCCGCTACGAGGCCCGCCCTGCTCACCGCCCGATTTTCCGACTGCGCGTCGGCGAGGGCGGCTGGATCAACCAGTTGAAGTTGGCCGAAAGCGTCGGCGGACAGATAGATGTGTTCTAGTGTGGAACTATGTTTTCCCCCGAGCTGCACACCAGCCTCGCAGGCATCACTGTCGTCAACTTCGCCATTAACGTACCGGGACCACTGGCCGCTCAGCACTTGGGCCAGCTAGGCGCCCGGGTGATTAAGGTCGAGCCACCAACAGGCGATCCGCTCGGCGCCTTCGGCCGCTCCTGGTATGAAGCTATGTCCGCAGGTCACGAGATTATCCAGGCGGATCTGAAGAGCAATGAGGGTCGCGCACAGCTGAGCTCGCTGATCGATGAGGCCGATGTGGTCATCACCTCGGTTCGCCCCTCCGCGCTGGAACGCATGGGGCTGGCGGGCCTCCACGAGCGCCCGAATGGGCCGGTACATATCGACATTGTCGGTGATACCGAAGCTCCAGAAACCCCTGGCCATGACCTGACCTACCAGGCGGAGGCCGGAACCCTCACGCCTCCGGCGATGCCGCCGGTGCTGTTGGGCGACATTCTGGGCGCGCACTTTGCGGTCACCGCTGCCCTTGCCGGGTTGATTAAGCGGGCAGGTGCTGGGGCGGACGTCGTAAAGCAGTCTGGACTGCACTGCCGCATCGGCCTGAAGCAGGCTGGTGAGACCGGTGCCGCGCCGCTGAAGTACGGCATGACGGCGCCCGGCGGACTACTCGGTGGCGGCCTGTGGACGTACGGCCTCTACCCCAGCGCCGATGGCTACGCGGCCGTGGCAGCGCTGGAGCCGCACTTTGCCGCCGCCCTGACCGAGGCCACTGGCGCGAGCAACCGCGAGGAACTTGCGGATTTCCTCCGCGAGCGCACCAACGCCGAAATCATGCAGCTTGCCAGCGAAAAGGCGCTGCCACTGGCTGCGGTGGAGTAAGAGGGCGACTTAAGGCCGCGTGCCTCGACGTACTCCTGGGCCTGGAGCCTTACGCGGTCAGCCCCGTGGCCTCCGCGGTGAGCTCCACCGAACGCAGTCGGTCAGGAACCTTCAACGACTGATGAGCCACGATCAGCTCATCCGCCGCCGAGTACTCACCGAACTGCGCAATCTGCTCACGCACCTGTGCCACCGTGCCGACTGCCGTATGACGGAACATATTCTGCACCTGGCGCCCCTGCGGGGTATCCATCAGAATCTCTGCCTCATCGTCGGTGAGGTGGTGACCACCGCGGCTGAGGAACCGCCTGACCATGTTCCTGCGGGTAGCGAAGTACTGCTGCTGCGCATCCTCTTCGCTTTCCGACGCAATCACGTTCATGGCCGCAAAAGCGTACGGCTTATCCAGCTGCTCAGAAGGCTGGAACTGCTCGCGGTAGACCGCGATGGCATCGCGAAGCGCGTCCGGCGCGAAGTGCGAAGCAAACGCGTACGGCAAGCCGAGCGCCGCCGCGAGCTGAGCACCAAAGAGCGAGGAGCCCAGGATGTACAGCGGCACGTGGGTGCCGCGGCCCGGAATCGCGTTGATGCCCTTAATCAGCGACTCGTCGGAGAGGTAACCGCGCAGCTCCTGCACATCCTGCGGGAAGGAATCGGAAGAGCGCGGGTCACGACGCAGCGCACGCATAGTGGCCTGGTCAGTGCCCGGCGCGCGGCCAAGCCCCAGCTCGATGCGATCCGGGTACAGGTTCGCGAGCGTGCCGAACTGCTCCGCGACCGTCAGCGGTGCATGATTCGGCAGCATGACGCCGCCGGAGCCGAGGGTGATGCTCTCGGTTTTTGCAGCCACGGCTGCGATAAGAACGGCCGGCGACGAGGACGCGATGGAGTTCATATTGTGGTGCTCTGCGTACCAAATACGCTGATACCCGGCCTTTTCCGCTGTCTGCGCCAAATCGATGGAGCCCTGTAGGGCGTCGGCGTGGGACTGCCCCGAGGCTACGGTAGCAAGGTCAAGAATGGACTCAGTACGAATCATGGTTCCACAGTCTAGACCGTTAGGCAGATATTGCGAGTTTGAGATGTTTCGAATACTTAGGCATTGGGGTTTGGGGGTTTGGAGGTTTGGGGTGGCTCGTGGGTGGACGGGCTCATGGGTGCGGGTGGCAGGTGGCGGTTTGCGGGTGCGGGTGCGGTTTGCGGATGTAGTTTGCGGGTGCGGGTGCGGTTTGCGGATGCGGGTGGGCGGAAATGCGGACTTCTTGTCGACTTCGCTTACGAAAAGGCACGAATACTCTAGTTCCTTGCTTGATTCTCCGCTCCGCCCCTCACCTGTCAATTCCGCCCCTCACCTATCGATGAGGTATTCACATATCGATGAGCTATAGCCTGGCCACAAGTGAATAGCTCATCGACATGAGCGCAGGAAGAGCCAATACCGCGCGCATAAGTGCCGGAACACCATCGACAAGTCGGGCAGACAAAAAGACCCGCACCTTATCGGTGCGGGTCTGCTTTGTGCGCCCGAAGGGATTCGAACCCCTAACCTTCTGATCCGTAGTCAGATGCTCTATCCGTTGAGCTACGGGCGCATTTTGTTGTTATTCAGCGACTCTGGGGTAATTCCCTCGGCCCCTGCAACGAATAGATACTTTACTCATCCTGCGAAGTTTTACAAAATCGCCTGCTCACGCAACCTTTTTGGGCACTTATTCAAGTACATATTCGTTGCACACATATCCGTTGCACATTAACAACAGGTTTCGTTGCGGTTACCCCGGTCTAACCGGCTCCGAGGCCAGCGCCGGCGCGGACCGGAGCAACCGAGGAACTACTCGCCGCGGACCCAGCGGACAGCGTTGCCAAAGATGTCCTGCTCACCAATACCCGGAATGTTGCGCATCAAGCCCTCGCGGAAACGCTCAGGGTGACCCATCTTGCCCAGAATCCTGCCGTCAGCACTGACAATGCCCTCAATGGCGTAGGAAGAACCGTTCGGGTTGGCTGGCGCTGTCATCGTCGGCACGCCCTCGGCATCGCCGTCAGCATCGACGTACTGGAAAGCGACCTGACCGGCCTCGAACAGGCGGCGGGCCTCGTCCTCGGAAACCACGAAACGGCCCTCACCGTGAGAAACCGGCATGAGGTGGGTCTGACCTGGCTCGAAACCGCGCAGCCACGGGGAATTCACGGTCGCGACGCGAGTGGTGGCGATGCGGGACACGTGACGCAGCTGGCGGTTGTGGGCCAGGGTCGGCGAGTCCTCGCGGAGCTGCGCAGGGTCGCCGTACGGCAGGAAGCCGGACTTGACCAGCGCCTGGAAACCGTTACAAATACCGAGCACAAGACCGTTGTCGGCCACGAACTCCTTGACGGCGGCTGCGACATCGTCGGAACGCAGGAACGCGGCGATGAACTTGGCGGATCCGTCCGGCTCATCACCCAGGGAGAAGCCACCGGAGAATGCCAGGATGTCGGAGTCCTGAAGCTTCTCGATGAACGCCTTCGTGTCCTCCGCCAGCATTGCCGGGGTCAGGTTGCGGATTACGTGGAACTCGTAGGTAGCGCCAGCCGCGACGAATGCCTCGGCCATGTCGTACTCGGAGTTGGTACCAGGAAAGACTGGCAGCAACACGTGGACATCCTTCTTGCCCGGGCTCTGCAGGTCGGTCTTGGTCTCGTTGACCTGGTTAGCGAACTCCGGCAGGGCTTCGCCCTCGTAGTCATTGAGCGGGAAGACCTCACGGTAACCGGACTCCATTGCCTCCAGAGCCTCGGCGACAGTGAAGGACTCCTCACCGAAGCGCAGCGTGCCCGACTCGTCGGTGGCACCGATCTTCACAGCACCCTCAACAGCACCCTCAACATCCTGACCAGCCGGAACAGCCACCACAATGGAGCCCAGCGGAGCCTCCGGAAGGGATGCCTCCAGGCCCACGCCATTGCCCACAGCCATGTTGACCAGGGTCGCAGCCAGATCCGCGTTAGTAACAGCCGAGGCCGCAGCCGGACGCAGCTCCCGCACGGCAGCAAATAGTTCGTTGAGCTGCTCGTAGTTCGGCTCCCCGGACTCGAGTGGCTTGTGCGCAAACAGGTAGAGGTCGAAGTTACCTGCCGGGATTGCAGCAGAGACAGCGTCGGTCTCGTCCATCGCGGCAACTGCGAAGGTCACCAGGGTCGCCGGCACGTGCAGGTCCTCGCCGTAGGTGCCGGACATGGAGTCCTTACCGCCAATGGCCGCAACCTGGAAGCCGTCCTGAGCCTCGAGCAGACCGAGCAGAGCCTGCGCAACCTCGCCCCAGCGCTGCGGATCCTGGTCCAGGCGCTGGAAGTACTCCTGCACACTCAGCCAGGCACCGCGCGGATCGCCACCGGCCGCTGCGAGCTTAGCCAGTGCCTCCACGACGGAGTAGGAGCCCATGAGGTACGGGGACTCGTCGGCAAGCGATGGCGAGTAACCCCAAGTCATGACGGACGCGGTGCTCGTGCCGCCATCGACCGGCAGCGTCTGGATCGACGCCTGCTCGTCGGTCTTCTGCGTCGCGCCACCGTACGGCATGAGCACGGTGGAGCGGCCGACGGTCGAGTCGAACTGCTCGATCATGCCCTCCTGGGAGCCCGCCGTCGCCGCACGCAGCGACTCCAGCACGCTCGCCGGTACCTGCTTTACGACGCCGCCCTCCGCAGCAACCATCTCGACATTCTGGGCGCGGTCAGCGCCGTTGGTGTCGATGAACTCACGGGAGAGGTCGAAGACAACCTCGTCGCCCATGAACATGCGCAGACGGCCAGTGTCGGTGATGTCGGCCAGCGCGACGGCCTCAATGTTCTCCTCGGCAGCGGCGGCGATGATGAAGTCGGCATCCTCCGGGCGCACGACCAGCGCCATGCGCTCCTGGGACTCGGAAATCGCGATTTCGCGGGCATTCAGACCGGCGTACTTCAGCGGCACGCGCTCGAGGTGAATGTCAATGGAGTCAGCCAGCTCACCAACCGCAACGGACACGCCACCAGCGCCGAAGTCATTACAACGGACGATCTTGGTGGCGACATCCTCGCGGCGGAACAGGCGCTGAATCTTGCGCTCGTTGACCGGGTTACCCTTCTGCACCTCGGCGCCGGAGCGGCCCAGCGAGTCCTCATCGTGGGCCTTCGACGAGCCGGTCGCACCGCCGACGCCGTCACGGCCGGTGCGGCCACCGAGCATGATTACCACATCGCCCGGCGCAGGTTCGAGACGCTTGACGTTGTCTGCCGGGGCAGCGGCGACGACGGCACCGAGTTCCATTCGCTTAGCGACGTATCCCGGGTGGACCAGCTCGCGCACACCAGTGGTGGCCAGACCGATCTGGTTTCCGTAAGAGGAGTAGCCGGCTGCGGCGCGAGAGGAGATATCGCGCTGCGGCAGCTTGCCCTCGAGGGTCTGCTCGCGCGGAGTGTTGATGTCACCTGCGCCGGACAGGCGCATGGCCTGGTAGACCCAGGAACGACCCGACAGCGGGTCGCGGATTGCGCCGCCGAGACAGGTGGAGGCGCCACCGAATGGCTCGATTTCGGTCGGGTGGTTGTGGGTCTCGTTCTTGAACATGAGGAGCCACTTGCGGTCGTCGCCTTCGACATCGACGTAGACGGAGCAGGCGTTAATTTCCTCGGAGACTTCCTGATCGTCCATAACGCCCGTGCGACGCAGTTCGCGGCCCATGATGGTGCCCATGTCCATCAGGGTGCGTGGCTTGTGGGTGCGGCCGTTGAGTTCACGCAGCTCGTCGTAGCGACGCAGCGCGCGATCCAACTGCGCGGCGAAGCGCGGCTCGTTGTTCTCGATGGAGGTCAGCTCGGTGTTGAAGGTGGTGTGGCGGCAGTGGTCCGACCAGTAGGTATCCAGTGCGGACAGCTCCACCTCGGTCGGAGTGCGGCCCTCGGAGCGGAAGTAATCCTGGATGGTCTTCAGGTCGGCCAGCGACATGGCCATGCCGTCGGCTGCGAGCAGCTCGGCCAGGCCTTCGTCGTCCAGCTCGGTGAAGCCCGGGTACTCCTTCAGCGGCTCGATCTCGCCCATGCTCGGACGGCGCAGGACGCTCAGGTTCTTCTCCCCCGACTCGACCGGGTTAATGAGGAAGGAGCGTACGGCGTCATTCACCGGAGCGTCGAAAACATACAGCGTTGCCGAGGTGATCTGCGCGCGGGTTTCCGGGCGGAGTAGACGCAGGGCCTGCTCGGCGGCATCGGCACGCTGGTCGTACTGGCCAGGAAGAGGCTCGACAGCAAGGTAGTTCCCCAGCTCGGCGGGGGTCGGGAGCTCGGCCAGCTCGTCGACACGCGAATCAGCAACTACCGACTCACGCAGCGCGACGAGGTCCTCCTCCGTCGCATCGAAAGCATCGTAGAGATAGTAGATTGCCACCTCACCGTCCTGGCCGATCGAGGACAGCAGCGTAGCTTCCTCATTGCGGAACTCGGGCTTACGGCGAACGGCTAGACGGGCGTCCATCAAGGCTCCTATCGAAATACGGGGAGGGCAACCGGGGTCTAAGTCTATTGCAACTGTTCAGGATAGGAAAATGTCCCTCGGTACGCGAGGTGGACGGCGCGGGGCGGAAGCCCCGATTGACCAAGTACAAGGCCAGGCTAATCGGATTCGGCCAGGCAAAGGCTGCGCGGGGGTGTTGGAGGTACGGCCGTGGCGGCTCAGGGAGGTGGTGAGTCGGGCGGCAGGTCCGGGTTGGTGCCTGTTGTTGCACGTTGCTACCTGTTGCTGCGCGTTGCTGAAGCAAGGGAGCTGGTTCGTTGTCTTATCGATGCATAGTTCACCTATCGATTCGCTATAGCCTGGCCACAAGTGAACAGCGCATCGACAAGTGCACACGTGGCACCCACAGCGCGCGCATAAGTGGCGCAAAACCATCGACAGGTCACGAGAAACCATCGATAAGTGACCGAACCCTGGCCACAAGTGAAGGACCGCGCTGCCCCGCCCCGCAATGCCTCGGCTTGCGCTGCACTGCCAGGTAATAAATACAAAAGACCCGCACCTACAAGGTACGGGTCTGAACTGGTGCGCCCGAAGGGATTCGAACCCCTAACCTTCTGATCCGTAGTCAGATGCTCTATCCGTTGAGCTACGGGCGCGTGTGGCGGAGGCGAGAGGATTCGAACCTCCGGCCCGTCGCAAGACAGGCAACTCCTTAGCAGGGAGCCCCATTCGGCCGCTCTGGCACGCCTCCAAAACCACTGGCATCGATCCCGCTTCAGCAAAGCTGTTCGCCATTGCGTTGGCAAGACCAAATAACCGCAGCCAATCCTACAGAACACAAGAATTGAAAAGCAAAACACCCGCGAAGCCACCAAATACGGCACCACAAATAGCGACCACACCTTGGGATTTTGCGGGGATTCCGTACTGCCCAATCCGGACCATGTTCTACAGTTAGGCCTATGACCAACGATGCATCTTCAGTTCAGCCCAAAACCCGTGCCGACCTCGAACAGGTTCCGGCCTATGTTCCGGGCAAGGCTGTGCCCGGCGCGCTGAAGATTGCGTCCAATGAAATGACCCAACCACCGCTGCCCTCGGTGGTGGAGGCCATCTCGCAAACCATCTCTGACCCAACTACCGGTCCGAACCGCTACCCGGACATGGGCGCGGTTGACCTGCGCATTAAGCTCGGCGAACACCTGGGCCTACCCATGGAACAGGTCGCGGTCGGCTGCGGCTCCTCCGCTCTGTGCCTGCAGCTTGTGCAGGCCACCTGTGCGGATGGGGATGAGGTCGTGTTCCCGTGGCGCAGCTTCGAGGCCTACCCCATTCTCGCTCGCGTCGCCGGGGCCACTCCGGTGCCGGTGCCGCTGGATGCGCAGGGTCGCAATGATCTTTCAGCTATGGCTGCCGCTATCACCGACCGCACACGTCTGGTTTTCGTCTGTAACCCCAACAACCCAACGGGGACGACCGTCACTCGCGAGGCATTTGCGGAGTTTATGGCGCAGGTTCCGGGCGATGTTGTGGTTGCTCTCGACGAGGCCTACATCGAGTTGGTGGACGAGGTCACTCACGCCGCTACCCCGTTGGCTCATGAGCTGCTGGATACCTACCCCAACCTGGTTGGCTTGCGCACATTCTCCAAGGTCTACGGCCTGGCCGGGCTCCGCGTGGGCTACATGTTCGGTCCGGAGAAGCTTGTGGAGGCCGTGAATAAGGTCGCTATCCCCTTCTCCGTAAACACTCTCGCGCAGATCGCCGCGCTCACCTCGCTGGACGCACAGGAAGAGCTCACCGCCCGCATCGCCGAGGTCCGCGCACAGCGCGTCGCCGTCACCGAGGCCATCAACGCCGCCACCGGCCGCGAGACGGTGCTGCCGAACTCGCAGGCCAACTTCATTTGGATTGGTGAGGATCGGATTGCCGATCTCTCTTTGCTTGACGACGTCTCGGTGGCTACCACCACGGATCTCGGTGACTTCTTGGCGCAGCACAACATTCTCATCCGCTGCTTTGCCGGCGAAGGTGCTCGCATCACCATCACCACCGAGGAAGAGACCTCGCAGCTGCTGGCTGCGCTAGGAATTGAGCACTAGCAGCTATCGCTCAGCTAGCAGGTGCCAGCGCGGCCAGTGGTCGCGCCACCACTGCGCTCAATCGCCTTTGCGATGCGGTCGAGCATTTGCTGGCCGGTCTCATAGGTGCCGTCGTCAGGCTGGGCTGCGATAGCAACACCAACGAAGGTGCCCGGCTTCTTGCCCGGCAGATAGCCGAACTGCCGCACAAGGTAGACGCCTTCATCATCTGGGCCCCAACCGCC
The DNA here is from genome assembly GCF_001838325.1 of Corynebacterium sp. HMSC074C05. Classification (NCBI taxonomy): domain Bacteria; kingdom Bacillati; phylum Actinomycetota; class Actinomycetes; order Mycobacteriales; family Corynebacteriaceae; genus Corynebacterium; species Corynebacterium sp. HMSC074C05. The sequence goes on from NZ_KV836295.1 coordinate 221,998, forward strand.
CTTGAAGTGGGCACCGCGGATGCGTCCGAGGCCGTAGGACTGCTCGTCGGCAATCTGCCCCATGAGGTCAGCAACCTTTGGGCCCGCCTCGATGCACTGCAAATTGGCGCCGAAAACAGCTTGGTCGCGCAAATCCCACTGCGTCTGCCCGAAGACGGTGTATTGCGCGCGGATGCGGTCAGTACCCATGACGGTGCGGGCGTCGTGACCCTCTCGAAGGATTTTATTGGTGGTGGCGCCTGCGGTCGCGTCATTGCCGAGGGAGTACCACATGGACTCAGCCGCGTCGTTGTCGGAAACCGTGATTGCAGATTCCACCTGCGCGTCCACGCCCATTTGGCGCACATAAGCCACTGCGATTGGCACCTTGGAGGTAGACCAGGCCGGACCAGTTTTGAAATCCCCCGTGGAAACCACTTCGGAATCCTTATCCGGCGTTGCCAGAGCGGCGCCGGCCAAACCACCGAATTCCTTTTGCGCGGACTTCACGGCCTCGACAACTTCGCGAGGCATCTCACCGGGCACAACTTTCCCGCCGGAGGATGCGCCTCCGGTGCCGTCGCCAAGCGAATTGGACAGCGTCGGCGAGGGCATCGACGAGTCGGAGTCGGTGCCGATGGTGCAGGCGCTAAGACCGAGCGTGACGACGGCGGTTGCGGCCAGAGCTACTCGGAGACGTTTAGACAATGTGCACCGTCGCATTCGTACCGCCGGTGCAAGTGACAACCTCACCGTTATCGCGGCAGGTCATGGTGTAAGTCTTGCCAGTTGTTGGGCTGCTAGCGGTGACAGTACCGTTGAGCTTCTTCGTAAGTTGGTACTGCTCAACGAAGGAATTGCGCACGTTGGTGGCAAACTGACAGGTTGTCGTGTTACCTCCGACATTTTCTGCATATACCAAGTTCAAATCACCCGGATCACCCGAGCCGGAGCAGTGGCGCCAACTCGATGGCGGCTGGAACCCCTCAGCGCGACGCTTCTGCTCAGCGGTCGACGACGTGGAGGAATCCTCAGTACTAGCGGACTGAACCGACTGGGATGAATTGCTGCCGGCCGAATTCACTCCCTTCGAATCGGAGAAGTAGAAGAAGGCCATTGCGCCGACGAGGAGGGAAACCGCAACGAGCGCCAGGACAATAACCGCGATGGTCAGCCCCTTATTGTCATTGCTCGGTGCAGCAGCCGGCCCAGCTTGCGGACCGGGGACATAGGGGGCGGGGCGGTACGGTTCAGGCTGCTGGGACTGTTGATACTGCTGCAGATACTGCGTTTGCCCCTCAGTCTGCTCCCACTGTGCCCCATCCACAGCGCTCCACGCATTTGCCGGCGTATCTGCAGAGGGCTGATCATCTGACGCGTCCGGATTTATGCTCCACTCACCGAACGAGTCGTCCGAGTGGTTGCTCCGATTCGTTGCCATTGTTCGACCTTTTCCCTCAATACCGTCCGCCAGTATGACGCTGGGTTTGTATTACAGCAAGACCGAGCTTACCGGTTTTGGCAAATTGCCCGTATTGTTTCAGGCCACAACGGTTTCGGGTCCATGTCATGCAACTTTTCCACCGAGTGCCCCGGGTTGAAGTGGATTTCAGTTCCTGTATTCAACGAACCGTCGGCAATCGCGTCGGCGCCCCCTTGGCGATGGTGTCATTGACCACCAGTTCCTGAGCATGTGCGATACTGCCGAATCCCGCACATGTCCGCGCATGTCATACCTGCGGCCGGAGAGAATGCAGCAATGCGCGCAATACCGCGGTTACGTACGGTCCGACTATCCGTCGCTGACCCCACCACATACGCCAATTTTGAAGACAAATGAAGAAACCCCCAGTAGAACAACTACTGAGGGTTTCCATCTGCGGAAGCAGGGGGATTTGAACCCCCGGAGGTGTGACCCTCGCTGGTTTTCAAGACCAGTGCATTCGGCCGCTCTGCCATACTTCCAACGACAACATCATAACCGCATACCGCCGTGAGGCAGCAAACGCCCTCATAACACCCCTTGCCAGCACCTTTCGCTAGCCTTCTCATCCCAAACCACACCCCAAGCATCCACCTCTACAGACATAACTATTTTTGCTAATTGCAAAAGAGCTTGAAATGCCGCGTGCATAACCAGTTTTTGCATTACCTTTGAAGACTATGAAGGCAATCATTCAGACTGATCTTTCCAACCCCCGCGCCCTGGAATGGGCCGATGCTCCGGAACCGACTCTCGAGGATGGGCAGGTGCTGGTCAAGGTCAAAGCCGCTGGCGTAAACCGCGCTGACCTGCTGCAGGCCGCTGGCCACTACCCGCCACCGAAAGGCGTGACCGACACCCTCGGCCTGGAGTGCGCGGGTGTCATTGAAGAGGTCAAGGGCGACTCTCAGGGCTGGAAAGTCGGCGACGAGGTCTGCTGCCTTCTCTCCGGTGGCGCTTACGCCGAAAAGGTCGCAGTCCCGGCCGGCCAGATTCTCCCACTGCCGCATGGCTACTCCTTCACCGAGGCCGCATCTATCGTCGAGGTTGCCTGCACGGTGTTCTCGAATGTCGTGATGATTGCCGGCCTAAAGGAAGGCGATCTACTACTGGTTCACGGTGGCGCGGGTGGCATCGGCACTTTCGCTATTCAGATGGCCAAGCAGCTTGGCGCTCGCGTCGCAGTCACCGCCGGTTCAGCGGAGAAGCTGGCTAAGTGCAAGGAGCTCGGCGCCGACATCCTCATCAATTACAAGGAAGAGGACTTCGAGGAAATCGTCGCAGCTGAGGGCGGCGCCAATGTCATTCTGGACATCATGGGCGCAAAGTACCTCGACCGAAACGTCAAGGCCCTGGCGAAGGACGGCCACCTGGTTATCATCGGCATGCAGGGTGGCGTAAAGGGCGAGCTCAACATCGGCCGTCTGCTGAGCAAGCGCGGCTCCATTACCGCCACCGGCCTGCGCTACCGCGATCTAGCCGACAAGGCTCGCATCGTCAACGCCACAGAGGACACCGTTTGGCCAATGCTTGCCGACGGCACCGTCACCCCTCAAATTCATGAGGTCATGGATATGCGCGACGCGGCCAAGGCCCACGAACTGCTCGACAGTGGCGCGGTCAGCGGCAAGATTGTGCTGACCGCCTAGTTAGCTGACCGCCTAGTTAACCGAGCGAGGCAACTGCGCGCACGAGCTGGTCAATGTCGTGCGGCGTATTGAACGGCTGGAGGCCGACTCTCACGGCACCTCCAGCCTCAGCGATGCCCATGGCCTCCAACAGCGGTGATTCATACGCATCAACAATGCTGGTCACCAGGCCATTATCCAGCAGCCTGTCCACGACCACCTTCGCCGACACTCCATCGACGAGGAAGCTAACACGCGGAATGTGCTGTGCCCGCGACACACTCGCGAAAGAATCATCTTCGGTATCCATGCCGATGATGTACACCCGCGGCAGGGTCATCAGCGCCGCAATCAGGCGCTCCGACAACGTCGTCAAGTAGCGAGAAACCTGCGGCATCGCGGTTTCAATGCGGTGCCTACGCGACCCCCTCGCCGTGCTATCCAGCGATGCCAGGTGCAGCACCGATTCCGACACCCCACCGAGCAGTGCCGGCGACACCGGGGAAACCTCAATCCGCTCGACGCCGCGCGCATTCGGCACATAGCTTAACGACGTCATGCGCTCGAACATCTCGGGATCCCTGAACACCAAAGCTGCGACCTCAGGCCCGCCCAGCACGGAGGCGTCAACCAGCATGATGTCGGCGCCCAGCTTGCTCATCGACACGTCGCGGTAGGCAACAATATCCGAGGCATCGACCAACACCCAGGCGTTGGAGTGCTCATGCACCCGCCGAGAAATGTCAGCTACCGGCGCGATGGTGCCAACGAACGGATCCGCGGCCGGGACGACAACGAGGCGAGTGCTCTCGTCTACAAGTTCGTCGAACTGCCAGGAGGGCAACGTACCCGAGGACAAGTCGGCCTCAGCAATGCGGACTTGAGCCCCGTAGAGATTGGCTGCCCGGCGTAGTGGTGCGTGTACGACCTGCGAACCGATGCGAGAAATCACCAGGTTAGAGCCGAGAGTCAAGCGTCGACTCATTGCGGACGTGAACTGCTCCATGAGCACCTCACGCGAAGATCCCAACACCACACCGGCGACCGGACCGCCAGTGAGGTCTGCAAAAGCCCGGCGCGCACTGGCGGTCAGTTCCGCTGCAGCGGGAACGCCCGAGCTACGCGACTGACCATGAGCCCCCGCCCCAGTCTCACCTGGAAGGGACTTCTGTGCATTGCGAAATGCAGAGATCATCGCAGCCTGGACACGTTCGGGCACCTGGGTGCGTTGACCCGCATTGAGGTATGTCCACCCGTCGGAAAGCGACGAGTAAGCACCCCTGGTTGTAGGCACATCAAAGGCCATGAAAACCCTTTCCCGGTTTCGAATTCAAGCTGCGATATCTATTTCAGAATTAACCGTGCAATCACCCACGAATCGAGTGTCCATGCCTCGAACCGTGTATCGCTTGCACATCTTAGTTGGAGCCAATTCTATCGAAGCAACCCCCTATAGGATAATCTTTATCCCTTTTTAGTAGTTGCTTAAAATTGGCTGAACTTTTCCTGCCTGTAGCCATGCGCAAGCACTCCCAATGCGTGAATCATATGCACCAGCCGCAGGCCATAAAGCAGTTACAGCGGCGATTGTATGTAAGTTTTCCAGACTCACATAACCAGTCACATAACCAGTTGTGGAACCAGCCTCAGAAGCACCACGTAACCACCAATGACGACCATCCCACGCGACCGTTGTTCGCCGTCACGACGTGGAATAATGGCTCGCCCGGCGCTGTCGGTATTCAATCTAATCCGCCCTTGCTAGTAGTTTGGAGACGTGACTAACGCAGAAAATGATTGCCAATCCGCAGACGCAGCCGACCAGTCTGCCGATACTGTGCGCAATGGCTCCGCTATCCGCACGGAGGAAACCCTCCGCCGCGACATTGCGCGAATGGTTGACGCAACGGGTGAGGCACCGGCTTTCAAATCGCGTTCCCGTACCATGGGCGCTGCCTGGCGGGATCTGGCTACCGGCTTTGGCCAGCGCGAACTGTGGCTGCAACTGGGCTGGCAGGACATCAAGCAGCGGTACCGTCGCTCCACGCTTGGCCCGCTGTGGATCACCATTGCCACCGGCGCGATGGCCCTGGCTCTCGGCCTGCTGTACTCGCTGCTGTTCCAGCAGGACCTGGCGTTCTTCCTGCCGCACGTGACCGTTGGTCTGATTATCTGGGGCTTCATCTCCGGCTGCGTGCGCGAGGGCGCAACCGTCTTCATTGAAAACGAAGGCCTCATCAAACAGCTGCCCAGTGCGCTGAGTGTTCACGTCTACAGGCTGGTGTGGCGTCAGTTGCTTTTCCTGGCCCACAACATGGTGATCTGGCTGATTCTCGTGCTGGTCTTCCGTCCGGATTTGGGCTGGAACTTCTTCCTAGTCATCCCAGCGATGGCACTGCTGGTGGTCAACGGTGTGTGGGTGACGATGTTCTTCGGCATCATCGCTACGCGCTACCGCGACGTGGCACCACTGCTGGATTCCCTAATTCAGCTGGTGTTTTACATGACTCCGATTGTGTGGACCACCAAGACACTGGAGGAACAGGGCGGTGCCGTCGCCGAACGCGCACGCATCGCAGAGATCAATCCCCTGTTCCACTACCTGGAAATCATCCGCGCCCCACTGACCGGCCAGCCGGTGGATACCTACCACTGGTGGATCGTCCTCGCCTGCACCGCAGTTGGCCTGTTGCTGGCACTCGGGGCCATGCGCCTGTGGCGCTCCCGCGTGAGCTACTGGGTTTAGGCCGCAAAGGCCGTCGTAAAGCGAATAGAACTAGCAAGGGATAAGCATGGTCAGCATTGATACTTACAACGCGTGCGTTGACTTCCCCATTTTCGACGCCAAATCGCGGTCGATGAAGAAGGCGTTCCTCGGCGCCGCGGGTGGTGCGATTGGCCGCAATGACTCCAATGTCGTGGTCATTGAGGCGCTGAAGGACATCAACATCCATCTGCGCGAGGGCGACCGCGTCGGCTTGGTAGGCCACAACGGAGCGGGTAAGTCCACGCTGCTGCGACTACTGTCGGGAATCTATGAGCCCACGCGCGGTGCCGCCGATGTGCGCGGGCGTGTGGCTCCGGTGTTCGACCTCGGTGTCGGCATGGACCCGGAGATCTCCGGCCTGGAAAACATCATCATCCGTGGCCTGTTCCTGGGGCAGACGCGCAAGCAGATGAAATCCAAGCTCGACGAAATCGCAGAATTCACCGAACTCGGCGATTACCTGCACATGCCACTGCGCACTTACTCCACCGGTATGCGCGTGCGTTTGGCGCTCGGTGTGGTCACGTCCATTGAGCCGGAGATTCTGCTTCTCGACGAAGGCATCGGAGCCGTCGACGCCGCATTCATGGCGAAGGCCCGGACGAAGTTGACCGAATTGGTCGACCGCTCCGGTCTGCTGGTGTTTGCGTCGCACTCGAATGAATTCCTGGCGCAGCTGTGTGACACGGCACTGTGGATTGATCACGGTACGGTTCGACAGGCAGGGCTTGTCGACGAAGTGGTCGAAGCCTACGAAGGTAAAGAGGCCGCCGACCAGGTGCGCAACGTGCTCGCGCAGCGCCGGTAGCAGCTTCGCGGGGAGCCGGGTGCGGGTCCATAGTGGCCTAGCGAGCGGCTCGTGGGCAGATTGCGGGCGGCGCGGGTGGTTGGCGAATTGCTCACCCGGAGCAACATGGCAAGATAGACAGCAATAAAAACAGTAATAAACGGTACGTCCCCGATGGAGAACGAAGTGAGCGAAAACTCGGCTGACCACCCAAAGCACGATGAGGCAGCAACGGCCGCAATCGTGGTGACTCACAACCGTATCGAGGACCTGCGTCAATCGCTTCCCATCGTTGCCAGCCAGACCCACATGCCGAAATGGCTCATCATCGTCGACAACGGCAATGACCCGAAGGTCAAGGAACTCGCTGAGCAGGTGGCGGCGCAGCAGTCGTCGGAAAGCGGATCGGCGCCGGAAATTCACTACTTCGGCTCCAAGACGAACTTGGGCGGCGCTGGTGGTTTCGCACTGGGCATGCTGACTGCGCTGTCGCTGGGCGCGGAGTGGATTTGGTGCGCCGATGATGACGGGCGCCCGGAGGACTCCTACGTGCTGAAGGCGCTGCACAGCTGCGCGCGACGTCACCAGCTCGACGCTGTCTCGCCGGTGGTCTGCGACATTAAGGCCCCGAACAAGCTGGCATTCCCCCTGCGCCGCGGGCTGGTGTGGCGCCGTCATCGCGAGGAGCTTTTCGAAAGCGGCATCAACCCCAAACTCCCGGAAGTACGCGACTCCGAGGGCACGAAGTGGTTCACCAACTTCGCAGATCAGAAGGCTGCGACCGGGCTCGAACTGCCTAGCGACCTCGAGACCATCGACGGCAACCACGATCTCCTGCCCGGCATCGCATCCCTGTTCAACGGCGCGCTGTTTAGCGCCCGCTCGCTGGAACAGCTCGGCGTTCCCGACTACCGCCTATTCATCCGCGGCGACGAGGTCGAATTCCACCGCCGCCTGGTCCGCTCCGGCCTCCGGTTCGGCACATGCTTGACGACGGCCTACCTGCACCCCTCCGGCTCGGGTGAATTTGTGCCCATTCTCGGCGGCAAGATGCACACGCAGTACCCGACCAATGACTTCAAGCGCTACTTCACCTACCGCAACCGCGGCTACCTGATGAGCCAGCCCGGCATGCGCAAGCTCATGCCACAGGAGTTCCTGCGCTTCGGCTGGTTCTTCCTGGTTCAGCGTCGCGATGTCCGCGGCTTCTACCGCTGGTTCAAGCTTTTGAAACAGGGCCGCGCGGAGAACTTCGAGCGCTTCGATCCGAAGTCGAAGTAGTTCGGGCTGGGGGCGCTGGGGTTGGTGGGGCGCAAGCATTGAGGCACAGGCGTTGCGGCGCTGGGCTTGTGGCGCTGGGGCTGGTGGGGCCGAGGTTGCACTGGCCTGCATATTTGGCCTCACCCGGGTCATGTAGTCCGCATTTCGCGTGCTCAGTGCGCAAAAGTGTTACCTAACCCCTGGTTCCCCACTACTCCACTGACATATCGATGAGGTATTCACTCATCGATGCGCTACAGCCTGCGCATAAGTGAATAGTCCTACGATAAGTGCGCGGGCCAGGCCAACAGCGTGGCCATAAGTCCTGAAAAGTCATCGATAAGTGGCGGGAAGCTGGCCATAAGTCCCGGAAAAACATCGACAAGTGGCGAGAAGTTGGCCATAAGTGAGCACGACGGCCAAAAAGCGTCGATGAGTCTTGAAAAACCGTCGATGAGTGAAGTGAAACTGGCCATAAGTCGCTGGAAATCCGAGCCAATCCGCTCGAAATCGTTCCAAGTCCGGTCAGCACAATTGCGACAGGTCAGCAGCTGAACTTAGCTGGAGTCGCGCGAGGTCGGCGCATTTTCCAGAAGCTACAAACGCTGCAAACGCTGCTTACGCTGCTGGATTCTCGACTCACGGAGCTGCCGATCTTTATACGGGACAGTGGCTTGACGAAAACGCCCAACCTCGGGTGAAAATACCAATCCACCTGCCTGAATACGCTGCCTCTGCCGAATAGCGAACTGTCGCAAGACCTCCACGCAGTCCCCACTAATGACCTGTGACCATTGGAAGCGGAGTACATCTAAGTGGAGGTTCCTCAGACGCTTCTCGCGAGCTTGCTCTTTCAGAAGTACAGTCTCCGTAGCTGCTACCCCGCCACCGGAATACTTAGTCAGCCCATCGAACTCAATGATCAAATTCAGATGAGGCACATAAAAATCGACGCGCCCGATGAATCCTTCACTGTCATAGAACTCGACTTGCTGCATGAGCACGCATTTTTCGTCGTAAAGCGTGGCAATTCCTGAGTCGATTATGCATTTCTTTGTGATTGACTCACCGATGGTTTCGCTGTGTTCGCTGGCAGTTCGAAGTAGCTCACGGGCACGACGGGTCCCCGGCGAACGTGGGTAATTTGTGAGGACTGTATGCAATTCTTCGAGGTCACACCACTGCCGTAGTGCGGTGTCAACGACGATTGGCCCGTTTTCAGACTCGGCGGTGCGGCAAATATCGATGACGGTTTTCGGCACATCGGTAACGCAGCGTCCACCAATGCGAACGATGTCTTGTTCGAGGATTTTGCCACCGACATGGCGCAATCCGCCGCCAGGTCGGCGCAGGCCGGAATTGGCAAGCGCGATTGTGGCATTTCGAACAAGCAACGGGATACCATGCAATGCAGCGGCTGCTTCGCCTGTAATGATTGTTCCGGAACCTGGCTTGACCAGTGCCTTTATCTGCAGTTGAAAACGTTCGAATGCTGACAGAGCATTCCAGCGAGAGCACTCGATGTAGGTGCCGTGCGCCAGTCTGAGTAGGGATTTATCTCGAATACTTGTGCTTTCGACGTGGCCGTGCAGATTATCCAGCTCTGACTTGGCACTGACATATTCACAAGGATGCTTGATTTGCTTCTGCGCAGCCGAGTGGATGAGGCCATCGGAATCGTAATTCCAGGTTGGCATTGGTGTTCGGCACTCCCTAAGGTTGGTTGCGTTTTGGCTGCAGGTTCGTTGCAGGCTGACTACAGGAACTCACGCATTGGAATTAGTGCCTTCATTTATGGCCGACTCCGTGAAAATTGGCAGAATAAAAGCCGCCAAATTGCCCGTTCCTGTGGACAATTTGGCGGCTGTGGATAACTAGTTGCGGATACCCAACTGTGGCTTACTTACCCCTTGGCGCCGTCCTCAACAGCGAGACCGAACGGGATGCCCGTGTCCGACGGCCAGTATGTCTTGTCAGTCGAGAAGCTAATCGTTGCCTTTTCCCCGTCGCTGTGGAGATTTGGGTTAATCACGACATGGTCAATAGTGCGTGTTTCAGTTTCATTACTTCCTGCTAGCTTGGCTGTCACGTCAGTTGGCTGGTCAAGAACCAAAATCGCAAACTGTCGGTCATCGGCGAGATGCGGGTTGGGATCCTCGCGCTGCTGATAAGCGAGAACCTCGGCGCGATTCTGGAAAATCTTCACCGTGCCGGTCACCGTCTGCTGGCCACTGGTGCCATTGCTCGACGAAGAACCCGTGTCCGAAGCCCCAGACTGCGAACCCGAGCCCGAGTCCGAGTTCGAACCCGAGCCCTCAGCCTGCTGCCCCACCGTCGGGTTCGGGCCACCGTTGGCACCACTAGCGCCATCAGCACCAGGACCATCAGCTCCAGCACCCGCCCCTGAGCCCGAGCCCGGCGCGCAGTCATTACCAGCAGCAATGGCCTCGACGATATCCAGGTTGTCAGCCGGAATCCAGTTAAACTGTTCGAACTCCCCAGCACCCGGATTCGCAGGTGTTTCCACCAGCTCATTGCCCTGGCGCGTCACCAGCAAATCTTCCTGATCGCGCCCCATCCTCTCTGCAGACAACGAGAACATACCCGGCTGACCAGTAGCTCGCTGAAGGGCGCGACGTACACCGCCCGTTGAAGTAACACCGTCTTGATAGGAATTCTGAAACTGAACTTCCTGGCCATTTTCGTCGACGCCGTAGACACCAATCGCATCAATTTCGGCGCTCATCGCACTTGTGCCATAGTTCAGCACCAGCTCGGGCACGCACCCATCATCAAGATGCACGAGCGCATATTTCATCGCCCCACCAGGACTAACTTCTCCGACAAAAGTCTGCAGCGGCGCTGGATTCGCCAGCACCTGCTTGTACACAACGACGGCCTTCTCTGCCTGCACCTGAGCCGGGGACTTCTCCTGTCCCTGCGCATCGCCATTTTCGCTTGACGACGACACACTGCCCTCAGCAGACGCCGAATCGCCACCCCGATCCCCGGAGATCTTGACAAACAGGAACACGACCATTGCAAGGATGATTAGTACCAGCAGCACCAGAATGGTGATGAGCTGTTTGCGTGTTTTGTCGCCTGTGTTATTCGGGGGCATGGGCGTAGTCATACGAGGCGAGACTCCGTTCGAAAATTTATGAATTTTTAAGGTGAGTAAACACTATTAGAGCACGAAAACGGCGAATTTCCTGTTATCCGCCGGTTTCTGCACTCTAGGGATTAACCCCCGCCCAGGCTCAGCCCAATCTCAGCAAGACTACTCGCCTTGGAAGAACTTCTCCCAGTTGTCCTCGCTGGTCAAAGATGGCACGGCGGCACGCCACTGCTTCGCCAGGTCGTCCCACTTGGAGGAAAGTTCGCGCATGAGGCTGATGGTCTCGGCACGCATGGACTTTTCCTTTTCCAGGTCGCGGACCAGGTGACGCACTCCATTCTGGGAAGCATCGGTAACCCACACGTCGTCGAAGGTGGAAATGTGCCACCAGAAGGAGTCCTCGAAGGCCACAGCCACCGGACCCGGGCGCTTCTTACCCATCTGCGTATAAGCCAAACGCTTGGCCATCGTCTTGTTTTCGCTGGAGATCTCGTGTGACGGCGGGCGAACCGGAGTCAGACCACCCGGCATCTCGTGCATCGGCAGCAGCTCGGTCTCCGGGAAGTTCTTTCGACCAGCAGAAATGCGTGCGAAGTCGCCCTGCGATGCGTTCTTCAGCACCTCCGGGCCACGCAGCAGGTCACGAACCGCTTCCATCTGCGTCCAGGCCAGGCCGTAGCGCATGGAGACCAGGTTCGAGAGGATTCGTCGTGAAGCGACGTTGACCATGTCCTTCGCGGTGACATCGCCGTGCATGGTGGCGGCGATGAGGGAGTTGCGCAGGCCGAAGTACTGGGCGGCGTTTTCGATGTCCTTCCAGTAGAAATCGGCGTGCCAGACGGCGGCGCCCGGAATGGTGTCGGTCGGGTAACCAGCCTTGGCAGCACGGAAGCCGTAGTCGATGTCGTCGTACTGGAAGAACAGCGGCAGCGCCAGGCCAATCTTCTTAATGACCTCGGACGGCACCAGGCAGGTCCACCACGCGTTGTAGTCAACACCCAGGCGACGCAGCTGGTGGTACTTGCGCACGTCCACGTCGGCGTAACCGAACTTGGGGTCGTTCTCCTCGACGGTCAGCGCCTTCCAGTTGTAGGTCTCGCCGGTGCGGAAGAGACTGGTCGGGTTGAACAGGAAGAGCATCTGCGCGCCGAGCAGCATCGGCTTTTCCGCGCATACGGCCAGGGCGGATAGGCGCAGGGTGGTTTCGGGCTCGGGGCGGATGTCGTCGTCGGTAAGCAGCACCATGCAGTCGCCCGCAGCGGTGGCATCGCGCATGCCGCGGGAGAAACCGCCGGCGCCGCCGAGGTTCGGCTGGTGGACGACGTTCAGGCGCTCGCCGAGGATCTCCTTGGCCCAGATGAAGTCAGCTTCGTCGGCTGGGTGCTGTTCGCCCTGGTCAACGACACGGATGGTGCGAACGCGCTCAAGGGCTGGCAGGTCCTCAGCCAGCGTGGCGACGGTTCGAGCACAATCAACCGGTCGGTTGTAAGAACAAATGACCAGGTCAGTCGGAATATCACGCTTGATAGCCGACTTGGGCACAACATAGCGGACATCGGAAATCTTTGCGCCTGCGTCCTCGGTGTCGAAGCGCAGGTGAATGGCACCGCCATCGGCGAAGCGGTCCAGCGGGACGGTCAGGCGTACCTCTTCATTGGCAGAACCCGACATCGGCGAGTGCTCACCGGTCCAGTTGCCGTCGGCATCCGAGCCGCCCGCTGCCCAGGAGTCCTCCAAGCGGAGGTGGCCCCCAATATCCTCGGTGTAGGCCAGCACACGCGCGGAACCGACCACGCGCGCGCGGATTTCGACCTGCTTAATTGAGGTCCAGCGCTGCCAGTAAGAAGCTCGGAAGCGACCGAAGTAGGTGTCAGTGCGCACTACGGTGTGGCGACCGAGCGTGATCGAGTTACGGGTGGCCTGCACCGAGCTGTCGTAGGCGCCAACGCCTTCGACTCGGTAGTACAAATCCGGCTCCACCCAGTCTGCGGGCGGAGCAAACAGCACGCGCTGAATAGTCAGCATGTCAACATCGGTTTCGGCGGTCAGCTGAGTGGATTCCTTATTAGAAGCAGTCGAAGTCACGTCCCCCAGCGTATCGCGCTATTTCACACGGAAGATGAATACACGCTGAATGATGAAGTTAATTACCGTCGCAACGCCCTGCGCGACAACGAATGCGCCGAACTGTGCCCACTGCGCGTTCCAGTCCCAGGATTCGACGAGCCAGGGCTGCAACACGTTGAAGATACCGACCTGCGTGGCGTAAGTGATCAGGTACAGCACCGCAACTGCCAGCACCTTCTTCGCCGAGGACTTCGACTTGAAGGTCCAGCGGCTGTTGATGATGTACGCCGTAATCGTGCCGAAAATCCAGCCAACCGTCTTGCCCCAGAAGTTGGTCGCCCCGAAGGCGTTGAGCATGATGAACGTCAGGCCGAAGTCCACCACCGCCGCAATAACGCCGGAGATAATAAAGCGCATCATCTGCACTTTCAGACCGTGCTCGTCCTTGGTCTCCGTCGCCATCGGCACTGCGGCCGAGTCCTCTACGACAAAGCCATTTTCGTGGGAGCCGTTTCCGAGCTTGCCGTTTTCACGGTTCGGGTTTTCATTTGCTGTTTCATTCGCTGACACGCCTAGGAATTCTAGGCCACCGGCCAGCTAACAAACAGCCAGCGCGAACATAAACAGGCAATAAAGAGGAGAAAAGATCTAACGCCGCAACGCCTCACGCAGCAGATCCAGCCGCTCCACCGGCGAGAGCGCATCCTCCCCAGCTAGCCCCAACGCGCTCATCTCCGCCCAGCTAGCGGCCGCCAATTCCTCCACGTCCTCGCCGGATAGCGGGATGCCCTCGTCGCTCTCCCAACCGAGGCGCTCCATGACATGCGCCGCCACATCATGCCGCAGCTCATCCGAGGTCAGCGCCGCCAAACACAGCAGCTCCACCAACGCCGCATCGTGCCCGGCCGGGTCTTTCTCGGCGTCCTCTATAGGCAATGCACGCAATCGCTTGACGACGCTCTCCCCCGCCTCCCCGGTCAATTCCAGCGCGGTTGATTCCGACCTCTGCAGGTCCAGAGCCTGTAACAGGGGCACGAATTCAAACACCCCCGACCTCTCGATGATATCCACGACATCGGCACGAGCGGCGGCCAACGTATTTTGAATAGAGTCCCGTCCGGTCAATTCCCTATTAATTGCGGCAATATCTACCGGCTCCTCCGCGTCCATATCCCCCAGTGCGCGGATAGAACCCGAGCCACCGATGCACAGGGCATTCGGGGTGGCCTCATCGCGGGCAAAAGCTTCTCTGACCTGCAAGGTATGTTCCCACAGGCCCCACTGCCAGATAAGGGTATCGCCGGGACTTTGCAGCACCTCGGCAACTGTGGTGGATAAGGGAACATCGACGACTCCGCCCGCTGCGGGTCTGCCGCCAGTCACCAGCTGCGCCACAGACTCCACCGCAGAGCCGGGCAAATGGAACTTCGTCGGCACGCTTTCGTCGCCCCACCCAAAGATGACCGCTAACACGCGGGACAGGCTTCGCAGATCCATCTGGTCATTGACCCCGAAGACGCGGTGGGCACTGCACGGTTCTTCCTCTAAAGAGGCACCGATAATGAGCGTGGCCGGTTCCGTGGCCACGCGAACGCCTGGGAAGGCGACTACGTTATCGGTCTGTGCTGCCATACTTCACAGCGTACGCAGGAAAAACAAGGTGGCCTGGATAGCAAAAACTCGCTACAATGCGCGCGTTTTTACCAGCGGAATCTGGCGCGGCTCCGCGCCCCACGGCTCTGCCAAGTACTTGCGACGCAGGCGCTGCGACTCCACAGCCATCCACTGCGCCACCAGCTCTTCTACCCCGCGGGCAAGCCCCAGCACCGGTCCTGCGACTTTTTCGCCAACATGCGGAAAATCAATGACCTCCACGTCGTTGACCTTGGGAAACCGCGGATCCGTCAGATTTCCCTTGCCGGGCTTGGCCTTCTCTTCCTTCGCGGCGGCGCGCAGCTGTCCGATGTGGTCACGAATGCCGGCCACCGATGCTGGCAGGTCCACCACCGTGGCCTCCGCCTGCTCAATCGCCTGCGATAGCAGGTCCGCCCCCTCAGCACTCTCAGCACTCTCAGCTGCAGCGTCGCCGTCACCATCGCCCGCGGTCACAGTCGCAACAAAGCAACCGGTGAGCAGATTGGTGGCGGCCTCCAGGGCTCCGTCGTCAAGCGGATCCACCAGCCATGCACCCGACAACCTCTCGCCTGCAAAGGACGGCGAGAGCTCCACATGCCAAATGACAACGGGCGATGTGGAACTACATACGGCAAGGGTCTGCGGAGTAGCAGCGGGCGTGGATGTCATGAGGTTGATGGTATCGCGAGTGACGGATTCGAAGCGGGGTAGCCTTTATCGCATGTTCGACTTTTTCAAGAAGAAGCCGCGCGAAACCATCAACATGGCCGCCGAGTACACCAACACCCCGCTGTCGAACCAGATGGTCATGCTGTTCGCCGAGGAGCTGCCCATCCTCGACAGCAAGGAACGCGCACAGGTCTACCGCGCACTCGAGGCCTACGACGGCCCGCAAATCACCTCGCAGGAGATGCTGCCGGAAGAGATCCGAAAAATTATGGATCTATAGTCTCTCCGTACATTTCGTTCGCTTTCCGACGGCCCGTGCGCAGCCTCAAGCGTGACCAACACCTCGGAGCGTCACGGGCGACGGAGCCGGTGCAAAGGGGTAGCCTAGCCTTGATGTCCACTAACACTAACGGCAAGTCCAGCACCGATGCTTCGAACGGTGCCTACGGAGCCGTACACACAGAAGCCAGGACCCTGACCGGTTGGGGTCGTACCGCCCCCGCTAAGTCCCAGGTGCTGTCGACGCCGGACTTGGATGAAATCGTTAACGCCGTCAAGGCTGTCGCAGACCAGAACTCCGACAAGCCTGACCACCTGCGCCGCGGTGTAATTGCCCGCGGTATGGGCCGCTCTTACGGCGACCCCGCCCAGAACTCGGGCGGTCTGGTCATCGACATGCAGAAGCTCAACAAGATCCACTCCATTGACCAGGAGTCGGCGATTGTTGATGTCGACGGCGGTGTCACACTGGATCAGCTGATGAAGGCCGCGCTGCCCTACGGCCTGTGGGTGCCGGTACTGCCGGGTACTCGCCAGGTCACCATCGGTGGTGCCATTGGTCCGGATATTCACGGTAAGAACCACCACTCCGCAGGTTCTTTCGGCAACCATGTGCTGTCGATGGAGCTGCTGGTCGCTGATGGCCGTATCCTGCACCTCGAGCCGGAGGGCTCCGCAGATGATCCGGACGGCAAGCTGTTCTGGGCAACTGTCGGCGGCATGGGCCTGACCGGCATTATTGTCCGCGCTCGGATCAAGATGACCAAGACCGAGACGGCCTACTTCATCGCTGATACGGACCGCACGAATAACCTCGACGAGACCGTGGAATTCCACTCCGATGGCTCGGAGCACAACTACACGTACTCCTCCGCGTGGTTCGACGTCATCTCCCCGGAGCCAAAGCTGGGTCGCTCCACTATTTCCCGCGGTTCGCTGGCAACCTTGGCGCAGCTGGAGGAATTCGCCCCGAAGCTGGCCAAGGATCCGTTGAAGTTCAACGCTCCGCAGCTGATGACGGTTCCGGATATCTTCCCGAACTTCACCATGAACAAGCTTTCCCTCATGGCTATCGGTGAGGCCTACTACCTCATGGGCGCCCCGGCGCGTAACCAGGTCAAAAACCTCACCCAGTTCTACCAGCCGCTGGATCTCATCGGCGAGTGGAACCGTGGCTACGGCTCCAACGGCTTCCTGCAGTACCAGTTCGTGGTACCGACCGACGCCGTCGAGCCTTTCAAGGACATCATCCGGGACATACAGCGCTCCGGCCACTACTCCGCGCTCAACGTGTTCAAGCTCTTTGGCCCCGGCAACAAGGCCCCGCTGTCCTACCCGATGCCGGGTTGGAACGTCTGCGTGGACTTCCCGATCAAGCCGGGTCTGGGCGCCTTCCTCGATGATCTGGATAAGCGCGTCATGGAGTTCGGCGGCCGCCTCTACCTGGCCAAGGAATCGCGCACTTCCGCCGCTAACTTCCACCAGATGTACCCCGAGATGCAGAGCTGGCTGGACACCCGCAACGAGATCGACCCGCACGGTGTCTTCGCCTCTGACATGTCGCGTCGACTGGAACTGCACTAAAAGAACCGAGAGGATTTAAGCCCCAATGATTAATGCTGTAGGCGCTGCCCAGTCCATCCTGCTGCTCGGCGGCACTAGTGAAATCGGCCTGGCTATTACCGCCGAGTTCCTGAAGAAGGGCCCGGCCAAGGTCATCCTGGCTTCCCTGCCCAACGATCCACTGCGCGAGGCCTCCGCTGAGAAGATGAAGGCCGCCGGCGCTTCCGAGGTGGTCACCCTCGACTTCGACGCAACGGACTTCGACTCTCACCCGGAGGTCGTCGAGAAGGCATTTGCCGACGGCGACGTGGATATCTGCATCGTCGCGTTCGGCATGCTTGGCGACGCCGAGGAGCTCTGGCAGAACCAGCGCAAGGCCGTCCTGGCTGCGAACATCAACTACACCGGCGCGGTGTCGATGGGTGTTCTGGTTGGTCAGAAGTTCAAGGCGCAGGGCCACGGCCAGTTCATTGCCATGTCCTCCGTTGCTGGTGAGCGCGTGCGTCGCTCCAACTTTGTCTACGGTTCCACCAAGGCCGGCCTAGATGGTTTCTACCTGAACCTGGGTGAGGCCCTGGAGGAGTACGGCGTCAAGACCCTGGTTATCCGCCCGGGTCAGGTCCGTACCCGTATGTCCGCTGACGTGGACGAGGCGCCACTGACTGTGAATAAGGAAGATGTCGCCAAGCTCGCGGTGAAGTCCGTCGAGGCCGGCAAGACCCTGGTCTGGGCTCCGCCAGCATTCCAGCTGGTGATGATGGTGCTGAAGCACATCCCGCGCCCAATCTTCAAGAAGCTGCCGATTTAAAAGTGGGGTTCGAGGGACTAGATAGAACTCGGCGGGGCTTGACGGGCTGACGTACCCACCTTTAGCTCCGCCGTTCGTCGGAGTCCGGTTCCTGTGCAAAACTTGAGGGCATGGTAGACAAGCAGGCCGAAACCTCGAGCGCTGACACCACGGGTGCCGACAACACTAGCGCCAACACAACGGGCGCACGATCCTATAGTGAGCTGGTTGACGAAGATCGCTATGAGATCTTCAATGATGACCAGCTCTCCCTCAAGGCTGCCTTCCTCTACCTAGTTGCTGCGCTTGTGGGTGGTTCAGTTATCGCTCTGGCGTCCTGGTTTGTGTTCCACCGCCTGTCGCTGCCGGCCTTTGGCGGCTCGCAGCTGACCAGGGCAGTCGCAACAGCGCTGATTGTCATCACGCTGACGCTCACCACCGTCCTGCTGTATTTCTTCGCCACCAAGGGCAAAGACAATCGCCCCCGGTGGCTAACGTGGTTGACATACCTGATGGCTTACATGTCACCGGCCATTCTGGTGGTCTCTGCCGTCGGCCTGCCGCTTGGCTCGACCAGACTGTGGTTAGACGGTCTGTCTGTCGACCAGGAGTTCCGCACTGAGTACCTCACCAGGATGGCCGCGGAGCCTGGCCTGCATGACATGTCGTACATCGACATCCCGTCTTTCTACCCCGCTGGTTGGTTCTTCCTGGGCGGACGCCTGGCCAATATCCTGGGCATCGCCGGCTGGGAGGTTTTCCAGCCCTGGGCGTTGATGACACTCGCCGCTGCTGGCTGTGTTTTGGTTCCGGTGTGGCAACGCCTGAGTGGCTCCCTGCCAGTAGCCACTGGCATTGCGCTGACAACCACGGCCGTCGCCCTGGCCACTGTCGCCGATGAGCCCTACGCCGCAGTCGTTGCTATGGGTCTTCCGGCGATGACCGTGATGGCCTGGCGCGGTCTCACCGGCGCTTGGTCCGCCATGTTTGGCGTGCTCGTCTTCCTGGGTATTTCTGCGACTTTCTACACTCTTTACACTGCCGTAGGCGCGCTTATTGTGGTCGTGTTGGCCGTGGTCGCGTGGACGTCGTCAAGCTCGTGGATGCCTGTAGTGCGCCTGATCATTATGGGCGTGGGATCGATGCTGATTGCGGCGACGGTGTGGGGTCCGTACATGCTGGCGGTTGCGACGGGGGCACCGCGCTCGGGCGCGACAGCGACGCATTACCTGCCGCCGGAGGGCGCGCAGTTGCCTTTGCCGATGCTCGCCGCCAGCGCGATCGGTGTGCTGTGTTTCATCGGTGTCGTGCGCATGCTGGTCAGCGCCACAGAGCCGGATGCGCGCGCGCTCGGCCTGGGCACGCTGGTGCTCTATGGCTGGGTAGTGGCCTCGATGGTGGCGACGCTGCTCGGACGCACGCTGCTGGGGTTTCGCCTCACCGCACCGATTACGTTCATGTTGATTGCGGCTGGTGTGGTCGCGCTTGCCGACGCCCGTCTCAACGGCATCGAGAAGTACTGGCCGCAGGCGGCACCAGCTCACATTGCCAAGCGTGTTTCCGCGGTAATGGCGGCAGTCTTGCTGCTGGCGGGCATTGGCTACGCACAGTCGATTCCGAATAAGTTGCATGGCGCCATCGACTTGGCGCATACCGACACAGACGGTAACGGCGAGCGCGCGGACCGCTTCCCACCGAATGCCGGGGCGTGGTACTCAGCGGTGGACCAAACGCTGAAGGAGGCTGGGCTCGATCCGGCCCAGACAGTGGTGCTGACGGATGAGAAGAATTTCCAGGCACTCTATCCCTGGTACGGATTCCAGGCACTGACCAGCCACTACGCTAACCCTCTGGGTGAGTTTGACCGCCGTAATCAGGCGTTGGAGGAATGGTCGGAGATTCGCGACCCCGATGAGCTCGTGCAGGCAATGGACGAAACGCCGTGGCGCGGACCAGATGCCATTGTGCTGCGGGGCGAAGTTGAGACGCCTGATGGCGAGGATGCCGCTCCGCTGACGTTGGACATCGCGGATGATATCTATCCGAACAATCCGAATGTGGTCTTCCGGAGCCTGAATTTTTCCCGCTCTGCATTTGAGAAGCACTGGGAGCTAAACCAGGTCGGCCCGTTTGTAGTGGCGGTTCGCAAATAGGTGTTGGCAAGTAGGTATTGGGCGGCTATCCCCTGCCGCAAACGTGATTCCTGTTACTAATGTGGAAACTGTGATGTAACTTTCGCGTTGCAAACTCAAAGAAAAAGGCCAATTACCGTAGTATCTTTCCTTGTGACTGCCGAAACTAAAGAAATCAAAGAAAGTGTCGACGGTTCACCCGAAGTGACCATCGACCGCGTGGAGAGACCGCCTATGGACGGCCCCTCTCCTACGACACTGACTCGTTGGACAGCGATTATCGCTGGAATCGTCGGTTTCATTTGCTTTGTCATCACACCGTTCCTCCCGGTCGTGAATACTCAGTCCTCCGTGTCTTGGCCTCAGCGCGACACACTGAACTCAGTGGATGCGCCACTCATGGCGCAGGCACCGTTGGACCTGAGCGTCGATTTGCCTCTGTCGCTGACGGATGAACTTTCCGACAAGCGGACAACCCTATTGTCGACTATCCCGCCGACCGCGGATAAGCCGACCAAACGGGGCTTGATGGTGCGTTCGGGCAAGGACGGCCTCGACGTCATTCTGCGCGATAGCGTGGTGATGAGCCTGGATAAGAAGGAGCTTGCCAGCAACAAGAGCAAGATCCTGGAGATCCGCTCAAACGAGCATGAGACCACCGTCAACATCGACGGTGGTAAGAATGCCGATGGCGAGAAGCTCACCGCGGTCGTACACGGCGATTACCGTCCGCAGGTCACCGGTATCTACACTGACCTGCCCGCTGACGGCGACGCGGCCAAGGCCGTAGCCGATGGACTCGATGTCCACATGAACATCGACTCCCGCTACACCTCACACCCGACAGTGGTGAAGTACATCGTCATGTACTTGGGTCTGCTTCTGACGCTGGCTTCTCTGGTCGCGTTAGCTCGCATTGACCGTATCGACGGTTCCTCCTTCACTCCGCTGTTCAAGCGCGGTGCGTTGAAGCCGACTCCGCTGGACATCCTGGTTGGCACGATTTTGGTTGTTTGGCACTTCATCGGTGGCAACACTTCCGATGACGGTTACATCTTCACCATGGCGCGCGTCTCCGACGAGTCGGGCTACATGGCGAACTACTACCGTTGGTTCGGCGCTCCTGAGTCACCGTTCGGCAGCCCCTACTACGACCTGCTGTCGCTGATGGTGAAGGTGTCCACCTCATCTCTGTGGATGCGACTTCCTGCGCTGCTGTCCGCACTGCTGGTGTGGTTCATTATCTCCCGCATGGTTATCCCGCGCCTCGGCGACCAGATTGCCCAGCGCCGGGTGGCCTACTGGTCTGCTGCCGGTGTGCTGCTGGCCTTCTGGCTGCCGTACAACAACGGACTGCGCCCGGAGCCGGTCATTGCTCTGGGTTCTTTGCTGACCTGGGTCTTCATCGAGCGCGCAATTCTGACTCGACGCCTACTGCCGGCTGCAGTTGCCGTGGTTATCGCCACGCTGGCCCTAGGCTCGGGCCCAACGGGCCTAATGGCAGTTGCTGCCCTGCTCGCAGGCATCCCGATGCTGGTGCGCATTGTCGTTGAGCGCCATAAGGCTCTCGGTGGTGGTTGGCAAGCCCCACTGATGCAGATTGCACCGTTCCTGGCTGCGGGCACCGCCATCTTGGTCGGTGTCTTCGGCGACCAGACTTTGGCCACGGTCCGCGAGTCCATTCGCGTCCGCAGCATCATCGGCCCGTCGGAGCCTTGGTACAACGAGTACGTCCGCTACTACTGGCTGGTGCTGCAGTCGGTCGACGGCGCCTTCCCACGTCGTTTCCCAGTTCTGATTGCACTGGCGTGCTTGAGCATCACGATTGCCGCGCTGCTTCGTCACCGCACCGTTCCGGGGGCTCTGGCCGGTCCGTCGGCACGCCTGGTGTTCATGTTCATCGGCACCATGTTCTTCCTGACCTTCACGCCGACAAAGTGGACGCACCACTTCGGCGTATACGCGGGCATCGCGGCTTCCCTGGCAGCACTTGCCGCCATGGCCATTAGCCATTGGGTGGCAGGCAACCCGCGCAACCAGCTGTTCTTTGCCGGTGGTTTCACCTTCATCCTTGCCTTCTCGCTAATGGGTATTAACGGCTGGTGGTATGTGTCGTCCTACGGTGTGCCGTGGTTCGACAAGACCATTCAGTTGCGCGGCCACCAGCTGGGTTCAGCAGTATTGGCTCTGGCCTTGCTACTGCTGCTGGCTGGTGCAGTAATGAACTTCGTCCAGGAGTTCCGTACCAAGCCGAAGTCGCAGGAAAAGTCGGCACGCGCGCGCCGCATCAATGCAGTTGCATCGTCCCCGATTGCAGTGACGACGCTGCTGGTGACGATGTTCATGGTGGCTTCACTGGGCAAGGGCGCAGTATCGCAGTACCCGGCATACTCGGTCGCCGCTGGTAATATCCGCTCCTTGGCTGGTCAGACATGTAATATGGCGAGCGATGTGCTGATGGAAACCGATCCGAACGATGGCTTCCTGAATACCGTCGATGGCAAGCCGCTAGCGGAATCGTTGCGCGGTGGCGGCAAGAACCGTGGCTTCGACCCGAACGGCGTCCCGTCAAATATGAAGGCCGAAGCTGTGGACACCAGCCAGAGCCAGGCAAGTACTGCCGACACTGATGATCAATCTACTGATCCGGAAGCCACAGTTGAGGGCGGTTCCGCGTCGGGCACCGACGGCGGCAAGCGCGCCGACAAGGGTGTCAACGGCTCGCAGGTCGAGCTGCCATTTGGCTTGGATCCGGATAAGGTGCCGGTGCTTGGCTCCTACTCCGAGGACATTCAGCGTCCTGCAAGCCTGGAAACTTCCTGGTTCCAGCTGCCTGAGATTGACGAGGACCACCCGCTACTCGTCGTATCGGCGGCTGGCCGTATCTTCCACCACGACATCAACGGTGTGGCTCAGCAGGGTCGCAAGCTGGTGGCAGAGTACGGTCGCAAGGGCGGCGACGAGGATGGCTTCGAGGTCCTCTCCGAGTCGGAGCCGATTGATATCGGCCCTGCTCCGACCTGGCGTAACCTGCGCTTCCTGACCGAGGAGATCCCAGAGGGAGCGACCGCTGTGCGACTGGTCGCGGAGGACAATGACGTCTCCGAGGATCAGTGGCTGGCACTGACCCCGCCGCGCCTGGCCGAGCTGCAGTCGATGACTGATGTCATTTCGCCGGAAACTGCGACTATCCCGGACTGGCCGGTTGCCTTCCAGTTCCCGTGCCAGCGTCCGTTCGACCACTACGCAGGTGTCGCAGAGCTTCCGGAGTACCGCATCACTCCGGACCGTGGCCTGAAGGTCGTCGGCGCAGATGTCTGGCAGTCGGTCGATGGCGGTGGTCCGCTCGGATTCTCCGACGCTGTGAATGAGGCTACGTCCGTACCGACTTACCTCAAGAACGACTGGCGCCGCGACTGGGGTTCCGTCGAGAAGCTCTCGCCGCGTCCGAATAAAGACAAGGTCAAGCCGGATGTCGCCGAAATTGAGTATGAAGATATCACTCGCTCGGGTCTATACTCGCCCGGGAAGATGATTGTGAAGGATCCTTAGGCGAAAGAGCCTCGGCGCTTCCTTCACCTAAGGAGCCCGAGTGACTGCACAAACCCGTTCCATCGTTGTCGCCGCAATGGTTGTGACTGACCCGGTGGGGCGGGTTTTGTGCGTTCGTAAGCGAGGTACGGATACGTTCATGCTGCCCGGCGGCAAGTTCGAGCCGGGTGAGTCCGTCGATAACCCGGAGGTCACCGCCGCGCGCGAGGTCTCCGAGGAGCTCGGCGTGGACATCGAGCTATCGCTGTTGCGTCCGTGGAATATCGCCCGCGCAGCCGCCGCCAACGAGGCGGGCTTCGAGGTCGTCGGCCACCATGTGCGCTATGTCGGCGAGTTCACCGATGAGCTGGCGAACGTTCAGCCCCATGCCGAGATTGAAGAGGTCCGCTGGCTCGACCCCTGGCTGCCGACCGGGAAAATCGCCCCTATGCTGGCCGAGACCACTCTGCCGAAGCTCCGCGAAGAGCTGCCGCAGCTTGCCGCTGGCCGTGAACAGCCACAGCGCGCACTGTCGTCACTAACTGTCTTCTGCGGCTCCGGCTTCGGCAACGATCCCGCCTGGCGCGTCACCGCCGAACGTCTCGGCCAGACACTCGCGGAAAATCGGGTGGAGCTCGTCTACGGTGGCGCGGCGATTGGTCTTATGGGCACGGTTGCTAACGCAGCGCTTGACGACGGCGGCAGTGTCACAGGTGTCATCCCCGAGGTCTTGGTCAAGAAGGAAATTGCCCATCCGCGGCTGACTCACCTGGAAACTGTTGCGACTATGGCCGATCGAAAGTCGCGCATGTATGAG
The DNA here is from genome assembly GCF_001838325.1 of Corynebacterium sp. HMSC074C05. Classification (NCBI taxonomy): domain Bacteria; kingdom Bacillati; phylum Actinomycetota; class Actinomycetes; order Mycobacteriales; family Corynebacteriaceae; genus Corynebacterium; species Corynebacterium sp. HMSC074C05. The sequence continues at coordinate 246,500 of NZ_KV836295.1, forward strand.
CTCGGCGATGCTTTTGTTGCACTCCCCGGCGGTGCGGGCACGCTGGAAGAGTTCTTCGAGGTGTGGACCCAGCAGCACCTGGGGATTCATGCCAAGCCAGTGGCGTTGCTGGGACCATCGGGCTTCTGGGAGCCCCTGTTGGCGCTCCTGCGCAAAGTTGTGGATGCGGGGTTTGTGCGGCCGGAGCTTCTCGATGCGCTTATCGTCGTCGACGCCGTCGACAAGCTCCTGCCTGCGTTGATTGCGTGGCGTGCGGGGCGGACGAAGTTTTAGCCCGCCCCCAGCACACGGCTAGTGAGCAGCAGCCAGCTGCTGCAGCTCAGCTTCGGTGCCGTTGAAGACATCCTCATCCACGATGGTCGGGATGCCATCGACGCGGCCGGTGGAGGAACGCTGCCAGAAGGCCATGCTCTCCCAACCGCCCGGCAGCGAGGTCGGAGCGCTGTCTTCGTAGGCGGCGAGCCACAGCGGGTAGTCGGTGAAGTCGGTCGAGTTACCCATCGGGTTCTGCCAGAACCAACGGTAGGTGTAAATCATCGGGGTTTCGCCGGTCTTTTCCTCAACGCGCTCGAGGAAGTCCTTGGTCCACTTTTGCAGCTGGGTTGGGTTGAGGCCATTGTCTAGCTCGATGTCAAGCACAGGCGGCAGTGTCTTGTCTGTGGAGATTTGTTCATCGCGCTGCTGCAGTGCTTCTACGTACTGGTCAGCCTGCGCGGTTGCGGAACGATCCGGGTGTGCCTTGTGGTAGCTGCCCACGTACAGGCCGGCCTTCGCAGCCGCGATGGAGTCCTCGAGGAAGTACTTCTGGTCACCTTCGACACCGTCGGTGGCCTTGATGAAAGCGAACTTCTGGCCGCTAGCTGCGACCTCGTTCCATTTCAGCGCGACGCCACCTGGGCGCTGCCACTTGGAGACGTCCACACCGGTCGGCCCCATGTGGAAGCCGGTGCGAGCCGGGTTCGACGATGCGCTGGTAGCCGAACCAGTTGAGGAACCGTTGGCATCAGAGCCCTGCGGCTCCTGAGCATCCGACACCAGCGGCGCATCGGTGATGCTCGGTGATTCGGTCAAAAAGTCGAGCGACCCCTTGGAATCAGCAGCGGACGGGTTGGAGTGTGCAGATGCGTCCTGGGGTTGCGCGTCAGCCGGTGCAATAACACCCAAGGTCAGCGGCGCAACGGCCACGATACTTGCCAAAGTGGCGCGGCCCGGGCGTCGCTTCAGCACCGCGGTCGCGGAAAGTGGAAGAAATTTCATGGTTTGCACCTTACCCCCTAAATCACTTTAGCCCCATTCGTAATCCTAAACTTATCCCGCCCCTCCAGTCACAGCTTCAATCCGCCCTTGCCCCTAGACTGGCGGCATGACAAATAGCACTAATACTGAGACCCAGTCCGCAACGTCCCAACTCTCAACGACTCCTCGCCCACAGGATGACCTCTACTTGGCCACCAACGGTGAGTGGGTTAGTAATCACGTCATCCCGGCTGACCGCCCCATCGATGGCGCCTTTTACAAGCTGAGGGATGAGGCGGAGGAAAACGTCCGCGAGCTCATCACCACTGCCGCCGATGCGGATCAGAATTCCCGCGTCGCTCGCTTGTACAACTCTTTCATGGACGAAGCCGCTATTAATGGCGCCGGCGCTGCTCCGCTCGCGCAGGATTTAGAAATGATTGCCTCCGCCGAGAACGCGCATGAGCTGGCGTTGGCACTCGGCCGCCTCGACCGCCTCGGTGTCGGCGGTGCGCTCGGGTACTGGGTAGAGAAGGATTCCGGCTCGGACCTGGATGCTCTCTACCTGCTGCAGTCGGGCCTCGGCCTCCCGGATGAGGCTTACTACCGCGAGCCTGGTCACGCCGACACTCTCGCCGCCTATGAGCAGCATGTTGCCGCTATGTTGAAGCTCCTCTCCTCGCATGACGACGGCGCGGGAGACCTCTCCACTGCACTTGCTGCATTCGAGTTGGTAGACACGGCCGCTGCGGCGGCGCGCATCGTGGCTTTTGAAAAGCGCATTGCCGCTGGTCACTGGAATGTGGTCGATACCCGCGACGCACTGAAGACCTATAACAAGACCGCTATTGCTGATCTCCCCACCGGATTCCCGGTCGCGGAATGGCTCGCGGCTACCGGCGTGAATGAGACGAACCAGACTGCCATCGACACCATCGTGGTGATGATGCCGTCGTACTTCGAGCATTTGAGCAAGCTGTGGCAGGACACTGACCTGGCAGATCTGCGCCTGTGGGCGCTGTGGCGCGTTCTCCACCAGCGTGCTGCCTACCTGTCGGATGACTTCTCTGCGGAGAGCTTTAACTTCTACGGCCGCACCTTGCAGGGTTCGACCGAGCAGCGTGCACGCTGGAAGCGTGGTGTTGCCTTTGCCGACGGTGCGGTTGGACATGACGTCGGCAAGCTGTATGTGGAAAAGCACTTCCCACCGGAGTACAAGGAGCAGGTCCTGGAACTGGTGGACTACCTGCTGGCGGCGTACCGGGAGCGCATTTCGGAGCTGCCGTGGATGACGAAGGCGACGCAAGAGCGGGCATTGGAGAAGCTGTCGCTGTTTAAGGCCAAGATTGGCTACCCAGAGCGCTGGCGTGATTACTCGGCGATGGAGCTCGGGGATTCGCTAATGGAAAATGTTCGTGCTGCCAGCGCTTTTGCGCACGATTATGAGGTGGCAAAGCTGGGTACTCCGGCCAATCGCGATGAGTGGCATGGCACTCCACAGACGGTCAATGCCTTCTACAATCCGGTGGTCAATGACATCACGTTCCCGGCTGCGATTTTGCAGTCGCCGTTCTTCTCACCGGACGCTTCCCCGGCGGAGAACTTCGGTGGTATCGGTGCCGTTATTGGTCACGAGATTGGGCATGGTTTTGATGACCAGGGCTCGCAGTATGACGGGCACGGCAACCTCCACCAGTGGTGGACCGATGAGGATCGCGCAGCTTTTGAGAACCTGACCGCCGCACTGGTGGATCAGTACGAGGGACTGGTGCCGCAGGCTCTGCGCGAGCAGGCAGAGGAAGGCGCTGACCTACCCGGCGTCAATGGCCGCTTCACCCTGGGCGAGAACATCGGTGACTTGGGCGGGCTCGGCATTGCCGTCGTCGCTTTCCGTCGTTTCCTCGCTGCCCGCGGTGAAGAACTTGGACTGGAGGACGCCCCAGAGACCTACCGTGACCTGTTCAAGCAGTGGGCACTGGTCTGGCGTTCTAAGATTCGCCCGGAGTTTGCACGCCAGCTGCTTGCGATTGACCCGCACTCACCAGCGGAGTTCCGCTGCAACGTCATTGCCAGCAACATCGATGAGTTCCATGAGGCCTTCGGCACTTCAGCGGGCGACGGCATGTGGCGTGAGCCGAATGAGCGCGTGAATATCTGGTAATTCTGCGGGAACCCAACCTGCGCTGCGTTCCCCTCCGGCGCCTTCGGGAGGGTCCTCCGATGCCCTCCGACACCCTCCGGGAAAGCCAACGCCTCACCGTTTACTACAAATGCAAAAGCTGACTTTTTGTTTTTGCAAACATGGAACTAAAATCACAGGTGAGGCGCACGCTTTCCCGATGATCAAGTCGGGCAGGGCCACAATCAAGCGAGGTTCCTGTTACAAGTGCGCTTGCTAAGTGCTCTTGTTGGAGGAGGCCGCTGTGGACAGTCGCGACATCCAGGCACTCACCGCCGTCAAACTCTATTACGGCGAGGGGCTCACACAGTCTCAGGTTGCAACCGAACTCGGGGTTTCCCGTCCAACGGTCTCTAAACTGCTCAATCTTGGCCGTGAGCGCGGTTACGTGCGCATTGAGATCCATGATCCGCGCGAGGAAGCCTCAGAGACCGCTACGCAGATGCGGGATCGCTACAAGTTGAACGATGTGCGCCTGGCGCAACCGGCACGCGCTGGCAATGCAGTCTTGCTCCGCGAGTTGGGGCGCGTGGGCGCCGAGCTTCTCGACGAGCTGGTGGTAGACGGTACCCTTCTCGGTGTTTCGTGGGGTAAGACCATGTACTCCGTATCCACGCAACTGAAGTCCAAGGATGTCTCGGGCGTGGAAATTGTGCAGCTCAAGGGAGGAATGAGCCACTCCGATAAGTCCACGAACGACATCCGCACTATTGGCGCTTTCTGCCACGCTTTCCACGCCTATGCCCGCACACTGCCGCTGCCGGTGATTTTCGATTCGGTCGAGACCAAGCGCATCGTGGAACAGGATCGGTTCATTGCCAGCGTTTTGGCTCTTGGCCGGACGGTGGACATTGCCGTTTTCACCGTCGGCGCCGTCGACCATGATTCGCTGGCCTTGAACTTGGGACAGCTGTCGATAACCGAAAAAGACTTGCTCGTGGAGCGCGCAGTGGGCGATGCCTGCTCACGCTTCTACCGCGCTGACGGTGGCATTGCGCTGCCAGAGGTCGATGCCCGCACGGTAGGTATCAGTCTCTCTGACCTGCGCCGGATCCCCACTCGGGTACTTGTGGCCGGTGGCGCACACAAGGCCGCGGCCATCGACGTGGCCCTTCGAACAAATTTGGCTACTCACCTGGTCATCGACGATGCCACCGCTGAACGCCTGCTTGCGCTGGACTCACCGGCTGCACCGGCTTCACCGGCTTCACCGGGCTCACCGGGCTCCCCCGATAGCTCCACCCCTCTTACTGCCACGGAATAACCGTCCCGGAACGCATCAGTACAAAGAACTGACACCCGGGCCCGAGAAGCGTCTTTGTCCTCTTCGACCGATAGACTTAAGCGAGCGCACATGTCCGCATATATGTTGCAGCCGCTGTCCGGTCGGAGAGGACGATTCTTTAGGTGTCACCAGCACAGCAAATCAGGCACACACTCCAGGCCTACGAGTCGGCAGACGCATCTTTTGCTCAGTCCGCAAAGAAGTTGCCACCCGTGAGGTGGAAAGGAGCGCTCTACGCTCTCAAGCGTGCGGGTATTGAGTTTTTCTTGGAGCTCGGTTTCGACGCTGCCGCGAAGTTGACCTATTACACGGTGTTGACCTTCGCGCCTGCACTGCTTGCGATTTATTCGATTGCCACGCTGATGCTGGCCGGCTATACAGAAGACCTCAACCGCCTGACCGAGGATTTCATCCGCAGCTACATTCCGGCTGAGTATGCCGAACCGATCCGCAATGTCATTTCAACGATTATCGGCTCCGCCACGGGCGGTCTCGTCGCACTGACTATCGGTATTGTCTTTGCACTGATTTCGTCCTCGGCCTACACGCGCGCTTTTTCGCGCACGGCAAACTCCATCTACGGCGTTTCCGAAGGTCGCACGCTGATTCGCTACCACCTGCTCATGGTCGCCATTACGCTGCTGCTGTTAATCGGCACTGTGGTGCTACTCATTGCGATTATTGTCAATGACCAGCTAGTTATCACCATTGTCGAACCGGTTGCCCGCCCATTGGGTATTGAATCGACCACGCGACAGGTCATTGACTTCTGCATCTCCGTCTGGAGTTGGCTGCGCTGGCCGGTCATTATTTTGATGTCGATGATTCTGATTGGCTCGCTGTACTACTTCACGCCGAACGTGCGCATGCGCAAATTCCGCTGGCTCAGCACAGGTTCGGCACTGGCAATTATTAGCTCGCTGATCATCGGCAAGGCGCTCCAGCTGTACTTATTCAACTTTGCGGCTTCGAATCCCTATGGCGCCATGGGTGCGGTTATCGCGCTGATGACCGCACTCTGGAGCATTAATGTGGTCGTGGTCTTCGGCTTCAAGCTGGATGCCGAGGTTGAGAGGATGCGCCAACTGCGCGCTGGCCTGCCCTCAGAGCGTTACATCCAGCTTCCGCCTCGGGCTACCGCTGCCGCCGAGGGCGAGCAGAAAATCCATCAGAATCTAGAAAAGCAGGCGGCCGAATTCCGAACTGAGGAAGAGCTATAGCGCAATCACACCCACGATTGCTGCGTTGAGCAGGTTAGTGCACAGACCCGCGATCAGCGCCAGTGGACCGTTCTTGGCAATCTCACCGCGGCGCTCCGGCGATAGCGCACCGAAGGAACCGATCTGAATCGCAATGGACGACAGGTTAGCGAAGCCGGCCAGGGCGAAGGTTGCCAGCATGATGGACTTCGGATCCAGCGAATCCACGTGCTCAGAGAACGAAGTGTAGCCGACGAACTCGTTCAGAATCGTCTTCTCACCAATGAAGCTACCGACCAGCCCTGCGTTCTCCCACGGCACACCAATCAGCCATGCAATTGGCGCAAAGATCAGGCCGAACAGTCCTTCCAGAGACCAGTTATCCTGACCGAACCAGCCGCCAATGCCGCCGATCATCGCCGACAGCATCGCAATCACAGCGATGAACGCAATCAACAGACAGGCCACAACCACAGCGATACGACCGCCGGCCAGCGCACCCGATCCAAGCGCATCAATGACGTTCTTCGACTCGGTATCGCGGACATCCTTCACTGACGCATCCAGGTCAGATTCCTCTGTCTCCGGCCAGAAAGTCTTCGCAATCAGCAGCGAGCCCGGCGCGTTCATCACCGATGCCGCCAGCAGGTACTCCAGCGGCGCACCGAGCAGGGAGTAGCCAATCAAGGTCGATCCGGCCACCGACGCAAAACCGCCCGACATACATGCGAACAGCTCCGACTTGGTCAGTTTCGGAATATACGGCTTAACGACGAGCGGAGCCTCCGACTGCCCGAGAAAAATCACCGTGGAAGCGAAGACGGACTCCACCTTCGAGGTACCCATAATGAACTTCAGTGCGGACCCGACATATTCAACGAAGTACTGCACTACCCGCAGGTAGTAGAGGGCACCGAGGACTGCGCCCAGGAAGATGATCACTGGCAGCACGTTGAGCACGAAGACGAAGTTTTTACCCGTGTCGTCGAAAAGATTACCGAAGACAAACGAGGTTCCCTCATTTGTAAAATCGATCATCTTCTCAATGGCGCCGGCGACGCTCTTCAGCGCATTAAAACCAGGTTCCCACTTCAGCACTACCAGCGCGAATACCGCTTGCAGCAGCAGGCCAACGCCGAGTGTGCGCCAGTTAATGGCTTTCCTGTTCTTTGAGATAGCAATGGCAAATCCGATGACGAGGATGATGCCCAGTAAGCCTTGCAGTCTATCCATGACTAAGGTCTTCTTTCTTGATAAAAGAGGCTGTGGTGATGATGCCTACAGGTCCTCGGGACCAAAGGCGTAAGGGAGAATTTTTTCGAAGTCAATGCTGGCCGGAGCGCCTAAACCACCATTTTCCGGGCGCTCGGACTCCACTATGACGCGCTTGCACCCAAATTCGTGCAGGACCTGCCGACAGGCACCACAGGGGTGGCACGGTGCCGCCTTTCGCCCGACGATGGCGCAGGCCGCAACCTTATGGTTGCCGCCGTGCTCCGCGACCATGCGGAATACGGCTGTGCGCTCTGCGCAGTTGGTCAACCCATAGGACGCATTTTCCACGTTGCAGCCTGTGACCACCGTGCCGTCGTCAAGCAGAAGTGCGGCACCGACCGGAAAACCTGAATAGGGGACGTACGAGTTTTCTGTGGCTGCGTAGGCCTTAGCCAGCAGTTCTTCGTCTGAGATGTGGGACATTGTGCTCTCCCTCCCCGAGCCTGTTCGAGGTATTTATGCAAACATACTTATGTGGGTACAAATGGAAAGTTAACTATTGACATTTGTTCTAGTGCTGATGATAATCGGAATCAGCAGAGTTCACAAGACCAATATCGCTAAGCACAATCGCCTATAAAAGGAGCGAACAATGGCTGAAAAGTTCGATGTAGTTGACGTCATCAAGGTAAAGCGTGATGGCGGTGAGCTCAGTCCGGAAGAGATTTCCTGGGTCATTGACGCCTACACTCGCGGCGTCGTGGGCGATGAGCAGATGGCGGCGCTGAACATGGCCATCTTCATCCGCGGCATGAACCGCCGCGAGATTGTGGATTGGACTCAGGCGATGATTGACTCGGGCGAGACCATGAGCTTCGCCTCGCTGAGCAAGCCCACCACAGACAAGCACTCCACAGGTGGTGTCGGTGACAAAATCACGCTGCCGCTGGGCCCACTGGTGTCCTCCTACGGCGTGGCCGTCCCACAGCTGTCCGGTCGCGGCCTCGGCCACACCGGCGGCACCCTGGACAAGCTGGAATCCATTCCAGGCTGGCAGGCTGATGTTCCGAATGACCGCCTGATGCAAATCCTGGAAGATTCCGGCGCGGTCGTCGCAGCAGCCGGTGCAGGCCTGGCACCTGCGGATAAGAAAATCTACGCGCTGCGTGACATCACCTCGACGGTGGACTGCATTCCGCTAATTGCCTCGTCAATCATGTCCAAGAAGATTGCGGAGGGCACCTCCAGCCTGGTGCTGGATGTCAAGGTCGGCTCGGGCGCCTTCATGAAGGATCTGAATCAGGCCCGCGAGTTGGCTCGCACCATGGTTGACCTGGGCAACGACGCGGGTGTGAACACCCGCGCACTGCTGACGGACATGTCCACTCCGCTAGGCCTGACCATCGGCAACGCTCTCGAGGTCCGCGAATCGGTGGAAGTTCTCGCAGGTGGTGGCCCCGCAGATGTCGTGGAGCTGACCTGTGAGCTGGCCCGAAACATGCTGGAGCTGGCCGGCGTACACGATGCCGACGTGGAGCAGGCACTGAAGGACGGCCGCGCTATGGACTCGTGGAAGAAGATGATCCGCGCTCAGGGCGGCGATCCGGATGCCGCGTTGCCGGTGGCGCCTCACACGCACGATGTGGTTGCACAAGCCGATGGTTACCTGACCAAGCTGGATGCACTGGCACTCGGCGTTGGTTCCTGGCGCTTGGGCGCGGGACGTGCTCGTAAGGATGATCCGGTGCAGGCCACTGCCGGTATTGAGATTTTTGCCAAGCCAGGAGACAAGGTGGTCAAGGGCCAGAAGCTGCTCACGCTGCACACTGAAACTCCGGATAAGTTCGAGCGCGCCCTCGAGTCCATCGAGCCGGGCATTGAAATCGGCGACACCGCGCCGGCAGCCGAGCGCGAGATTATCCTCGATCGCGTGTCCTAGAAAATCTCTAACGGGCTCGCGCCGGCGCTACTTCCCCGCCCCGAGCCCGCCACCTCCCTACTTTTAAGCACCTAACTTTTAAGCTCTCTCCTAATTTTCCGAAAGGACTTGATTTCTCCCATGACTTCCCGCGCTGATGTTGCCAAGATGATTGACCACACCCTACTCAAGCCAGAAGCCACCTCTGACCAGGTCAAGGCTCTTATCGCCGAGGCCGCCAAGCTCGGCACCTACTCCATCTGCATCTCCCCTTCGCAGCTCCCAGTCGAGGTGCCAGAGGGCCTGCACATCGCCACTGTCGTCGGTTTCCCCTCCGGCGCGGTAAAGGCCGAGGTCAAGGCTGCTGAAGCCGCTCGCGCTGTGGCCGATGGTGCTGAAGAAGTCGACATGGTCATCAACATCGCCTTCGCCAAGGAACACCGCTTCGACGACCTCGAGGCCGAAATCAAGACTGTTCGCGACGCCATTCCGGGCAAGATTCTGAAGGTCATCATCGAGTCGGCCGCCCTGACCGATGAGGAAATCATCGCAGCCTGCAAGGCCTCCGAGTCCGCGGGCGCAGACTTCGTCAAGACCTCCACAGGCTTCCACCCGGCCGGCGGCGCTTCCGCTCACGCTGTGAAGCTCATGCGCGAAACCGTGGGCGACCGCCTGGGAGTCAAGGCCTCCGGTGGTATCCGCGATGCCGCTGCCGCCGAGGAAATGATTGCTGCGGGCGCCTCCCGCCTGGGCCTTTCCTCCTCCGCCGCTGTCCTCGATGGTCTGAAGTAGGCGAACACCGATGCTCTCCGAACAGCTACAAGCCACCATCACCGATTGGATCGCCCACGATCCGGACGAGGCCACCGCCGCCGAGCTCTCCTCGCTTTACGACGAAGCCAAGGCCGCCGACCCCGATGCGATTGCCGAGCTGGAAAGCCGTTTCGCCGGGCCACTCGAATTCGGCACTGCAGGTCTGCGCGGTGTCGTTGCAGCTGGTCAGTCCCGCATGAACCGCGCCACGGTCATCCGTGCCACCGCCGGCTTGGTCGCACACCTGAAGAACATTGTGGGCGATGACTTTACCGTGGTCATTGGTTGCGATGCCCGCCACGGCTCCGCTGATTTTCACCGCGATGCCGCCGCGGTTGTCGCCGCAGCCGGTGGCAAGGCCCTGGCCCTGCCACAGCAGCTGCCCACACCGGTGACCGCCTTTGCCGTGCGCCACCTCAATGCCGATGCCGGCATTATGGTCACGGCCAGCCACAATCCGCCGAAGGACAATGGCTACAAGGTTTACCTCGGTGGCCGCGCGGTGGAATCGGATTCCCGCCGAGGTGTCCAGATTATCGCGCCCCATGACAAGCAAATTGCGGAAGCCATCGCCGCTGCACCACCAGCTGATGAGGTCCCGCGTGACTTCGATACCGTCGAGCAGGTTGGTCCTGAACTGCTTGATTCCTATGTGAAACGGGCGGCTGCGCTCGCAACGACGTCGTCAAGCGAAGAGAAGCAGGCAGCGAAGATTATCCTCACCCCGATGCATGGCGTCGGCGGCGAGACCATCGTGCGCACGCTGAACGCGGCAGGTTTCTCGAATGTCAGCGTGGTCGAGAAGCAGTTCGCGCCGGATCCGGAGTTCCCGACGGTATCGTTCCCGAACCCGGAGGAAGCCGGTGCTTTGGATCTTGCGTTTGAGCTGGCTCGTGCCGAAGACGCGGATGTCATCATCGCGGCTGACCCGGATGCGGACCGTTGCTCGGTGGCTATTCCGGATAGCAGCGTCGACGGTGGCTGGCGACAGCTCTCCGGCGATGACATCGGTGCGTTTCTGGGGGAGGTCATCGCTGCGGATGCCGAGGCCCGTGGGATTGCGACCGTGACCAATGATGAGGGCGCAGAATTTCCGGCCACGATGGCTAACTCGATTGTGTCCTCGCGCCTGCTGGGCAAGATTGCCGCAGGTCACGGACTGAATTATCGCGCTACACTGACCGGCTTTAAGTGGATTGCTGGTGTGGACGGGCTCATCTTCGGCTACGAGGAGGCCATTGGCTACTGCACCGATCCGGCAGTCGTGCGAGACAAGGACGGCGTATCTGCGGCGGTGCGTGTCGCCGACGCGGTGGCGCGTCTGAAGGACCAGGGGCTGGGCATTCAGGACCTGCTGGATGAGGTCGCCTGCGCCCACGGCCTCTACAAGACCGCCCCGTTGACCTTCCGCGTCGAGGACCGCTCGCTGATTACCAAGGGCATGGACACTCTGCGCGCCAACCCGCCTGCACAGCTGGCCGGATCGAAGGTCACGCAGGTCACGGACATGAATGACGGCCTAGACATGGTCGATGCCAAGGGCGAGAGCTATCACATCCCGCCTACCGACGGCATTCTCATTCTCACCGAGGCCAACGACCGCGTCATTGCCCGGCCTTCCGGCACGGAGCCGAAGCTGAAGTGCTACTTGGAGGTCGTGCTGCCGGCCGCACCGGCCGCGATTCCGCACGTGGCTGCGGCCGAGCGGCTCGACCAGATTAAGGCCGAGCTCAAGGAAATCCTGGGGATGTAGCCACTAAGCAGCTACTAGCTACTAACTACCAGCTACGCCTCGCAACAAACTGGGGTGCTCATGAACGAAACGGTCGAAAAGTGGCCGTGAAGTCTCATGCGCACCCCAGTTTCGCATGTGCAGCCCTGCGTCTTGGGCCGGCTCATAAGTCGGGTCATAAGTTAGTGACTGCGTTTATGACAAAAACAAGCAAAAATTAATGCCGAAACTGTCATAAACTTACGCAGTTTCTCGATGGCCGCGCCCTCATTTGAAGCTCACCACCTCATTTCGGGTTTAGCTAAACGCATCCTTGCCGCATTTTGGGATGACATGCGCCCCATAACATGCTTTAAAGTTTTCCCGGTAATACAATAAAAGACGTTAACCGTGTCCCCAGGGGATGGAACACCATTCGCTACGCGGGTTGGGCTCATCACAGGGGAACATCCCCTCCTCGTGATTGGTACGTCCAGCATGTCGTATAACGAGTTCCCCAGCTCAGACCCCAACTACAATTCGAATCCTTCCACCGGTTCTTTCGGCCCCGTCTACCCGGACCAGGCACCTCAACCCCAACCTCAACCCCAACCTCAACCGCAGCCCCAATTCGCTGCGCAGCCAGCACCAACTTTCGCCTACGCAGCCCCGGCGTATCCGCAGCAGAACTCACGCACTTCCGGTGCCTTGATTGCGCTCATCTCAGTGCTGTGTGTGGTGTTGTTAGGTCTGATTGGCGCGGTACTTTATGTCACCCTAGGCAAAGATGACTCGGTGACTGCGGCCGACACACAGACGGCTGCCACTACACAGGTCGCTGCCGATGCTTCGAGCCAGCCCAACCCACCGGTCACGCAGACTGAGACCGTGGTCGTTCCAAACTCCGCGAACTCCGGTGGCTCTGCTGGGTCCTCGGGCTCGTCACGTGGCCTGGCTGGCGGCAACCTCTCCAGCGCATGGAAGGGCACATCCTCAACGAGCGATCCGTTCGTTCGAAATGTACACAGCGCCTACGTCCGCTACCGCAATTCCACTGGTGCGGAATCCGGCACCATCACGGCCTACAGCCCAACGACTGGCCTGACCTACAACATGTGGTGCCGTCCTGCTGGCGGCAACATCAAGTGCACGGGCGGCCGTAACGCAGTGGTGTACATCGGCTAATGCACACCCCCACAGCCACAGTCGCAACACTCCAGTCCGCGCCCTCCGCCGCAACCTACGCCACGGCGTCGTCGAGACCGCCGTCCAGGTCGTGGAAAATCGCCCGATTCAGGCGAAATGCCTTCTTCGCCTCTTCCACAACAGCATCCTTGTCGGCATCCGAAATGCCCAGCTCTGACAGACTCTGTCGGTAGCTGTCGCGGTAGGGCTTAATTTTTCCAATCGCGGAGAAGTCATAGAATCGGGTTCCCTCCGCACCGATGCCGTAGTGCTTGGCCAGCATGGACGCAATCACCTGACCACCAGAAAGATCACCCAAGTAGCGAACGTAATGGTGCGCCAATGCGGCGTTGGCGTTGCCATTGCTTTCGATTTCACGAAGCTCGGCCACGTAGTTCTTTGTCGCCTCCACAGGCGAGATCTTTTCCCGCCAATCAGCCCCCACCAAGTGCTCAAGGTCGGCTGCCAGTGCTTCCAAACGCTCCAGCTGCGCATCGTAGACCGCGCTGACCTGCTCCGACTCCGCAGTGGACCGCACTGCCTGCTCCAACGCTTCGTACACAAAGTAGAGCTGACCGGTTAAATCGATGGCCGCCTGCGCGTCCAGTTCACCCGCAAGCAGTCTCGACATGAAGTCGGAGTTTTCCGCTTCACTGTGAACACCGGAAGTCTCCACTTTGAGCCGCTCTGCCAAGGGCTGAGCAGCCAGCTTGTCACCTTCTTTAATCGCGTTTTCAACCATGGTTTTCTTCTTTCTCTGTGGGGTTTTGGAGACTAGGGTGAGAGGTCTTGTCCGCGCTGAGGCACCAGCACGGGGTTGCCCGCGGAATCCCGAAGCACTTCCACACCGATGCCGTAGACTTCGCTGACGGTCTGTGCATCCAGGGTTTCCGCAGGCGGGCCTTGCTTTACGACGTGCCCCTGCGCCACCACCACAACGTGATCGGCATACGCCGCTGCGGCGGACAAATCGTGCAGGACCACGACCACGGCTTTGCCCGCCGCCGCGCGGGCGCGCATCATTCCCATGATTTTTTCGGCGTGGTGGAGGTCCAGGGCCGCGGTCGGTTCGTCGAGAAGCACGACGGGAGTGTCCTGGTAGAACACACGCGCGCTGTGGACGCGGGCGCGCTCGCCGCCGGAGAGGGTCGGTACTTCCCGGTCAAGGAGGTGCGCGACGTCGCATTCAGCGATGACTTCCGCGAGCAACTCTTCGTTCGGGCAGCCCCATGGGTTGCGTCCGAAGTCGATGACTTCGCGGCTGGTGAATGGTACAGACAGTTCTTGGCTCTGCACCAGGACGGCGCGGTAGCGGGCTAGCTCGGCAATGGAGAGCTCGGTAATGGAATGCTCGCCGATTCGGACGTCGCCGCCGCTGAGCTCATGGTCGCCGGAAAGCGCTGCGAGCAGTGTCGACTTTCCAGCACCATTAGGGCCGACCAGCGCGGTGACTTTTCCGGGCTCGGCGACCACGGAAATATCGTTCAGGATGCGGTGCCCGCCCAGGGTGATGCTGACATTGTCGGCAGAAATGCCCAGTCCAGAGTGAATTTCCATTAGTGCACCGCCCTCTTCGAACGCAGGAGCAGCCAGAAGAACAGGGGGCCGCCGACGATCGAGGTGAGCATTCCCAGTGGCAGGTCCGCACCGGTAATCATGGTGCGGGCCGCGAGGTCGGCCAGCGTTGTGGCCAGCGCTCCGCCGAGGATGCATGCGGGAATCAGCGTGCGATGCGCCGGCCCCAGCAGCAGTCGTGCAGCGTGCGGCACCACCAAGCCGATGAAGACAATGATGCCGGAAAATGCCACTCCAGCCGCCACGACCAGAGACGTGCCGAAAATAATGGCGCGACCCAGCGTGATGACGTTAATACCCAGGTGGCGCGCCTGCGCTTCACCGAGGCTCAGAATGTCCAGCTTGCGGTAGCTGACCCACATGGCAATTACGGCCGGAACTGTCACCAGCGTAATGATGACAACCTGCGTCCAGGTGGCGCTGGCAAAGGAACCCATCTGCCAGAACACAATACGGTCGCGGGCAGCCGTGGAGGCTACGAATGTCAGGAGCGACACCAAACCACCACAGATGGAGTTCACAGCCACACCGACCAGAATGATTCGGGCGATATCGCGACCACCGTGCGCATTTGCGGCCACAATAGCCGTGGCCACCGCGCCACCAATAAAAGCTGAGACCGCAATGGCCCAGCTGCTGGCGAAGACACTCAACACTCCGCCGAGCACTCCGGAAAGCCCGGCGGCGGTGCCCAAAACTGTGGCGGTGGCAGCGCCAACGGCGGCGCCGGAGGAAACACCTATGAGGCCGGGTTCGGCAAGTGGGTTGCCGAACACCGCTTGCAGCGCCACACCCGCGAGGGCTAGCCCCGCACCAACGAGGCAGGCCAGCGCGATGCGCGGCAGTCGCACCTGCCACAGCACAGTATCGATGGGCTCTGGCGCATCACCGAGACCGCCATTGAACACTAGCCTCACCATTGAGCTCAGTGATTCGCCGATGGTGGCGCCGAACTGCCCTACGGAGGCCGACCAACCTATTGCCAGCACCAGCGCTAGGGCGAGTCCAATGAAAACGGCCACCTGTCTGAACGGACTAGTTTTGTTCGCGGTTGTCTGCATTGCTCAGCCAGTCACTTCCCCGCAGTCTTGTCAGCACCGTAGAGAGCATCCGCAATGGCGCGAATCGCACGCGGCGACTGCGAGTCAAAGGACAGCAGCTGCGAATCGGGCACGTCCACAACGGACTCATTCTGGCCCGCCGGGGTCTGCGCGATGCCTGGGATTTCCTTCAAGCCTTCGATCCCGCCAACGGACTCGAGGCCACCAGACATAACCAGGATGGTGTCTGGGGCCGCAGCGATGAGCGACTCTGGCGTAATCGGCGTGAACGCGCCCTGAATACCAACGCCCTCGCCGGCATCAACACCGCCCAGACGAGTAATCAGGGAACGCCCACCAGAATCCGGTCCCGCAATCATGGCCACACCGGTTCCGCGTACGTAGAGGATCATCATCTTGCGGCCATCAGCCTTGGCCTGCGCGTACTCGGTCGCAGCCGCCAGCTCCTTATCCAGGTGCTCCTTCACTGGGCCAACTTGGTCAGCCAGGCCGACTGCGCCCGCAACTTCGTCGATAAGCGTGTTGATGGTCTCGGGAGTGCGCTCGTCCGACACATGGACGACGGTGATCCCCGCTTTTTCAAACGTGTCGAACACGCGGCTGGGGCCGATCGAGCCATCGGTAATGATGAGCTCCGGCTTTAGCTTCATCACCGACTCAGCATTGACTGCATGTCCGCCGATGGTGAGGTTCGGCAGATTCTTTACCGCTGGGAAATCGGAGGTGGCGTCGCGCCCCACCAGACGGTCTCCGAGGCCAAGCGCGTAGACCGAACGACTGAGTGCTCCCGCCCGGTCAAGCGTGAGAATACGCTGGTAGTCCTTGTCCACCGCCGGTTTCGGGTCCTTCAGCAGCACCTCGGGGTTTTCCGAAGGTAGATTCGCATGCGCGGCGCCGTGAGCGGAAATGTTGTCGGCGCGCGGTACCGTCGTCACGCCAGCGCTTGACGACGACGCCCCCTGCGGCGCGGCATCATCGGAACCACAGGCGACTAGTCCTGCGACCAGGACAACACTCAGCAGTGTCCCGGCAAGGCTGCGAACGCGACAGGCAGGCACGGTGAACATATTCCCCCTCTGTGAGCTGACGCTGCACGGAGATAGACGACAAAAGAATGACTAAATAACGACTAACACTAGTAACAAAGAGCTTAGAAAGGACTTTGCTCTACTCACCCAAAGAATCTTAGGCTATCTTTTAGTTCTAGGTTAGCCTACCCTTAAATAAAGATAGTAATTTCTACAGTTTTTCGGAAGGACGTTACCTCCTATGACTACCCGTACGCTCCAGCGTCGCGCAGCTCTCCTAGCCATTCCGGCCGTCGCCGCACTTCCACTTCTCGCCGCCTGTGGCGCAGATGACGCAGATGGCGCAGATGGCGCAAAGGATTCTGCCAGCGCCTCGGAAACCACCAGCTCGACTGCAGCCCAAGAAACTGACGCTGACACCGACGCCAGCGCCGGCGAAGTAACCATGGAGGCCGAGCCGGTCAACGACCTGTCCGAGGGCGATGTCATCACCGTCGACCTCGCTGGCCTCGACCCCGACTACGGCTACTACGCCGCACTCTGCGCCGCAGAGAAGGCTCCAGGCAACCCCGTCCCGGACTGCACCGGTGACCGCAGTGCCGGCACCCAGTCGCAGCAGTGGATTACCAAGAAGTCCGGTGGCACCACCACCATCGCCGACGACAACACTGCGCACTTCGAGCTCAGCGTCGTCCCCACCGGTGAGGCCGTGGACTGTACTCAGCAGGAGTGCGTACTGAAGCTCTTCGGCGACCACAGCGAGGGCTTCGAGGACATCACCGAAATCCCGGTTACTTTCGCAAAATAGCCAAACCACACACGCGCAGGCGTCGCAGACCTAGGCTAAGAGCCATGGAAACCGACCAGCCTGCGACTGCCAAAGAGGCGGCACCGCGCCGCATCACACTCCTACCCGGCGATGGCATCGGCCCCGAAATCACCGATGCCTGCCGAGGACTCATCACCGACGTTTTCCCCCACTGGGAACTGACGGAGGCGCAAATTGGCTGGTCACAATGGTGCGCGCACGGCAATCCCGTCCCGCAGGAGACCTGGGAGACACTAGAGCGCAGCGATGCCGCTCTCCTCGCGGCGATTACCTCCAAACCTGCCCGTGAGGCCGAGAATGAACTGGCACCACACCTGCGCGGCACTGGCCTGACCTACCGCTCCCCTATTCTCCAGCTGCGCCAGCGCCTCGATCTTTTCGCCAACCTCCGCCCGGTCTCCCTGCCCGGCGCGGCTGCCGACTTCACCATCGTCCGAGAAAACACCGAGGGCCTCTACAGTCACGACTATCTCCTTCCGCCTCACGACGCCCCGACCGACTCCCCACACCACCACCTGTGGGCAGAGGTGGCGGAGGACTCGACGGTGGCTCGCGCCGTCGATAAGCGTGGCGACGTTGCGGTTTCTTTGCGCGTGACGACGTCCTTTGCGTGGCACCGCCTTGCGCGATCGGCGGCCAAGTTGGCTCTCGCGCGGCAGGCGGCAAACCCCGATTCGGAGGCCACGCCGACGGTGACGGTGGCGGATAAGCCGAATATCCTGCGGGACTCTGCGCGTGTGATTCGCGGGGCAGTCGAAGAGGTGGCGGAGGAGTATCCGCAGGTCGCATTCGATTTTGCCAATGCGGATGCCGTGGCAATGCAGCTGGTAACCGACCCGGCGCGCTTTGATGTCATCATCGCGGAGAACCTTATCGGCGACATCCTCAGCGACATCGGTGCTGGGCTGATTGGCGGGCTGGGGCTGGCGGCGTCGGCGAATGTGGGCGATAACTTCGCGGTGTTCGAGCCGGTACACGGTTCGGCGCCGGATATTGCAGGTCGCGGCGTTGCTAACCCGGCTGCGTTTTTGCTCTCAGCGGCAATGTGCGCCGAGCACCTTGGGGCACCGACTTCAGAGCTTGCACCCGCTGCCAAGCTGCGCCAGGCCGTCTACGCCGCCACACGTACCGCGCCGACGCTGGACCTTGGCGGCACCGCGACTACCAGCCAGTTTGTGACTGCAGTGCGGGCGGAGCTGGGGTTGTAGGCATTGACTCGATTACGAAGCGTAATTAAAGTGGTTGCTATCAATCCCAGCCGTTGACCCTCCGCCGATAAGGAGAGCGCCGATGACTGGGATTACTCATAGGGGGAGGGCCAAGAAATATGAGTAGAAACAGATATAGTGCTGCGCGAGCTGTGCCTTTACGTGAGATCACTAACGAAGACGATCCTTTACACGTTAACTACACCGGGAAACGGGCCCCCGAGGACGACGACGAAGAACTCTGAGCCCCTACTGGAACTGGCTGAGGTCAATGCCTTCCAGCGGGTCGGACTCGCGGATGTCCTCCTCCGGTGGCAGCGGCACCTCGCAGAGTACAACCGCCGCACCACACGGGTCCTGCACGGTTGCCAGCGGACCGAACTCGGTGGCCTGCGGGGCGACGAGCACGGAACCGCCCAGTTCCTCAGCCTTAGCGACAGCGGTGTCGATGTTCTCCACGCCGAGGTACGCTAGCCAGCCAACGAAGCTCTTATCGGCCGCATCGGTCTGTGCGGCAACCGAGCTGGCTACCAAACCTGCGAACGGAGCACCGTCTTCCATCGCGACTGCGAAAGTGCCGTGCTCGTTCTTGTTGCGCACTGCGATTTCCCAGCCAAAGAAATTGTGGTAGAAGTCCGCGACCTGCTCAAAGGTCTCCTCCGGGCCTGCGACCAGCTCGAACCACACCGGGGTGCCGGGCTCGCCCGCTGCAATGAAGGCCTGCTCACCCGGCTGTTCCAGCAGCCCAATCAGGCCACCGGCGGGGTCGGAAACGACGGCCATTGTGGATCCGTCGACAAGCGGAGTCGGTTCCTGGAAGACTTCAGCACCGAGCTCGCGCGCCTTCTCGACGGCACCAGCGGCGGAGTCGACATGGAAGTTCACGCGCCACTGGTTGACGAAGGCATCCTCAGCGTCCTTATCGGCCTCAAGCAGCACCGACACCGGCATTCCGGACAGCATGGCAACGCGGCGACCAGCGGAAGCCTCGCGGGCATCCTCATGGATTGGCGCGGTATTGCGATAAGCCCATCCGAGAACGCCGCGGTAGAAGCGCTCGGTCTTACGCGGTGCGGCGGAGAGCAGATCTACGCGCAGGGGCATGCCAAATTCGGCGGGAAATGCGGGCATGAGTTACAGGTTCCTCCACTTTTCAGGATCAAAGTCATCATCGGCGGTGGCCTCATCAAAGTAGTCATCATCGACTTCATCGGCGGTGGCCACGCGTGCCGACATACCGGCAACAGAGACGACGTCACCTGGACGCAGTACCTTGCCACGACGAGTGTCGACCTCACCGTTCACGCTGACCTGGCCCTCAGCAATGAGTTCCTTGGCCAGACCGCCCGTTTCCACCAGGTTGGCCAACTTCAGGAATTGTCCGAGACGGATGGACTCATCCCGGATTGCGACATCGATAGGCTCCATGCCCTTAAGTGTGTCATACCCGGCGAAAATGGTCGGAGTTTGGCTGGTTCGGAGAGGTTCAGAGCGTCTCATGAAACCTCTATTTCAATAAAAACTCTGAACCTCTGCGGAGCGAAGCAGCGCATCTTAACATGCTTTCCATGCCCTATTCACGGCCAACGAGACGGCCCCTTATCGTCAGCGAAGCACCACCTCGCCCGCCGCTGCGCCATATTGTCGCCGCCTCGGTCGCCGTGAGCCTGCCGCTGATGACCCTGGCACTCATCTCAACTTCTGTCTCTGACCTGCTATTTTTGCCTCCTATTGGCGCTGCCATGGCGCTTATCGTCGGCGCACCGAACCTGCCCCTGGCTCAGCCACGAAATGTCTTGGTCGGACACCTCATCGGCTGCACGACTGGCATCGCAATTCTGCGCATGCTGGGTTCGACCATCATTGCTGCAGCGGTTGCCGCCGGCGTTGCCTTCGCGCTCATGCTTCTTGCTCGCGCGGCTCATTCCCCTGCCACCGCTACCGCTATGGTCACCGTACTGATGCCACACGGCCATGGGCTTGCCAACGACTTCCGCTTCATAGGCTTCATTTTCGCTTCGTCAATCATGATCGTGGTGCTTGGCATCCTCGCAAATCGACTGCGCGGCCTTCGGTATCCCACCTACTGGTGGTAGGTGGATTCGAGGCCAAGCACTCCGGCTAAAAACGGCTATCAGTGGGATAATGACACTCATGCCAAAGCAGTGGATTAACAACACGACGACCGAAAAAATTGTCATCGTCGGCGCTGGTGGTTTTGGCCGAAACGTGGTCAGCTTCATCAAGGACATCAACGACTACGCAGCAGCCAACGGCCTACCAGCGCAGTGGGAAATCCTAGGCATTATCGATGATGGCACCCCAGATATGACCTTTTTCCACAAAATGGGCGTGCAACTCTTGGGCAAAACTGAGGTCCTCGCGGACTTGCCCGAGGGGGTCTACTACACAGTCGCAATCGGCAGCGGCGCTGCTCGACGTTCGATTGCGCAACGCGCAGATGCCGCGGGGCTCATGCCTGCGACTCTGGTCCACCCAGACACCAGCATTGGTGCGTTGGTCACGCTCGGCGAGGGAACGGTCATCTGCCCCGGAGCGCGCCTGACCTGCAATATTGAGGTAGGCAAGCACGCCCAAATCAATATGAATGTCACAATCGGCCACGATGCGGTGCTGCGGGACTACTGCACAATCTTCCCGCTCAATGCCGTGTCGGGCTTTGTCACGCTTGGCGAAGCCTGCACCCTAGGTGCCAACTCCGTAATCAACCCCGGCCTCACCATCGGCGAGGGAGCGTACATCGGATCCGGAGCCGCAGTTACCAGAGACGTCGATGACTACTCCGTTGTCGCCGGTGTTCCCGCAAGTGTGATTAAGAATCTGCGTTAGCCGAGACGTCCTTATCCGACGACCCCTTGTTCGACGAACCGGTGAATTCGGTCATGGTCACTTGGCCCTCTTCTGAGATGCCTTCGCGCCTCAGCACCACCAAGATCGTGTCGAGCAGGATCTTTGCATCGAGCAGTAGCGACCAATTATCCACGTACTGCACGTCGTACTCGAAACGTTCTTCCCAGGTGATGCCATTGCGGCCCGAGACCTGGGCAAGCCCCGTAATTCCCGGTGGCACCTCATGGCGGCGTGCTTGGCGCGGCGAATAGCGCTCCAAGTACTTCATGCGCAGCGGGCGCGGACCAACGAGGCTCATATCGCCACGCAGAACATTGATGAGCTCCGGAAGCTCATCCAAGCTTGTGGAACGAAGGAATTTTCCTACCTCCGTGAGGCGGGACGCATCGTCGACAAGCCCCTTTGCCGGATTGACGTGGTGCATCGTCCGGAACTTGAGGATATTAAACGGCTCACCATCCTGGCCCGGGCGTTCCTGGCGGAATAGGACTGGCTTCCCCATGGAAAGCCGTACTGCCAGCGCCGTAGCACCCATAACTGGGGACAGCACAATCAGACCTGCTGCAGACGCCGCGACGTCGATGCCACGCTTAATTACCCGTTGCGCGCGGATGCTCAGTGAAGCCATTGGTCATCTCCTACTTCTCGTTGAACATTTCGCGCAAGAGCTTTTCGGCACGCGCATCGACTTCCGCTTTGGAACGGTTCCCAACCAGCCAACCGACCGCACCCACGGCACCAGCCGCGGCAAACGACGCTGCCGCAACGCGCAGTTTCTTGTCGTCATTCTGGTTGTCAGGCGCACTTTGCTTGACGACGGCCACCGCCGGCTCCAGCTCCGGCACAACCGGCTCTGCGGTATCGGTGACCATGACTGGTTCGGGCTCGGCTGCGGGTTCTGGTTGCGGCTCCAGCTCTGGTTCTGCCGATGCTGTGTCCTGCGCGCGGCGCCGTAGGCTCAGCATTGCAAATGCTGCTGCAAAGCCATATAGCCATAACGAACGGGAATCGTAGTAGTAACCAGAAAAAACCTGTGACACAAGAACTGCGAATGCCACAGCTGCGGTCAGACCAGCTTGAAGAAACTTGAATAGGTGGCGACACGCGATTGCCAGCACAACCAGCACGATTACAAGCAGGCCGATACCTATGACACCCGCTTCAGATCCGACTGTGTAGAAGATATTGTGCGGATGCTCCAGTGGACGTGAAGACCTCGGTGTCGACAGCACAACGAAGCTGTGCAGACCACCACCAAAGATGCGGTGTTCACTCATGATTCGGAACGCTTCATCGTGAAGATAACCACGCCCCGAATCATGTTCTTTTTCGAAGGTCAACTGGATAAAGCGCGTCTTAAAGTACTCTTCGATCTCGGTACCTGCGATGAACCGCGAGTATCCATACGCGACCGCTGCGGCGACAGCGACGTAAAAAACAGTCGCCCACTTCCAACCCCAGTGAAAAAACACAGCTATTGCGGTAAAGAGGACTACCACGGTGGTAGCAACCAGTACACCGCGGCTTCCCGACGCAACGAGACCGTAAGCAAATGGTGCAGCGAACAAGAGAGCTGCCCACATGAACTTACGCCACAGCATAAAAAACACAGCTGCCGCGATGCCATACAGCATGAAACGGGCAAACACATTCGGGCCACCGCCGAACGCAGTCATACGTCCGACATATTTCGGACCAGTAATGCCACCGTAGAGAAAAATAAGTGAGCAAATGGCGATTGCTAACCACAGCCACACCAGTGCCTGCGGGTGCAAATAAAACAGTATTGCTGACATCGTGGCGATGAGCCCAAGCGTTATCAACGCAATAACGACAGGAGCTACTTCGGCGGCTTCAGGAGCCCATAGTCCGGACAGCATCATCCAAAACAGCCAGGCGTAGAACGCCACTAATGCCCATACGGCCATCGGCCACTGCTTTATATCGCCAGCGCGTTTCATCGCATTCAGTAAACTCTGGCGCTGCGCTTCTGGAGTGCCGACGGCGGTAAGGATTGCAACGATCACTAAAATCGGCAATGCCAAAGATAGATCAGGAAGCGCTGCGGAGACATCCTTCATCGTCGTGTCGCCAACGTAGAGAACACCGGCAAACATTCCTGCGGCCACCACAATAAATAGCGACTGCAGTATCGGTTTTCGCTGTTTTACAGCTTCTCCAGCTACCTCAGTAGAAGTCATCCCAGCACTTCCTTCAAAACACCTATCACCCGCGCGACGTCGTCATCGTCTAGCGCCGGACCACTAGGAAGAGTAATGCCGCGGGAGAAAAGATTCTCAGCGGTACCGTTGATGGTGGCCCGCGCGCCCTCATACACCGGCTGCAGGTGCATCGGCTTCCACAGGTGACGAGCCTCGATGTTGGACTCACCCAGCGCCGCAATCACGCTGTCCGGGCTCAGCACGCCCTTATCGACGGCATCCTGTGGCAGCACAATCGAGGTTAGCCAGCAGTTCTCGGTGAACCGCTCGTCGGAGTCAGAGAGCAAGCGGGTACCTTTACCAGGGGCATCGTCGTCAAGCGAGGCGAGCAAATCTAGGTACGCGTCGCGAATCTGGCGACGGCGAGCGATCATGTCGTCCAGACGCGAGTGCTGCGCCCGCCCCAGTGCGGCGAGCAGACTGGACAGGCGGTAGTTGTAGCCGATTTCGGTGTGTTCGTACCAGGCGACGGGCTGACGCGCCTGCGTGGAGAGGTAGCGCGCGCGGGCGATGAGGTCAGCATCGTTGGACAGCAGCATGCCACCGCCGGAGGTGGTCATGATTTTGTTGCCGTTGAAAGACAGCGCGGCGGCACGGCCGAAACTGCCGGCCGGCTGACCATGGACGCTGGCACCGAGCGCCTCGGCGGCGTCCTCGATGAGCGCGATGCCGAGTTCTTCCAGGCGTGGCGCGAAGGCCGGGTAATCGGCGCAGCGGCCAAAGAGGTCCACAATCATCACGGCGGGAACGCTCTTGCCCTCGGTGAGCAGCTCATCGACGGTGCGGAGCAGCAGCTCAGGGTCGATGTTTCCGTCCTCTGCCGCATCGACAAACACCGGCGTAGCGCCAACGTAAGCGATGGCGTTGGTCGTGGCCGCGAAGGTCATGGTGGAAACCGGAATGTAGTCACCTTCACCGATCCCCAGCGCGAGCAGCGCCAAGTGCAGGCCAGCGGTGCCGGAAGACAGCGCGAGCGCGTGCTCAACACCGCAGCGCTTGGCAATCTCCGCTTCAAACGCGTCTACCTCGGGTCCCAACGGAGCCACCCAACCAGAGTGGAGTGCGCGAACGACAGCCTGTTCTTCTGCTTCGGTGACTGTCGCGAGCGAAAGAAAGATCCGCTCATTGGGCTTGTTAGCGTCAGCGTTAGTCATTACTTCTGCACCTTTCGGACGCGGTTGAGTACCTCGATGAGCTGGGAGTACAGGCTGTCACGGGCAAAACGCTTCTCACCCAGTTCGCGATTTCGCTGTCCCGCTGCGCGCATCTCATCGCGGTCGGAGATGATCTCAGCGAATCGCTTGGCCGCGGTCGGAATATCGCGCGAGAGACGCCAACCGGCATCGTGCTCGGTTGCGGCTTCCTCCAGCCAGCCACCATGGTTGAACACCACCGGACGCGATGCGGCCATGGCATCGAAGACCTTGTTCAGGGAGTTGCCCTCCAGGCAGGGGTCATCACGCAGCGGCGATAGCGCGATATCGGCGGCAGACACGTACTTGGCGACATCTTCCTTCGGCTGACGGCCGAGGAACATCGCATCGGCATCGAGGCCAGCGTCCTTGGCGCGCTGGTACAACGCATCCGAGTCGCTTCCCTGTCCCAGCAGGACAAAACGCACATTCTCCACGCCATCACGACGCAGCTGCGCCGCCAAATCCACAAGCCACTCCAGCTGGTAGGACATGCCAAAACCACCGGCATAGACAGCTACCACGTCATCGCCCCAGCCCTGCTCCTTTCGGAAAGCTGTACGCTGCTCGGCCGGGACATCAAAGCGCTCAAAGTCCGACGCATTCGGAATGACGGTCACGCGCTTCTTCGGAGCGACCTCTTTGACGCCATCGGCCATCGACGGCGACAGCGCCACGACCTCGCTCGATGCCGCATAAAATGCCTTCTCCAGCTGCTTGGCCAAGAAAATTGCCACCGGATTATTGAGGTAGCCCAACTTGATCGGCACCTCTGGCCACAGGTCACGGATCTCCGCCACCAACGGCGCACGCTGGGTAAACTTCGCCACGATTCCCGGAACCGCCACAGTCAGCGGGGTCGAGGACGCGTAGATCACGTCGGCAGGCACACGGGCAGCGACCGCGGAGGCGCGCACCAGGAAGTTCAAGAAACTGACGATACGCTCGCGCTTCGACATTTCATTGCGGTACGGAATCGCTAGACGACGCACGTGGATACCATCAACCGTTTTATCCATGGCCTCATCGCGACCACAGATCATTGTCACCTCGTGGCCTGCGGCGGCCATTCGTCGGGCAAACTCGTAGGGTCGGGAACCACCCGGCTCACCGGGGAGAACAAAGTGCTGGTGGATATAAGTGATTCGCATTGTTTAGGCTTCCTCGATTACGTCGACGGGGAGTTCTTCGGTGGTAGTTGATGGATTCTTCTGGCCTCCGCTTGGCTGCATCAGCGCCACTGCTGCAACAGCGGCTGCTGCAAAGTAGACAATTGCGCTGGTCCACGCGAGACCGAGGGCGTCTCCGAGAAGAATGCCCATCGGGTAACAAATGACAGCGATAACGGCGGAAATGAGCTCCACTCGGCCAATTCGACGGGGATTGTCGCTGCCGAGAATTTCACCGCACAGGTGTCGGTAGCAGCCGAGCACCACGGCCGCGATAGTCAGTGGCAGCACCAACTCCCGGGAAGGCTCAAACTCATGGCCGAATACCGGCACGATGAGGAAGTAGAGTGCCACCCCACCGAGCGCACCAAGTGCTCCGTACGCTGCAGTGACTATGCCAAGGTGTCGGAGCACACGAGATGGGGTGAGTTCGCGACCCCTCTGGTCGCTGGTGCGCTGATCGGCGACTGACTGCGCGATCCAGTACAGCGGTTCCGTCGCCGTCGCCACGACTACAAAAAGACCTAACGACGCCGGTGAGGCCAGCGCCGGCAGCAAAACGCGACCCAAGCGTGTGGTCGTCAACGGCCCCAGACCCGATGCGATGAATGGGGCATTTGTTCGTGCCGTCTCTACCACTCCGCCAACACGGGAATCGGTGTGTTTGCGTGACTTCGCTAGCGACCAGATTGCCAGTGGCAGTGCCGGGAAGATATAGGCCGCAGCCCACCAGCGCCAGTCCTCGACTCCGGCGAAATAGAGCGCAGCGCTTATTAGCAGTACTGAGCCCTGAAAACCGACGAATACTGCGACGAAGAAGGACACTCGATGGCGGCTGATAGCCATGGCACGGACCATGGAAAATGACACGGTAACCAAGGCGACGACGCCGGCCATTGCCGTCCACGGTCCGTAGACGACTCCTGCGATGGCACAGGCAATCAGAGCGACCACAGTCATGGCGAAACCACTCGGAATGAGACCGTGGTCGTAATCATCGCGGCGCAGCAAAAGCCGATCGGCCCCAAATCCGACGAATGGCGCCACAATATAGGCGAACTGCAAAACGGTAGCGACCTCGCCTCGACCGGCGGGCCCCAGCACTCGCGCGGAAAGAATACTGACCACAAAGGCGACGACTGCGGCGAGCGCTGAAGCTGCCGAAATCGTCGCAACTGTTCGAACTCTTTGCGCCAGCTGCCCGGAGTTAGAGGAGCTGGTGGTTGTCACGGTGGGGAGTCATCCTAACTATTTTGCTTTCGAGCTAGCGGTTGCAAGTGATTGTGCACCGGTGGGATGCGCCTCAATACTGCTTTGCGCCCCACCGTGCTCTGCAAGCCAACGACGTGCCGCATCGTGATCATGTGTGCACGGAAGAATCCGCGAATTCAGCCGTTCCGGCTCAACACGTACCTCAGTGATTAGCGGATGACGATCACCGATCTTGGGAACCTCGCGGTCATCAACCAAATCCTCGGAGATTTTCTCACCTTCACGAAGACCCGTGTAGACAATCTCTACGTCTGCGTCATGGAGCCTGATCAGGTTCTCCGCCAGCTCAGCAATCTTGACCGGCTTACCCATCTCCAGCACCAGAGTCTCACCGGACTCTGCAATAACGGTAGCCTGCAGCACCAGCTGCGATGCCTCCGGAATGGTCATGAAGTAGCGCTGAACGTCAGGATGCGTCACCGTCACCGGGCCGCCCTCTTCAATCTGACGCTGGAAAGTCGTAATGACTGAACCGCGCGAGCCAAACACGTTACCGAAGCGGACAGATGCCCAGACACCTTCGTGAGTTTTCCCCATGTGCGCAGTCAGACGTTCCGCAGCGCGCTTGGATTCACCCAGAATCGAGGCCGGGTTCGCAGCCTTGTCCGTGGAAATATTAATAACGGTTGAAACGTTGGCCGCAGCCGCTGCATCCAGGACGTTCTGAGTTCCGATGACATTGGTTTGCACTGCTTCTGCGGGATAGCTCTCCAGCAGCGGCAGGTGCTTGAGAGCTGCAGCATGGTAGACAACATCGGGCTTGCGCTCGGTGAAGATCTGCGTCAGCATTTCCGCGTCACGGATATCAGCCAGGACGGTATCGGAGCCGTCGAGAAGCGCCGAACCCGTCAGCGACAGCTGCGTGGCATGCAAGCCGCCCTCATCGCGATCCAGCATGATCAGTTCTGCCGGCTCAAAGCGGTGAACCTGTCGGCAGATTTCCGAACCGATAGAACCTCCAGCGCCGGTGACCAGCACCTTCTTACCGCGGATTATGGAAGCGACCTTGGATTCATCCAGGTGCAGAGGCTGACGGCCAATGAGGTCGGCGATGTTAATTTCGCGCACCTGCGAGGTAGCGACAGCACCACGGTGGCGCGAGTACTCTTCCACCGGCGGCAGAATGAGCAGGCGCAGCGACGATTCCTCACAAATGTGGTTGAGGACGTTGATGCACTCAGTGGACAGTGGCTCATCAGTCGCAATGATGACCGACTGCGCCGAAGTACGCGATGCGAGCTCACCCAGCTGATCAATTCCACGAACCACGCGGAGACCATGGATACGAGAAATATGGTTCTCGCCGCTTTCTTTGGGATCGACGATTCCAACCAAGTGGAAGCGGTTCTCACGGGAGATACCGGAATCCGTAAGGCTGTTAATAAAGAATTTGGCTCGACGGCCTGCACCGAGAACAATCAAGCGATCATCCGTCTGACGGGAGCCAAAGTTGTTGGTAATCCAGCGAGCGAGAGTTCGGGTATAGATACTTGCCAAAGTTGCGACACAGCCGCCTGCGAACGGAACGTACCACGCAATTTCCGGGAAGGTCTTCAGGATTTGAGCTAACCCAGTGGCTGCGGTAGCGCCGCCCATGCTGATGCTCAGCAGAACAATATCTTCAGTTCGACTGCCGGGCCATACGCGTTGTGGGTTGGTGTACTCCCCGAGCAGCAGGCCGAGCAGGACGATGACGGCCACGGCGACAGCGACAACCAAAAAATTAGTGCCTGATATTTCAGAGAAAGATACCAATTCACCGCGGACGATTCCGTTAGCGGCGGACAGCGCAATCAGCCAGGCGAGTACGTCAAATACGCACCAGGCGAGCTGCTTCCAGTCTCGGATAAACATTCTTATGCCTTTTACTGCTGGTTAAGTTTTCCTACGCACAATGCGTTCCACAGGCTTGGCATACTATGCGATATGAACTACATTTACAGCCCCCTACTACAAAGGGCTACCCCATCGTTCGGGTAGCCAAAAAGCCACCTTTACCACTCATCATTCTCCCTGGTAAAACAACGTTTCACCAACTGTTTACTGAAGCTTCAATCTGTTTACATTCATCTAACTAGCTGTACAAACTAGCTTCTAACGTAACCACTTCCTGACGATTGCAATTAATGCACAATCACCTCTTTATTGAGATGTTTATTCGAGGAAGTATTTGCGTGAATACTCAAACAATCGTTTTTGACAAAAGGGTTACACTTCCCCGTGAGCACATCATCAACGCGTCGGGCACGCGCTTTCATCACCCGGAAGCCCTTCCTTACTACCCTGATACTGATTCAAAACCGGATGGGTCAGACACAGAAGACCACACAGTTCTGGCAGGCCCACAAAAACGGCGAAGACCCGACCAAATAAAAGCACTCTTACATGCGCCCATATTAAATGCGCACCCAGTATGCGTATTATTGATATATGTCGTCGCACGCCACACCAGAACCCCAATCCCCCACAACCAAACCGCCTACTAAGCCTGGCAAGAAGCGCCGCATGTCCTGGCACCGCAAGGCCGGCATGCCAGTGCGCTGGTGGTTCGCCTCCATCATCGTGGCAGCACTCATTCACCCTTTCGTCACCGATGGCCGTTGGCTGTTGGTGCATCTCTTTACCCTCGGCGCCGTCACCAACTCCATCCTCATCTGGGGCCGCCACTTCACCGAAAAGCTACTGAAAATCGACGTGCCCGTTGGCAATCGGAAGATTCAGTTGGCAAATATTTACCTGCTCAACGTAGGTATTGTCGCAACGGTCGTCGGCAAGCTCGGTGACTGGTGGCCAGTGACCACCACCGGCGCGACGGTCGTCGGCGTCGCCGTCGCATGGCATGCGATTTCCCTCGGACGCGACCTGGTAGCGAAGCGCGATCGGCCATTCGCCATCTCCGTTGCACACTACGTCGCGCCGGCATGCCTACTGCCCATCGGCGCTGCACTCGGCGCCATCCTCGCATCTCCTAAGGGCAAAGCGCTTCACGACGACCTCCTATTGGCACACGAAGCCGTCAACCTCATTGGCTTCCTCGGGCTCGCGGCCTGCGGCACGCTCATCACCATGTTCCCAGCGCTGTGGCGAACCCAGATGTCGCCGCATTCCCGCCCGAAGCTGGCACTAGCAATACAGCTCATAGGTATCGCGATTACCGCGATCGGTGCACTGACCAGCATCAACTGGATCGCCTCGGTCGGCCTTGGCATCATCACTATCGGCTGGGTCATAGCCGCCATCCCGTGGGCGCACAACGTCATGACCGTCGCTAAAGACCCCCGCGACCGCCTCAGCTACCCGGCGCTGTCTGTCGCGGCCGCCATCGTATGGCTAATCGGCACACTCGCAGTCGCCACAGTCAAGGCGCTTGACGACGGCTTCGTAATCTCATCCCTCACGCTGCCGCTGGTAATCGGTTTCGGCGCCCAGTTGCTTATCGGCATGATGAGCCAACTCTTGCCCGCCACCATCGGCGGAGGTGCTGGCCCAGTCTCTGCCGGTATGAAGGAACTTGACCGCGCGGGCGCATTCCGCTGGTCAACCATCAATATTGGTCTGGCACTGTGGCTAATGCCGCTGCCTTCCTGGACCAAAGTGGCGGTCTCCGCAATGGTCTCCCTTGCCTTGGTGTCTTATCTGCCACTTGTCGGCCGTGCCGCGAAGGCTCAGATTGGTGCGTTAAAAGAGAGTCAGAAGGCACGAGCTAACAAGGAAGCATCGCCGAAGCCGGTCGAGCTGCAAGCAACCGCGCGTCGTCTCGGTGCTCAAACTACCGCTGCTCTGGCTGTATTAGGCCTGGTAGTAACCGTCGGCGTTGCGCTGAGCGGTGGCGGTGGCGGTACGAGCAGCATTGAAACCACCAGCGATGTTGCGCCCACCGGAGAAACCGTCGAGGTCACGGTTACTGCCAACGATATGACCTATACCCCGAACGTCATTGAGGCGAACCCCGGCGACCGCCTGGTCATCACCATGGTCAACGCGGATTCCCAAGTCCACGATCTGCGCTTGGCCACCGGCGAGGACACCGGCCGAGTCTCCCCCGGCGACTCCGCCACCATCGAAGTGCCGGTCGTCCCTGGCGACATTGACGGTTGGTGCACCATTGCTGGCCACCGCCAGATGGGCATGACGCTCACAGTTAATGCAGGTGGTTCGAATCATTCACACCACACTGGGAACAGCAGCCACTCCGACCTCGCAACGCCAGGCGCACTCGGGAATGTCGGCGAGCTACCCGGCCCGGATTCCCCCACCATCAACCCGCTATTAGAACCCGCCGAGGACGCCACGGTTCACCACGTCACGCTGCGAGCCAGCGAGTTCACCGGCTACGCTGCCCCTGGCGTCGAGCAGCAGCACTGGGTCTACAACGGCAAACCGCTGGGGCCAACTCTGCGCGGCAAGGTGGGCGACGAGTTCGTCGTCACGCTCATTAATGACGGCACCATGAGTCACTCCATCGACTTTCACGCCGGCATTGTTTCGCCGGACGAGCCAATGCGCGACATCGCCCCTGGTGAGAAGCTTGAGTACCGCTTCCGTGCTGACCGCGCGGGCATCTGGATGTACCACTGCGCAACCATGCCCATATCCATGCACATCGCTGCCGGTATGCACGGTGCCGTCATCATCGACCCACCGAATCTCACTGATGTTGACCACGAGGTTCTTCTGGTGCAGTCGGAAAGCTACTGGGGCGAGGACGGCCCCGACGCCGACAAGACCATGGCCGAGGACCCCGATATCTACAAGTTCAACGGCTACCCCGACCAGTATCTCACCCACCCAATTCGCGTTCGCGCAGGTGAGACGGTACGTTTCTGGGTACTTGCCGCCGGCCCCAACAAGGGCACGAGCTTCCATATCGTCGGCACGCAGTTCCATCGCGTGTACAAGGAGGGCGCGCTTTTGCTTGACGACGGCGTGGGCGGTGCCCAAGCCCTTGACCTCGGTGCCGCGCAGGGCGGTTATGTTGAGGCCGAATTCCCGGAGCCAGGCACGTACCGCTTTGTTGACCACCAGATGGTGCATGCCGAAATGGGGGCACGCGGCAACATAGTGGTGAACTAAACCAGGGTTTACAACTTAATTGGAGCGTCTTCTGGCTCCACCGCGCGAGGCAAGTTGGACTCGCCCATCAGGTACTGGTCCACGGCCTCGGCGCAGGCGCGGCCTTCGGCGATAGCCCACACAATCAAACTGGCACCACGGCCATTGTCACCGGCCACGAACACGGGACCGTCGAAGTTCTGCTCGATGTCGCTGCGCACGGCGAGGTAGTCGTCGTCACGCATCATCACACCGCGATCGTTGAACTGAATCCCCAGCTCATGCGACAGACCACCGCGCTCCGGACCGGAGAAGCCCAGCGCGATGAGAACTAGGTCGGCATCGAGTTCGAAATCCGTATCCTCCATAGGCACACGCTTGCCATCGATGACCTCGACCTCGTTGGCGGACAGGCCGGTCACGTGACCGTCCTCGCCGTGGAAGGAGACGGTGTTGACGTTGAAGACGCGCTTGCCCAGGGTCTCGCCGGTGACGCGAGCGTTAAGGCCGAGCGCCTCGGTAACCTCTGGCGGTTCGGAACCGGTGATGGTGTACTCACCTTCTTCGTGAGCAGTCGCCACGCGCCAGACCAGCGGGTACATCGGCCACGGAGTCGACGCCGCACGGGACTTCGGTGCACGGGGGCGAATATCGAACTGCGTGACGGACGCCGCTCCCTGGCGCAGCGCGGTACCGAAGCAGTCAATGCCGGTGTCGCCACCACCGATGACGACAACCTTCTTACCTTTGGCATCAATCGGCGGGATGTCGAGCTCGCCTGCGGCAACGCGGTTGGCTCCCGGCAGGTACTCCATAGCCTGGTGAATACCCTCCAGATCACGGCCATCGACGGGCAGGTCGCGAGCCAGCGACGCGCCGGTAGCTAGGACCACTGCATCGAAATCGGCCAGGTCAGCTGCTGTCGGTGAGATGTTGGTGCGGAACTCGGTGCCCTCGATTTCCATCTGCTCAAGACGGCGGTCGAGGAAGCGCTGCTCCATCTTGTAGTCCGGAACGCCGTAGCGCATCAGACCACCAATCTTGTCGTCGCGCTCGAAAACCGTGACATCATGCCCGGCGCGAGTGAGCTGCTGTGCTGCAGCAAGACCCGCCGGACCGGAGCCGATGACAGCAATGTGCTGGCCAGTGTCGAAAGTCGGCACAATCGGCTGCACCCAGCCCTCATCGAAGCCGCGTTCAACGATAGCCAACTCGATGTTCTTAATGGTCACGGCATCGTCGTTGATGCCGAGCACACAACCGCCCTCGCACGGAGCCGGACACAGGCGACCGGTCCACTCGGGAAAGTTATTGGTGGCGTGCAAGCGCTCGAAAGCCTCGTGCCAGCGGTTCTGACGAACCAGGTCATTCCACTCCGGAATGATGTTGCCCAGCGGGCAGGTCGAGTGACAAAACGGCACGCCACAGTCCATACAGCGGGTCGCCTGCTGTTGCACCTGCCCGTTGCTAGCCTCCTCATAGACCTCTTTCCAGTCCATCAGACGCAGCGGAACCGGGCGATGAGCAGGCTCTTCGCGCTGGAATTTCATGAAACCCTTCGGATCAGCCATTGCTTACTGCCTCCATGATTGCCTCGTTGATGTCAGCGTCGTTGTCCTTTGCCTTCGCGACTACGTCGAGAATTCGGGCGTAATCACGCGGCATGATCTTGATGAACTGTGCAGCCGGGAACCGAGTCTTGGAACCCGTGAGCTTGCGGTGCTTCGACAGCGTGGCCTCCAGCCAGCTGATGTCCTCATCACCCAGCGGCACGATGTCGATCAGCTCGGTGTTGATGTTCGCCCGCGTCGCCTCGTTATCCAGCAGATAGGCGATACCGCCACTCATACCGGCGCCGAAGTTGTGACCTACCGGACCCGCCACTACAACGCGGCCACCGGTCATGTACTCACAACCGTGGTTACCGATGCCCTCGACCACGGCCGTAGCACCGGAGTTACGCACGCAGAAGCGCTCACCGACAGTGCCGCGGACGAAGATCTCACCACTGGTGGCACCGAAACCAATGACGTTGCCGGCAATGGTGTCGGTAGCCAGATCCGCGGTCGGCGGAGCCGAACGTGAAGGTCGGACCACAATCTTCCCGCCGCACAGTCCCTTGCCGACGAAGTCGTTAGCATCGCCCTCCAGCTTGATAGTCACACCGGCCGGCAGGAACGCGCCCAACGAGTTACCGGCGGAACCGAGCAGGTTGACGACGATGGAGTCGTCGGCAAGCCCCTGCTTACCTCCGACTTTCGTGACTTCGTACCCCAGGCGCGTGCCCACGGAACGATTCACATTGCTGATGGCGTGGTGCAGCGCCACTGGTGTCGGTGCCAGCCCATTCGCGCGCGCCGTGCGCAGGGCCGGCTGCGCTTCGTCGATGAGACGCTCGTCCAGCGCACCCTCGAGGCCATGATCCTGCGTCTTCGTGCAGTAGGAATCCTGGTCCGCAAAGAAGGGGCTTTCGGCAACGTGCAGGATTCGCTCCAGGTCAAGCTTTGCGACGCGCGGAAGGTTGCCCAGATCCTTGCGCGGACGCAGGCACTCGGCATGTCCGACCGCCTCATCGATGGTACGGAAACCCAGTTCAGCGAGGTATTCACGGACCTGCTGGGCGATAAAGGTGAAGAAGTTGACCACGTGCTCGGCACGGCCGGTGAACTTGCTCCGCAACGTCGGATTCTGGGTGGCAATACCGACTGGGCAGGTGTCCAGGTGGCAGACGCGCATCATGACGCAGCCCTCCACCACCAGCGGAGCGGTGGCGAAACCGAACTCCTCAGCGCCCAACAGCATCGCGACCACGACATCGCGACCGGTCTTGAGTTGACCGTCGCACTGCACGCGGATGCGGTCGCGCAGCCCGTTGAGCATCAGGGTCTGCTGGGTTTCAGCGAGCCCCAGCTCCCACGGACCACCGGCGTGCTTGAGGCTGGTCAGCGGCGAGGCACCAGTGCCGCCATCGTGGCCGGAGATCAACACGACGTCGGCATGCGCCTTCGAAACACCAGCGGCGACGGTACCCACGCCCTGCTCGGAGACGAGCTTCACGTGAATGCGGGCGCGCGGATTGGCGTTCTTGAGATCGTAGATGAGCTGCGCCAAATCCTCGATCGAGTAGATGTCGTGGTGCGGCGGCGGCGAAATCAGGCCCACGCCCGGGGTGGTGATGCGGACTTCCGCAATCCACGGGTAGACCTTGTTCGGTGGCAGCTGGCCACCTTCGCCGGGCTTTGCGCCTTGGGCCATCTTAATCTGGATGTCGGTGCAGTTGGACAGGTAGTGGCTGGTCACGCCGAAGCGACCCGATGCGACCTGCTTGATGGCAGAGCGCTTCCAGTCGCCGTTGGCCTCCATCTCGAAGCGGTCCGGGTCCTCGCCGCCCTCGCCGGAGTTGGACATGCCACCCAGGCGATTCATGGCAATAGCCAGCGTCTCGTGCGCCTCCGCGGAGATGGAACCGTAGCTCATCGCGCCGGTGGAGAAACGCTTGACGATGCTGGAGACCGGTTCAACCTCTCCAATGTCGATCGGCTCGCGATCCGAGACGAACTCGAGCATGCCGCGCAGAGTTGCCAGCTGCTTGGTCTGCTCATCGACCTTGTTGGTGTAATCTCGGAAGACCGCGTACTGACCAGTGCGGGTCGCATGCTGCAGCGTGTAGATGGTCTCCGGGTTGAATAGGTGGTACTCGCCTTCGCGGCGCCACTTGTACTCGCCGCCGAGATCCAGCTCGCGGTGTGCTTGCTCTTCCGGACGCGGCAGGAATGCGCTGCGGTGACGAGCTGCAACGTCTTCTGCGACCTCGTCGAGGCCAATGCCCTCCAGCGGAGAAACAGCGCCGGTGAAGTACTCGTCCAGGAACTCCTGCGACAGACCGACGGTGTCAGCCAACTGAGCACCACGGTAGGACTGCAGTGAGGCGATACCCATTTTGGACATGACCTTCAGCACGCCCTTGGAGGCGGCCTTACAGTAGTTCGAGCAGGCCTGATCCAGCGTCAGATCACCGAGCTGGTCCTTCATACGCAGCTCATCGATGGTTTCGAAAGCCATGTATGGGTTAATGGCATCGGCGCCAAAGCCCAGCAGCATGGCCATGTGGTGCACCTCGCGTGCGTCGCCAGCCTCAATGATGAGGCTGGCACGCGTGCGAGTGCGTTCCTCCACCAGGTGGTGGTGGACCGCGGAGGTCAGCAGCAGCGACGGGATCGGCGCAAAGCGCTCGTTGGACTCACGGTCAGACAGCACAATCAGTCGGGCACCACGGTCAATGGCTTCAGAGACCTCACGGCGGACACGACGAATAGCGTTGCGCAGGCCACGGCCACCGCGGGCGACTGGATACAGGCCGGAGATGACCTCGGCGCGGAACTCGGAGTACTCCTCGTTCTTGCCCGCCTGACACAGGGTGACAAAGTCGTGGTTATCCAGGATTGGATGCTCTAGCCGGATACGACGGGCGGCATCGGCAGTGGGCTCCAAGATGTTGGTCTCTGCCCCCAGCAACGTATTCATGCTGGTTATGGACTTTTCGCGCAGCGAGTCCAGCGGCGGGTTGGTCACCTGCGCGAACCGCTGCGAGAAGAAGTCGAACAGCATGCGAGGTCGGTTGGACAGCGCCGCAATCGGCGTGTCCGAGCCCATCGAACCCAGGCCCTCCGCGCCGGTGAGTGCCATCGGGCGGATGATTAGGTCAACGTCTTCTTCGGTGATGCCGAAGACGCGCTGTCGTAACACCGCGCGGGCATGCGGCATGTACTGGTAGCGCTCTCGTGGCAAATCGGCGATGTCGACCAGGCCCTCTTTGATCCATTCCTCGTAGGGCCCAGTGGCGGCCAGCGTGGACTTAATCTCCTTGTCCTCAATAATGCGACCGGCCTTCATGTCCACCAGGAACATACGCCCCGGCTGTACGCGCGTGCGCTGCACAATCTGCTCCGGCGGGATATCCAAGACACCAGCTTCGGAGGCCATCACCACCAGGCCCTCGTCGGTCACCCAGATGCGCCCCGGGCGCAGGCCATTGCGATCCAGGGTGGCACCGATGACCTGGCCGTCGGTAAAGCAGATGGCGGCGGGGCCGTCCCACGGCTCCATCAGGCAGGCATGGTACTCGTAGAACGCGCGAACCTGCGGGCTGAGGTTGTCATCGTGCTCCCAGGCCTGCGGAACCATCATCATGACCGCATGCGGGAGACTACGACCACCGAGATGCAGTAGCTCCAGGGCCTCGTCGAAACGCGCAGTGTCAGAACCGTTGGGGTCGCACACCGGCAGCGCGCGGTCGATATTGCCCAGCTTGCCAGAGCGAATCAGCGACTCGCGGGCGCGCATCCAGTTCTCGTTGCCGCGCACGGTGTTGATTTCACCATTGTGAGCGACGTAGCGGTACGGGTGCGCCAGTGGCCAGGACGGGAAAGTGTTTGTGGAAAAGCGCGAGTGCACGATGGCAAGCGCGGAAGTGACTTCCTTCTGTTGCAGGTCAAGGTAGAAATCCTTCAGCTGCGGTGTAGTCAGCATGCCCTTGTAGACGATCGTGCGACTGGACAGCGACGGGAAGTACACGGTGTCACCACCAGAGCCCTCGCCGGCACCCTGTTCACCCAGCTCGCGCTCGCAGCGCTTACGCAGGAAGAACATCTTGCGGTCGAGATCAATATCGCTGAGCTGGCGCCCCTCGTAGTTCTTCGCGGTAACGAAGAGCTGACGCAGCACCGGCATAGCCTGGCGGGCCATCTGGCCAAGCCCGCCAGCGTTAATCGGCACATCGCGCCATGCCAAGATCTCGATGCCCTCTTCGGCGCAGATGTCCTCAATAGCCCGGATGGCATCGAGGGTGGCCATGCGCGACTGCGGCAGGAACGCAATACCGGTGGCGTAGGTGCCAGCCGGTGGCAAAATGACGCCTTCTTTACTCAGCTCAGCGCGGTAATAGGCATCCGGAACCTGAATGAGAATGCCGGCACCGTCGCCAGTGGTCTTCTCGGCACCGGCGGCCCCGCGGTGGTCGAGGTTGACCAGTGCCTGAATGCCCTTTTCCACAATGTCATGGGTCTGGCGACCGTAAATGTCGGCGACAAAGGCCACGCCACACGCATCGTGTTCGTTCGACGGGTGGTAAAGACCTTCCCTCTGAGGACCACGAGGCAATGTGGCCGCTGTTTCGGTCAGAGTCATGGCTGTCTTAGCTGTCATGGCTGTTTTCCCCTTATAGGTGCAATGTGCCAATTGGGGGACACGGGTTATCTATATTTCCAACTGTTTTAACAATGCACTTTCATCTAAGCGTATTGCAATACGTATTTAGGGAATTAACTGTATTTGCCCACCCCCGAAGGAGCTAGGTTGACAGTGCCATTCGATAAAAACCAGGCTTTTACTACCGGTTTTAACTTCAACTCCCCCTAATCGAGCTATCACCCCCACTATCCACGCACGGTTGTTCGATTCTTTAGCAAACCCCCTCCATACCCAATCCGCTCCTACCGCTATGGTTAGCTCCATGTTCGCCAACCGTCGTTTCCGCTCGCCATTACAGGGCCTCGCCCTCCTTATCGGCACAGCGACAATCCTCAGCGGCTGCACGGCTCCCATAGACCCCACCCCAGAGAGCCAGTCGCACAGCCCGGCACCGGCACCCGCTTTCACGCCCGAGCCAGCGGAACCCGCGCCCGAGATTCCTGAAGCGCCCGACGCCCCCGACACCCCAGCGCCCGGCACATCGCCTATCGACGGCATCCGTAGCGCCCTCAACCAGCTGGAGATAAAAGGGCGCGCACCGAAAACCGGCTATGCGCGCGACGAATTCGGGCAACGTTGGAGTGATGACGTCTCTGCCGAGTTTGGCCACAACGGATGTGACACACGGAACGACATTTTGAATCGTGACCTTATTAATAAGGAGTACAAACCAAATACTCGCGATTGCGTCGTACTTTCGGGGCAATTACTGGATCCCTACACCGGCACGATGATTGAGTTCCAGCGCGGCCGCGACACCTCTTCCGCCGTGCAAATCGACCATGTTGTAGCCTTGAGCGACGCCTGGCAAAAGGGAGCACAGCAGGTCTCACCTGAGGTTCGGCAGGACTTTGCCAATGACCCCCTCAACCTCTTGGCCGTCGATGGTCCCGCTAATCAACAAAAGCGGGATAGCGATGCCGCCTCCTGGGTACCCGCCAACAAACCATTTCGCTGCCAGTATGTCGCTCGCCAGGTGGCGGTAAAACACAAATACCACCTGTGGATCACGCAGGCGGAGCATGATGCCATCGACCGTTGGCTCTCCACCTGCACAACAGAGGATGAGCCCGCGCTTGCCGCTCTAACCCTGAATTAGGGCAACCGCTTCCAGCACGCACCGACACCACGCTTCTAGGCTCAAGCCGGCGAATATGCCACCTATTTAGCTACGTGTTCGCAACCTCCGCCCCTCCTAGTCGCGAACATTTCTATTTTTTTGAAGATTCCTAGCCCCCTAATTTCTGGGGGCGACCGCCATTCAGCCACTGCCCGCCCCCTCAAACAAACCAGCCGAAAACCCCAGGGCTCATAGAGTTATATAGGTCAATATCAGAATTGATTTCGTTACCACAGTGTTATCATCTCGTTACATTCGGCGCTTTCCATCGGTTTATAACCGTTTGATAACACTGTATCCTCGAGTCCGTTCGCGAAAAAGGTATCCGTCGTAAAGCATTGCGCACACTGATTGCGTATTTTTACTTTTCTTCGTCGAAACTACTTTTTGACGCGGCACAGGTTTGTTAAAGTCTGGTTGTTACAAAATCGCACTATCGTGACTGATGGTGTCAATGTGACTAAAGAGTCGCTTGGCGCTATTAATCGCTTGTCCATCATCTTGGAGGATTCTCACCCATGGCAGCTGAAATGAAGGCTCCGGAAGTACCACTTGGGCTCCAAATCAAGGCTTTTGCCCAGTCGATTCCACCACTCCTGCGTACCGGCGCCCTGTACATGACTCCGAAGACGGCGCCGAAGATCCTCGATTACCTGCGTCGCTTGAAGTTCTCCGTCGCCAGCCTTATTTCCATGAGTGCGCTGCGCTACCCGGATCGCCTCGCCCTTGTCGATGATGACGGCGAGCTGACCTATTCTCAGCTGCTGGACAACGCTCACGCCCTGGCTCGCGCCTTGATGGACCGTGGCATGACCCAGAAGTCCAGCTTCGGCGTTATCGCACGTAACGGCCGCGGCATCATCCTGCCGATGGCCATCAAGGGATTCATCGGCTCCGAAATTATGCTGATGAATATCGGCTCCGGCCCGACTCAGATTCGCGGCGTCGTTGACCAGAACAAGGCCAAGTTCCTGTTCGTCGATGACGAGTTCCTGGGCAATCTGCCGGAAGACCTCGACGATGTCACCGTCGTTATTACCTCCGTGACCAAGCCGGAGACCCGCAAGAACGCAGGCAAGAACTTCCTGTTCATGGAAGACCTCATTGAAGAAGGTCGTACATCGAACGCCAAGTTAGATCCGAAGCCGGAGCAGGGACGCATCATCATCATGTCCTCCGGCACGACCGGCATCCCGAAGGGTGTCCTGCGCAATGAGCCGAAGACACCGGCAACTGTGGGTGCAATCGCCGAGCGTATTCCGTGGCGCCGCAACATGGTCATTCACCAGTCCGCATCCATGTTCCACGCCTGGGGCTGGGCAAATGTGCTGATTGGCATGGCTACCGGCTCCACCATTGTCACCATGCGTGTCTTCGACCCGAAGAAGGCTGTTGACCAGTGTGAGCAGTACGGCTGTAACGGCATGATTTCCGCGGCCTTCTTCCTGCGCCAGATTAAGGACGTTCTGGATGAGGAGCCGAACCGCAAGATTGGACCGTTCCGCTTCATCGTCTCCTCTGGTAACGCCATCCCGGGCTGGCTCGTCTCCGCGCTGACTCACCGCTTCGGTCCGGTTATCTGTAACTTCTACGGCTCCACCGAGGCCGGCCTGTGCTCCATCGCATCCGGCGCGGACCTCGCAGCTCGCCCGGACTCCGCAGGTCGACCGGCAATTGGCGCCAAGGTTCGCATCCTGGGTGACGACGGCAAGGAAGTCGAGCCGGGTGAGGTTGGCATGATCCACACCGCTCAGGAGCTCTCCTTCATCGGTTACCTGAACAAGAAGGACAAGTTCACCACCGTCGATGGCCTGTTCCAGATCGGTGACCTCGGCCGTATCGACCAGGACGGCTACCTGTACATCTGTGGTCGCTCCGACGACATGGTGATCAAGGGCGGCGAGAACGTCTTCCCACGCGAGGTCGAAGAAATTCTCGGCCCGGTGCCGGGCATCGCCGATGTCTTCTGCCACGGCAGCAACGAAAACGACGAGATTTTCGCTGACCTGTTCCTCTACGTTGTCCGCGAGGACAATGAGGCCGGCAAGAACCTCACCGAGGACATGCTGCGCGAGTACGTCCGCGAAACTCTGGCCGAGCACTCCACTCCGGACCGCGTCTTCTTCGTCGACTCCCTGCCGCGCAACGCCATCGGCAAGGTTGTCCCGCGCGAAGTCAAGGCAATGCACGAGCGCCTGAACCTGGACGCTCAGTAAGAAGCCTGTACACGAAAGTGTGCCCACCGGCTATCCGCCGCGTGGGCACACTTTTTGTGTATCTTCGCTACCTTTTGCGCGGCTATCCGCGCGGGCGCACCTGGATTTCATCCACGTTGGCGTCCGCTCCGGTATCAACGGCCAGACGTACTGCGGCTGCGATCGATTCAGGCCGCATGAACTTCGTGCCGTCGTAACGCCAATCCGCATCATCGCGGTGCCAATTCGACTGCAGCTGAACCTGCATATCGGTATCGACGCGTCCGGGGTGCACGGAGCTGACTCGTACCGCGCCACGCTCTTCCTCGCGCAGCGCATCGGTGAACGCCCGCAGCGCGAACTTCGATGCTGCATACGGCGAAGTACCAGCTGAAGCGCGGAATCCCGAGCCCGAGTTGATGGTCACCAGCGTGCCCTCCGCCTTGCGCAGCGCCGGCAGCAGCTGGCGGGTCAGGTCGGCGACGGCGACGACGTTGATGTCCATAATCCGCGACCAGTCCGCACGCGAAACCTCCGCCACGTCCCCATCGACGTACACACCCGCCGAGTGCACGAGCACATCCAGCCCGCGCCCACCGAGCGCCTCCAACAGCTTTTCCACTTCCGCGTTTACGGCGTCGACATCACCCAGGTCAGCAACGAATACGCTTGCCGACGGCAACTGCGACGCCACCTTCTCAGCAGACTCAGCACTGGTAGCGCCCACAATGACATGGTGATCACGGGAGAGATCCTTGGCGACCGCCAGGCCAATACCACGGCTTGCGCCCGTGACCAGGGCAATCTTGGTATCAGCGGCAATATCGATGCTCATGCACGGCTCCTTTATTTAGTCGATATGTACTTGACTTTGGTTTTGGGCTTACTTCTTCGGCTTGGCGCCACCCACCTGGTCGATGGGGGTCACCTGCAGGAAGTCGATGTTGACGCGATTCGGGCGGGTGGCCGCGAACACAATGATGTCGGCAACATCATCGGCGGTCAGCGACTCAACGCCATCGTAGACCGCTGCGGCCTTGGTCTCGTCGCCATCGAAACGCACGAGTGAGAAGTCGGTGTGGACGCGCCCCGGGTCGATTTCAGTGACGCGCACGCCATCGGCAGCAACCTCTTGACGCAGGACT
Source organism: Corynebacterium sp. HMSC074C05 (assembly GCF_001838325.1). Lineage (NCBI taxonomy): Bacteria > Bacillati > Actinomycetota > Actinomycetes > Mycobacteriales > Corynebacteriaceae > Corynebacterium > Corynebacterium sp. HMSC074C05. The sequence goes on from NZ_KV836295.1 coordinate 289,430, forward strand.
TCCACTAGGGCGCGCTCAGCGTGCTTGGCTGCGTTGTAGCCGGCACCGCCGGTGTAGACCTGACGGCCGGCAATCGAGCCGACGGTGAGCACAATGCCGCTGGTGGACTTCAGTGCGGGCAGCAGTGCGCGGGTAACACGCAGGGTGCCCAGCACGTTGACGTCGTACATCCAACGCCATTTTTCCTCGACAGCACCTTCAACCGACTCCATGCCCCAGGCACCACCGGCGTTGTTTACCAGCACGTCGACACGCGGTTCAGCCTTAGCCAGCGCCACCACATCGTCGTCGGAGGTGACGTCGACCTTGTAGACTGTCGCTTCACCACCGGCAGCGCGGATCTCCTCCGCGACAGCCTCGAGCTTGTCCTCGCGGCGGGCTCCCAGCACAACGCGGAAACCTTCAGCTGCGAACTGCTTGGCAGTGGCTGCACCAATACCGGAAGAAGCACCGGTAACTACAGCTACTTTCCTGCCATTAGTTGAAGTTTCAGAGGTCATGAGGGCTCAACTCCTTGCTACATGCGTCTACTGATATCCCCGACTGTAGTCATAGGACACCTTCCTCCGCCGAAGACTGCGTGTGCTTTACACCTGATGTTCCACGTGAAACGTATATAAAACTGTGCAGGAATTTTCCCGATTCACCGCATGCACAGTCGCTAAAACCGCGATACTGGTTGCATGTCTGACCAGCCTCACTTCCCACATCTTCTCTCCCCTCTCGACGTCGGTCCTCTAACTCTGCGCAATCGCATCATCATGGGTTCAATGCACTCCGGTCTGGAAGACCGCACCCGTGATATCCCCAAGCTGGCTGCCTACCTGGGTCGGCGCGCCGAAGGTGGCGTGGGGCTCATCGTCACCGGCGGTTATGCTCCCAACATCGAAGGTTGGCTGACTCCGGCCGGTTCGATGATGGCGTCGAAGCGCATGGCGGACAATCACCGCCGCGTTACTGACCTCGTGCACTCCCACGGCAGCCACATTGTGCTGCAGGTGCTGCACGCCGGTCGTTACGGTTACAGCCCGCTGGCTCGCTCCGCTGACACCGGCCAGTCGCCAATTAGCCCGTTTAAGGCTCATCGCCTCACCGGCTTTGATGTCTCACGCACCATTGGCGCTTATGTCCGCGCCGCGAAGCTCGCGAAACGCGCTGGTTACGACGGCATTGAGGTTATGGGCTCCGAGGGTTACCTGCTCAACCAGTTCCTGGCCGAGCGCACTAACCACCGCTCGGACAACTGGGGCGGCAGCGCCGAGGCTCGCATGCGTCTGCCCATCGAAATTGTCCGCCGCATTCGCGCCGAAGTGGGCGAGGACTTCCTGCTTCAGTACCGCATTTCGCTGCTTGACCTGGTGGAAGACGGCCAGACCTGGTCCGAGACCACTGAACTCGCGCAGCGTCTGGTCGAGGCTGGCGTCGATGTCTTCAACACCGGCATCGGCTGGCACGAAGCACGCGTCCCCACCATCGTTACGTCCGTGCCGCGCGCCGCATTCACGGATCTGACTGGTCGTCTTCGTTCGCTTGTCGACGTCCCGGTCGCAGCCTCCAACCGAATCAACCGCCCTGAGGTTGCGGAGAAGATCCTCGCTGACGGCAATGCGGACCTGATTTCCATGGCCCGCCCACTGCTGGCTGACCCGGACTTCGCCATCAAGGCGGGCGATGGTCGAGCTGACCAGATCAACACCTGTATCGCCTGTAACCAGGCCTGCCTGGACCACACCTTCGCGGCCAAGCGCTCCACCTGTTTGGTCAACCCGAAGGCGGCTTACGAAACCGAACTGGTATCCGTGCCGGTTGCGAAGGACAAGGCCAAGCGCGTCGCCGTCATCGGCGCTGGTGTGGCTGGACTCGCTTTCGCGGAAGCCGCAGCTCAGCGCGGTCACCAGCCGGAGATTTTCGAGGTCGCCGATCAGATTGGTGGCCAGTTCAACCTCGCCGCACAGATTCCGGGCAAGGAGGACTACGGCGAGACGCTGAAGTACTTCTCACGTCGCCTGGAGGTGCTCGAAGTTCCGGTTCACCTGAACACGCGTGCCGACGTCGACGAGCTCAAGACCAAGTTTGACCACGTGATTGTGGCCACGGGTGTCACCCCACGAATCCCGGGCATTGACGGTATCGACCACGAGAAGGTCATTCGCTACGACGAGCTGCTCTCGGGTGCGAAGCAGGCCGGTAACAAGGTGGCCGTCATCGGTGCTGGTGGTATCGGTGTGGACGTGTGTGAGTACCTCACGCGCAAGCCGAACCAGACCATCGAGGCCTGGAAGGACGCCTGGGGCGTCGGTGACCCAGCGGAGTTCCGCGCGGGTCTGACCAAGCCGGGCACGGTCTCTGGCGCGGCTGAGGAGTTTGAGGTCGAGCGCGAGGTGCACCTGCTGCAGCGCAAGACCTCCCGCATCGGCAAGGGCCTGGGCAAGACCACTGGTTGGGTTCACCGTGCGGAAATCAAGAAGGCCGGTGTCAAGCAGTACACCGGTGTGACCTACAACCGCATTGATGACGAGGGTCTACACATCACCATCGATGAAAAGCCACAGGTCATCGCAGTTGACAACGTGATTGTCTGTACTGGACAGGTATCCAATCTGGACTGCCTGGGCGACAAGGATCGCGAGAGCGTCACCGGCGATAACTCCAATGTCACCATCATCGGTGGCGCAGACGTGGCCGCTGAGCTGGACGCAAAGCGTGCCATCCGCCAGGCCGTCGAGGTAGCGCTCGCGCTGTAGGGCTGCTACCCCTCGTAGCGGTCGGTGTAGGCGCGCTGCTCGAACTCGAAACGGCCCGGGTGAGCCGGGAACTCACCCGGGACACCGATGGCCAGCAACAGCGCTACCGCCACATCGGTGTCACCGGCACCGATAGCTTCCTTGACCTTCTGCTCACTAAAGCCCGTCATCGGGGAGCTAGCCCAACCAAAGGCGCTGGCAGTGACCATAGCGAAAGAAGCGGCAATCATGGCGTCGCGGATTGCGAACTCGCGGGAGAGACCCTTTTTCTCGCGGGCTTCATGGAAGGAGATCATCGAGGCCTCCCGCTCAGCGGCGGCAACTTCGTCCCACAGGCCAGTGGCCTTGTTGGTCTCAATCAGGCGCGGAATACCGCGCTTCCAGCCGGTCGGCTCACCAATGAAAGCGAGTAGCAGCGGCGCATTGGCAACCTGCTTCTGACCGCCGGCAGCTTCCACTACCTTCTGACGCACCTCAGGGTCCTCGATACGCACAATCGCGCGGGACTGAATGTTAAAGGCGCTGGGAGCTTCCAAAGATAGCTCCAGGAGGCGGCGCACGTCAGCGTCGTCAAGAGGTTCGTCAGCATAGACGCGTGTGGCACGACGGTTGCGGACGATGTTCTCAAATTCGGTGGCGAACTGGTCGCGCGGAGAATGTGAAGTCATGCATTAGAGATTAGCGGGTGGCCAACCTTCGAGTTCGAGTAGCCAGCGCTTCATTTCGCGGCCACCGGCATAGGCACCGAAAGATCCCGCTCCCCCACTGGCGGGCACCACGCGGTGACAGGGAATCAGAATACCCAGCGGATTGGTGGCACAGGCCGACCCGGCAGCCCTGGCGGCACGGGGTGAGCCGGCCATCTCGGCGAGCTTGCCGTAGGTGACGACCTGGCCATACGGCACATCGCGCAGTGCGGTCAGTGCACGAGCGCGGAAAGAATCCTGGGTGAATACGTCACAGTCCAGCGGCAGCGCAAACTCACGGCGCTGCCCGGCAAAATACTCGCGGAACTGCTGCGCCGCCAGTTCCGCCACCGCCTGCGCTTCGTGGTCGGCGGCGCTGGGGTCGTCGTCAAGCACGGGACCTAAGAGATTGACTTCGACGACCCCGCGAGCGGAGGTGGCGATTCCAAGCGCTCCAAAGGGCGTTTCCACCTTGGCAATCGCCATGCAACCTCCTACTTAGTCCTTGTTGGTCTGGAACCAGTCCAGCAGCTCGTCCCACTCCTTCTCGTGACCGGAGCGGAAGTAACCACCGTAGCCCACACCCTTGCCGCCAGCCGGCTGAGCCTGGCGCTTTTCAATCTTTTCAGCAGAGCTCATCACATTGGTGATCAGGTCTGCCGAGGACTCCTCAGTCCAGTAATCATCCGGAACGCGGATGGACAGGAACGGCTGCGGAGCCTTGGAGAAGCGATTAGCGAAGTCGAACTCGGAGTCGTCGAAGAAGTAGCCTTCCTTGCGAGCCCAGCGCGCCCACTGACGCATGACACCGTTCGGCGGCTCAACAGCCAGACGCCACGCCGACGCCGGAATGTGGCCAGTGATGAAACCGCTGATCGGGCCGAGAATGTTAAAGATGAAGAATGCGCGGACCTTGCCCGCCACGGACGGCACCTTGGAAATACGCATACCGCGGCAGTTGACCAGCGCTGCTGCGTCATAGGTGCCCTCGGAGCCGGCGTAGGCGATGCCGTGACCACCAACCGCGTGGCCGACAGCGAAGTGCGGCACGTCCGGGTAGGTCTCCTTGGCCCACTCGATCACACCCGGAATATCCTTGGTAATCCAGTCCGACATCCGGATGTCTTCATTGTTCTGGTCAGTCTTCAGAGCGGACTGGCCAATTCCGCGGTAGTCATAGGTGATAACGCCGTAGCCCTTTTCTGCCACGGTCTCAGCGAAACGGTGGTAGAACCCCTGCGGCACACCAGTACCGGAGTGGACGGTGATGATGCCGTTGGGAATGTTCTCTGGGTTCTCCTTCGGGCGGAACATCGTTCCGCGCAGCAGGACACGGTCATTAGCCGGAATAATGATGTCCTGCCGAGGGCACGGCTCCGGCAACTTCGGGCTCTTCGCGGAAAAACGGCTAATTCCAGTGGAAGTGGTTGAGGCTTCGGAGGTCATTTATGCAGTTCCTTCGAGTGGACTTAACAAGTGCATGATTTTGTATACACAATCTTAAAGTGTAAGGCTCATCACTTTCAGCGCTTTCGTGGAATTTGGCTCACTTTGGGTACTGCGCAATCTTTTAGCCTCTACCGAGCTGCCTCACGCGCGTTACAACTGCACATCCCCATAGGCGCGTTCGTCCTCAATTGGCTCCAGATGCGAGGAAATATGCACACCCGGGAAGCGCTCCCGCAGCTCATCCTCCATCGCGGTGAGCACATCGTGCCCGTGCTCCACGCTCCACGCGCCCGGCACCAGCACATGGAACTCAATGAACTGCTGATGCCCCGACACACGAGTGCGAATCTCGTGAACGTCAATGCCCCGACTCCGATTGCGGTGCGAGGCCAAAATCTCGTCCACCGCCACGCGGTCCTCGCCCTCCATGGCCTTGTCCATCAGGCCGTTACCGGAATCGCGCAGCAGCTTGAAACCAGTGACCAGGATGTTTACGGCCACCGCCAGCGCGATAATCGGGTCGAGCCACCACAGGCCAGTAATCCACACCAGAGCCACACCCGCCAGAACACCGGCGGAGGTCCACACATCGGTCATAAGATGCTTGCCGTCGGCGGTCAGCGCCAGGGAGTTATGCTGGCGCCCGGCTCTAAGCAGAATCAGCGCCACCGCACCACTAACCACCGAGGCAATCACGGTCACGATGAGGCCCAGGCCGATCTGCTCAATCGGCTGCGGGTGCACCAAACGCTCGATAGAGACATAAATAATCGCCGCCGCCGCCACGAAGATCATGGCCCCTTCCAGCCCGGCCGAGAAGTACTCTGCCTTGGAATGGCCGAACTCATGGTCGCGGTCCGCGGGCCGCGCGATAACCTTGAGCACAATAATTGCGACAACTGCCGCAACCAGATTGACAATCGACTCCGTCGCGTCGGAAAGCAGGCCCACCGATCCGGTCAGAGTGTAGCCCCAAAACTTCAGCGCGATGGTGACGACCGCCGCCCCCACTGAAAGCCAACCAAAACGAGATAAGTCCTGCATATGCGGGCACTTTACCCGCCTGTCCGGAGTTACTACTAGTTCTATGAGCATCGATTTCCAGTTCAATTTGCAGAACATTTCTGCAGACCTGCCGTTCGCGTCGCAGCTCGTCTCGCTTGCCGACGCCGTGCGCGACCACGACGTAGTAGTCCAGGCCCCACCGGGCACCGGCAAGACCACTTTGGTTCCGCCGGCAGTAGCCAACACCCTGGGCGGCCGCATTGTGGTCACGGCTCCCCGGCGTGTGGCGGTGCGCTCGGCAGCGCGGCGGTTGGCACAGCTGTCGGGCACGAAGCTCGGTGGGGAAGTTGGTTACTCGGTGCGTGGCGACACAAAAGTTTCCCGCGCCACCCGCGTGGAGTTTGTCACTCCCGGTGTGCTGCTGCGTCGACTGCTGCGCGACGGCGACGTGGATGCCAGCGCGGTGCTCATCGACGAGGTGCACGAGCGCGGCTTGGATACCGATTTAGTGCTGGCGATGGTGCGCGACTTGCGGGATATCCGCGATGACCTGCGCCTTGTCGCTATGTCGGCAACGGTGGACGCGCCGAAGTTCGCGACCCTGCTCGGTGGCTCTGCCCCGGCTCCCATCGTGGCTGCGGAGGCGGCAATCCACCCGTTGGACATCCGCTACGCACCCTTTCCGCAACGGCTGGATGCGCGCGGTGTGACCGACGACTTCCTGCAGCACGTGGCAGCGCAGGCCAGGAAACTGGTGGAGGAAGCCGCCGGTGATGTGCTGGTTTTCCTCCCCGGGATCCGCGAGGTGGAACGCTGCGCAGGCTATATCGCCGACGCCTCAGATGCGACAGTGCTAACGCTGCATGGCCAGCAGAGCTCCGAAGAGCAGGACCGCGTGTTCCGTCGACAAGCGGACGGTAGGCGCGTGATTGTGTCCACCGCGATTGCGGAATCATCCGTGACCGTGCCGGGCGTGCGCGCCGTTGTCGACGCCTGCCTCGCGCGCGGACCGCGACTCGACATCGCGCGTGGCTTCTCCGGCCTGGTCACCAGCTCGTGTGCGCAGTCCTCCGCAAACCAGCGCGCGGGCCGTGCGGGACGTGAGGGTCCGGGCATCGTGGTGCGCTGCGTCTCTCAGTCGGAGTTCGCGTCCTTTCCCGCCTGGCCCGCGCCGGAAATCGAGGTCGCCGACCTGACACAGGCACTCCTCGACGCCGCCGCGTGGGGCACGCCGGGGATGCAGGGACTCAAGCTTCTCGACGCCCCACCACCCCGCCACACGGAGGCTGCAAACCGCATTCTCGCTGGCCTGGGTGCTGTTGATGAGGTCGGTGATATCACGGAGCTCGGCCGCACCCTGGCTACCCTGCCAGTGCATCCGCGCATGGGACGCGCACTACTGACCGCCACGGCAATGATGCCGCAGCACGCCGACGCGGTCGCACGTGCGGTGGAGAAACTCACCGATGCCCGCGGCTTGGCCAAGCAGGTGCGCCGCATTGAGCTGGATACTGAAGCCCCCGCCAACCTGCTACCCTCGGACATCCCCGCGCTGGTCACGGCCCTGGCCTGGCCGGATTTCATCGGGCGACGGCGCAGTGCGAACTCCGACGAATACCTCTTCACCGGCGGCACCGCAGCGGAACTTGCCCGCGGTTCTGACTTACACGGCCACGAGTGGATCGCGGCCGCCAACATCTCGCGGCTCTCCCACGGCCGCGCGCTAATCCGCGACGGCGAGGCGATCGACCTAGAAATTGCCATGCTCGCCGCCGGCCACCTCGCCCACACGGAAACCACGGCGCACGTCGAACAGGGCCGCGTTCGCGCCCGCGAGCGCGACCTGCTCGGCGCCATCGAACTGTCCTCCCGCCAGGTCTCCCCGACGCCCGAGCAGTGCATTGCCGCCAACTCCACCTGGCTTGCCGACACGCTTGCCGACGCCGCCCCCAACCTCGACCGCGACACCGAACAGCTCCGCCGCCGCATGGCCTTTCTCCACACTCATCGCGGTGCCCCATGGCCGGATGTCTCCCCCGCAGGGCTTGCGGCCCAGGCCGAGCTCCTCTTCGCTGGCGAGCTGGACCGCCCGACCCCTCCGACTTTGGATGCCGAGCACCTCCGCCGCCTGCTGCCCTGGCCGGAGGCTACGGACTTCGACCGGTTGGTGCCCGAACGCCTGGAGGTCCCATCCGGTTCTAAGATTCGCCTGGAGTACCCGGAGGACCCCACCGACGAAGAGGCGCAGATTGTCCTGGCTGTGAAGTTGCAGGAGTGCTTTGGCCTGGCGGAGACCCCGCAGGTATTGGAAAAGCCGGTGACAATGCACTTACTGTCACCGGCTCAGCGACCACTCGCGGTCACTGGAGACTTGGAAAGTTTCTGGAATGGCGCCTACGCACAGGTTCGCTCCGAGATGCGGGGCCGTTACCCCAAGCACCCGTGGCCGGAGAACCCGTGGGAGGAGCAGGCTACTGCGAGAACGAAGCGCCGTCGTTAAGCAGGCTCGTCGTTAAGCAACTGCCTGCGCCCGCACGCGACTGGGTTTGTACCAGAGGTAGATTGCGTAGCCCAGGCAGGTGAAGAAGAGCACGCCGCCCATGATTCCCTGCATGTTGCCGTAGAACCACTGCCCCACGCCCGCGGCGTGACCGAAGTCGTTGCCCACGAAGACCTTGTACGGCGCCCACCAGTGGGCGATCATGAACAAGGTGCCGACAACGATGTTCCCGATCTCGCGGACGAAGAGCACCAGCGGCACGAAGACCATGACAATTGACCAGTGGTGGCTGACCGCGTACGGCCCGGCGAAGCTGACCGCCAGCGCGACGAAACCGAGGGCCGCGACCTCATAACCATTGCGGTGGTAGATCCACGCCACGAAAGCGGCGGCGATGGCACCAAAGAGGAAGAAACCGTAGATGCCAATATCGAGCGCAGTGCCCTCCACCCCGGCGCGGGCGAGCAGACCACTGAACGCCTGGTTGGCCTCGTAAGCCGGGGCGCCACCGCGGTTGCCGGCGAAGAACTCATCGGTCCAGAAGTAAATCGACTCTTTAAAGCGCACGGCGAAACCAATGGCGACGGTCACCAGGAACCAGCAGAAGCTCTTGGCCACGGCCGCAAAGTCACGGCGCATGAGGAACACCAGCGCATATGCCGCAGGGGTGATCTTGATACCCGCCGCGATACCCACGCCCAATCCACGCAGCTTCTTGGGCAAAAAGCCCAACACATCGGAGACCACCAGCAGCGCGAGGAAGACGTTGATCTGCCCGAAGAGCACGTTGGCGCGCAGCGGGTCAAGCAGCATCACCACCCCGAGCAGACAGGTAGCCATCAGCTTCGGACGCTCAGAGCCGAGACGAGTGAAGACCATCCACAGCATCGCCCACACCGCCGCCAGCGTGGCGAACGTCCAGATGATTTGCAGGGTGACCGGCCCCGCCCAGGTCAGCGGGTAAAACAGCAGCGCTGCAAACGGTGGGTAGATGAAGCGGAAACCCGATCTGGTGGGAAACTCTGGTGAGTAGAGATCCTGGTCTCGTCGTAGCGCCCAGCCGGCGTCTTGGAAGACCTCGAGGTCCATCATGTAGGCAGTTGCCGCAAGATAGATGAAGTCGATGACAACGACCAGCGACACCAGCCCAAATACAATTGCCAAGATCCGTCTCTGCATGACGGAAAGCGTCGAGAGTCTGTCCATGAGCATGATTCGACACTACCGCACTGTTCTTCCTACTCAGGCCTTAGAGTGGGAGGTATGTTCGTGGAAAACTATCGCAAGGTTCGCTCCGAGATCGACGACGCTTGCCGACGAGCCGGGCGCCAGCCCTCCGAGGTTCGTCTGCTGCCCGTCAGCAAGACTGTGCCTGTCGACGCTCTGGTGGAATCCTGGCCGGAGCTCGCAGCAGCCGGGTGCGCTGGCCTGGCGGAAAACCGCGTCCAGGAAGCGGTGGCCAAGGCGGAGGCATTCCGGGATGCCTTCGGCGACAAGGCACCACACATGGCCATCATTGGTCCGCTGCAGACGAATAAGGCCGGCCACTTGGTCAGCTGTGCCGATGAGTTTCAGGCGCTGGATCGCCCGAAGGTGGCCGGGGCGCTGCAGCGCCGCTTGGCTGATGCCGAGCGCACGCTTGATGTGCTAATTCAGGTCAATGCCTCCCGCGAGCCGCAGAAGTCAGGTCTGGCGCCGAGCCACGCAGCGGAGTTTGTCCGCATGTTCGGCCCCGATGGCGATTACCCGAACCTGCGTCTGCGCGGGTTTATGACCATCGCCGCCCAGAATGATCCGAATGTGCGTGAGACCTTCGCGGAGCTGCGCCAGCTGCGCGACAGTCTGCTCGGGGATTTGCCAGAAGGTGTCAGCCTCGACGAACTGTCAATGGGTATGTCCGGCGACTACCGCGAAGCCATTGCCGAGGGAGCGACCACCGTGCGTGTGGGACGCGCTATCTTCGGTGAACGCTCGTATAAGAAATAAAGGTAATCAAATGAAGGTAATCTCAGTGCCATGAGTTCTGATGTCTCCCCGTGCTCCCGTCGTCGTTTCCTCCTGGGAACTGCCGCCACTGCAGCTGGCGCACTCGTAGCCGCCTGTGCACCAAAGTCTGCGGTGGAGAAGGTTGACGCTGCCGACATTCCGGTTGGCGGCGGTGTGGTTATCGGCAATTACGTCGTCACGCAGCCGGAGGAGGGCAAGTTCGCCGCTTTCTCCAGTTCGTGCCCGCACCAGAATGGTCGCATCACTGAGGTCAGCAATGGTGTGATGATTTGCCCGAACCACAACTCCCACTTTGATATTGCTACTGGTCAGGTTGTTTCTGGCCCCTCGCGTAAGCCCGCTGGCCAGGCTCCGCTGTCAGCCGATGGCACTGAGCTGATTGTGGGTCAGAAGTAGGTTCTGGAAGCAGATTCATGGTCGGCGGGTTCAAGGCCTAAGAGATCTACTCCCGCCGGTGCCAGCTGGAATCGCAGCGGGCGGCGGCTCGTGGGCATTGCCAATCCTGCCGCCTCTAACTCGGCGAGATACTTTCGCGCTGTCCGCTTTTCCTTGCCGACGGTGTCAGCGACGTGTTCGAGCTTGATTCCATATTCGGGCCCGAACAACCGACCCTGTGCCAGGACGTATAGCGTGCCAATCTCGTTTCCTGTAAGCGACACAGGCAGCACCCGCTCGGGCGAGTTAGATAGCTCAGCTATCCGCTGTTCAAGCCTTTCGCACTGGTAAGACTTCATCTGCAGCTCTTCCAGCAAATACTGCTGTGCATTCAGAATGACATCAGCCATCGCCTCGACGAAGAAAGTGACTTCTCCCCGGTTCATTGGGTCTTCCGTAGTGGTAAAAGCCTTGTAATACTCTGCTTTATCCTCAGCGAGTTGGCGGGAAATAGTCAGCGCTGTGGCGGTCGAGAGTGCCTCCCGCAAAGCCACGGACAGTAGAAAACGTCCCATCCGGCCGTTGCCGTCATAAAACGGGTGAACGAATTCGAACATGAAATGGCTTGCCAAGATTCGAATCAGCCGATTGTCCTCTGCGGAATTCACCGTTGCCAGGAACTCATTGAGGAGTTGGTGAATGGCAGCTTCGCTTTCAACACCTCGATGAACCTGTTGTTGCCCATCGGTAATCGTGACCGTTGCTGCCCTGAAGAGTTCACCGTCTAACTCATCTTCGGCGGCAATTTCATCGCCGAGAAGTTTATCGTACTGCTGACGGATTTCTGTGAGCGTTGTCGGAAACTCAATCCGCTCATCGTTGGCCAACCGGAAATAGAGCTGACTGAATTCATGGAAGCGCTTGTGCTGGGCTCCGGAAGTGTTGTCCAACGCCTCCGCGACTTCTCGCCGTGTGGAGTGGATCCCCTCAATTTCATTGGTGGCTACCACCTCGGCCAGGAGCAGATTGAAAAGATAGTGAGTCCGCGCTGCACCCGGCAGGCGATTCCACAACTGTGAGATCTGTAGCTCTAGAGACAGAATCTTTTCAATCTTGGCCGCGAGATCGCTTGTAATGCAGCAAAAGAGCGGCCACTGCCCCAGCGGAAAGTGCCACTGAATCGTCGACGGGGAGTCTTTGCGTGACTGGTATTCGCCTTCCACTGTCTGTTCCGCATCATGTGCGGGCATGTGGAAGATCCTCTTAAGCGGATAGTGCTTCACGGCGAGCTCTCTTCTTTCCCCGGTGTTCTTTACATGATGCTTTTTACATATAGTGCCCTAAAAACTAACCCTTAATGTAAAAAATCACTGTTTTTTACATTAAGGGTTCTTTACGCGGTGCCTAAATGCGCCTTGCTGCCGGTTTCGCCACCTATCGCCGCGGCTTCAGCCCCGCCACAGCACACGCGCCCGCGACGAAGGACAGCGCCACCAGCCACGGAATCAGCCCTGCCCACTCAAAGCGGCTGAACACCATGCCGGAGACCCAACCGACAATGGACGAACCCGCGTAGTAGCTGAACAGGTACATCGATGACGCCTCGGCGCGGTCGCGCTGAGCCACCAGCCCCACGCCGGACGAGGACAGTGAGTGCGCCACGAAGAACGATGCCGTGAATACAAGTACGCCCACAATCAGTGCGGGCAGCCACGGCAGCAGCGCCAGCCCCAGGCCCACGCACGCGGCCAGAGTCGCAATGGCAATGAGGCGACGGCGGCTCACCGTCTTCGCCCACACGCCCGCGCGTGCCGACGACCACGTGCCCGACAGGTAGAGAATAAATACGAACCCTGCCAGTGCCGGGGAGAGTCCGAACTTATCGCCCAGTCGGAAGCCCAGGTAGTTGTACAGAGAGACAAACGACCCCATAAACAGGAACGCCAGGGCGCACAGCGCGAGAATGCGCGGGTCGCGCAAGTGCCGCGCTATGGCCTGCCCCTCCCCGGCAAACGACAGCTGCTTCGGCTGGAACCTACGCTGTTGCGGCAGGAAGTACCAGGTCAGAATGGCGAAAACAAACGCCACCGTCGCCGAGACCGCAATCGCCACCCGCCAGGAGGCGAACTCCAACACAATGGACGGAATAATACGGCCGAGCAGACCACCGACCGTCGTGCCCGAGATATACAGCCCCATCACGCGACTGACATGGTCGGCGTGGACTTCCTCACTGACATAGGCCATAGCCACGGCGGGAACACCGGCAATGACAATGCCCTGCAGCAGGCGCAGAGCAATCATCGAACCGATGCCCGGCGCGATAGACACCACGAGCCCCAGCAACGTTGCCACAAATGCGCTGATGACGATCACGCGTCTGCGTCCAAAGCGTTCCGACAAAATGGACACCGGGATAATCGCGCAGGCCAAGCCACCGGTGGTAGCAGATACCGTCAGCGCGGCGGTGGCGGGGTCAACCGATAGCTCGTCGGAAAGCGTGGGCAGCAGCGCCTGCGTTGCGTAGAGCGCTTGGAACGATGCCAGGCCGGCGAAAAGCACGGCGACGAGCGCGCGGCGGAATCCAGGATCTTCTGGCCGTAGTCCTTCGATCTGTTCGGGGTTTTCGTTAGCGCTAGTCACTTGTCCTACGTTAGCCCTCCCTCCAAACCCCTCGCTGAATACCCGGATCTGAAAAACCTTTTTAATTCGCGCGCGGTATCGCGTTCGTTTTATTAGTTTCGTAGGCATGACTACTTCTCCTGCACAGCCGCAAAGTCGCAACCACGACCGCGAGTACGACATCGTCGTCTACGGTGCCACGGGTTTCGTGGGCCGCTTGATTGTGGACTATCTGGCTAAACACGCCGGTCAGACGAAGGTGGCGCTCGCGGGCAGGAACGCCCAGAAGCTTGCCGACGTCGCGGAGAATGCAGGCGTATCGGACTGGCCGGTCATTGTTGCGGATGCCGCCGACCAACAGGCGGTGGCTCAGCTTGCAGCCAGCACGAAGGTGGTGTTGACCGTTGTGGGGCCGTACGCGAAGTACGGTCGCACCCTGGTGGCCGAGTGTGCCAAGGCCGGTACTCACTACGTCGACCTGTGTGGCGAGGTGCTGTTCGTCCACGACTCCATCGCGAACAATCACGAGGTAGCGCAGCAGACCGGGGCGAAGATTGTCCACTCCTGTGGCTTCGACTCGATTCCCTCCGATGTCGCTGTCCGTGAGCTCCACGAGGCGGCCCACACCAAGCTCGGTGAGACAACCCTGCTGTTCAAGCATGTCAAGGGTGGTGTCTCCGGCGGCACTATCGATTCGGTCCGCGTTCAGATTGAACAGGCCAAGAAGAATCCCATGCTGCGTCGCATCATCGCCGATCAGTACGCGCTGGCTGAGCCGGGACCCGACCAGGGTAAGTTCGGCGTCGACCTGCGTCCGGCGCGCTTCCGCCGCCACTGGCGAGCCCCCTTCTTCATGTCGCCTTTCAACACCCGCATTGTTCAGCGCTCGGCGATGCTGGCGGATTACGGTGATTCCTTCCGTTACCGCGAGCTACTCAATGTCGGCCGCGGTCCGAAGGCTTTCGTGCGCGCAAATATTTTCGCGGCTGTCTGCAGGTTGGCGCTGGCGGCGATGGCATTTGGGCCGACGGCCAAGCTCATTGATAAAAAACTACCAAAGCCGGGCGAGGGCCCGAGCGCTGAAGCACAGGCCGAAGGCCGCTTCACCATCGAGGCCTACACCGTCGATACCTCCGGCATTCACTGGCGTTCCAAGGTGTCCCTTGAGGAAGACCCAGGGTACGCAGGCACCGCGATTATGATTTCCAGCGCCGCCCTCGCGCTCGTCCACGACGATCTGCCGGACACCACCGGCGTGCTCACTCCTACTGTCGCGCTTGGCGACGCCCTGTCCCGCCGTCTCCGCGCTGGCGGCATGACCATTGAGGCGGTGCAGGCTCGATGATTGGTGGCCTGACCGGTGCTTTTGCGAATCTCACCCGCGGACTGAAGCTGCCGACTGTAGGTGCTGGCCGCGCGTTAGTGACCGGCGCTTCCTCCGGCATCGGCTGGGCATGCGCGGAGGCACTGGTCAAGGCCGGTTTCGAGGTCGGTGGCACGTCCCGCAGAGGCGCCGATGCGCCGCACCCCGAGGGCGTGCAGATGGTGGCGCTCGACATGTCCAGCGCTGACGATATCGCCGCTGTGGTCGCTCACGGGCCTTACGACGTCGTCGTTGCCAATGCCGGCGAGAGTCAGTCGGGCGCTTTCGAGGAGCTACCCCGCGAGGCACTTGAGCGTCTCTTCCAAGTCAATGTTCTAGGACAGGTGGAGCTGTTACAGCAGCTGCTGCCCGGCATGCGCGAGGCTGGTCGTGGCCGAATTGTGCTGGTGGGCTCGATGCTCGGCGGGTTGCCGCTGTCCTACCGTTCTTCCTACGTGGCGACGAAGGCCGCTATCCGCGGCTTTGGGCTTTCGTTGCGGGGTGAAGTCGCGCAGTTCGGTATTGGGGTTACGGTTGTCGAGCCGGGCGCCATCAACACGGGGATTTCCTCACGTCGGACGACGTATGGCGATGAGGGTTCTGTTTACGCTGCCGATGTCCACCGCATGCTGACAAAGTTGAACGCCAATGAGGAACGTGGCATTCCCGCTTCTGAGATTGCTGAGGTGGTTATGCGCGAGGTGGCCGCCGAACGCCCCTTGGCCCTGGTGGCGCGGGGGTCGTCGGCAAGCGTGGCGGGGCCCTTCATGCGGCGGATCCCGACGCAAGCGATGTTGACCATCATGCGCCGAGTGCACGGACTGCGGTGAGTAAGTGTGCTATTCGGCGATAGCGCGCACTTCGACGGCCTGCGCACACGCCTCTGAGGCTTCGTGGGCCAGGTTGATGGCCTCGTGTTCATCTGCAACTTCGACGATCCAAAAAGCCGACGGGAACGTCATCGCGTTGTAGTACGGCAAATCGCTGTGCGAACCATCCGGCAGCACCGTCATGGCATCCTCTGGTGGAACCAGCCCGCCGGACATAACCCAGTGACCTTCGTCCTGCAGCTTCTGATTGAAGCGTCCAATCCGTTCAAAGGCAGCGTGCATTTCCTCGTCAGAGTCATACGCGTTGATATCTCTGCGGCCATGGACCGTGAAAAAGTACTGCACACCAAGCTCCTGAGTTTCGTTTTGCTAAGTGTAACAGATTCGGCGTGGTTGAAAATGGGCATCACCAAAGATGTGCGACTTAACAGGGGTAACCCCCAAAAAACCTAACCCAAGTACTTTGTTACCCTTAAGCAACTCAGGTTAATGCTGTTCGTTGCAACGAGACTCGGTCTCCCCCATCGACATCATAATCTTTCAAACCCATGTTCCTCCGGGCTCTGTGATAGACTCTCGACTGAGAACCAATCCTCAGTAAGGACCGACCCGTTAGCGGTTCCGATTGCTCCTTAGGGCCCTTCGGGGCCCTAATTTTTTGGAGTTTTACATGCGCTACGTGGTTGGTATCGATGTTGGTTTGTTCTCTGTCGGGTTTGCGGCACTAGAGATTGATGACGCGGGAAATCCAATCAGGATTCTAAATTCCATGTCCCATATTCACGACTCGGGGCTGGATCCGAACAATCAGAAGACTGCCCAAACGCGTAAAGCAGTGTCTGGTGTGGCGCGACGTACACGCCGCCTGTATGCCACTCGCAAAAAACGTCTGGCGACGTTGGACTCTTTTCTCACGAATAATGGCTTCCCAATTGTGAACCTTGAAAATGAGGCTGACAAAATCGCTTGGGAAGCCCGAACAAAACTCGCCAATCAAAAGATTGATGATGAAGGCGAAAAGTACAAGCTTTTCTCAATCGCCATCCGTCATATCGCTCGTCACCGTGGCTGGAGAAATCCGTATGTTCCGGCTGAACGGCTTAATGCTCTGCGCAGCCCATCTGATGGGTTCCGGGCATTGGAGAGTAAAGCACGAGAAATAGCTAAGGGACCGATTCCTTCTAATCCGACTCTGGCCCAACTGGTTACTGCACTGCCAAATGGTGCGACGCAACTGCGTGGCGAAGGCGGCTTCCTATCAGAGCGCCTGAACCAACAGGATTTTGCTAATGAGATTTTGAAAATTGGCTCCACCCAAGAGTTCACTTCCGAATTCATGGCGAAAGTGGTTTCCCAAGTTTTTTACGCGAAAAGCCCGAAGGGATCAGCTGAAAAATTTGTCGGCAAAGATGAGCTCGACCCATCGCAGCCACGCGCATGGCGCGCCACACTTGCTTTTAATGAATACCGAACCATCAGTCTTTTAGCGAACGTCCGAATTGCTGACTCCGCCTCTCCCACAAAAGCTCAACGCGCTCTAACCGTAGAGGAACGCAAGAAGGTCTTTGGCTTCCTCAATACTTGGAATAAACGGACTTCCCCAACCTGGACTGATGTCGCTGAAGTACTTGGCATTGATCGCGGCTGCCTAAAAGGCACTG
This sequence comes from Corynebacterium sp. HMSC074C05, assembly GCF_001838325.1. NCBI lineage: Bacteria > Bacillati > Actinomycetota > Actinomycetes > Mycobacteriales > Corynebacteriaceae > Corynebacterium > Corynebacterium sp. HMSC074C05. The sequence continues at coordinate 306,672 of NZ_KV836295.1, forward strand.
CTACCTCGAATGACGATGGTGAGCGAGTATCAGCAGCTCCCCCTATTAACCACACTCATCAAATCATGTGGAACTGCCAAGTGAAGTCTCTGCGAGAGTTTTGGCGCAAAGGCAGCGATGCGATGCGCAGCGCACTAATCCACGAGCTGTCCAATGTAGAGACAACGTCCGAAGAATCTCCTGAGGCGATTGCTGCAGCGACAGCGATACGCTCACTTTCTCCAGAGGAGATGGAAAAACTTGAATCAATCAAACTTCCTCATGGGCGCTCTGCGTACTCAGTGCGGACTTTGGAAAAACTCTCTCACTACTTACTGAATAACGAAGCTGACTTACATGCAGCGCGTCAGGCGCTTTTTGACATCTCTGATAGCTGGCACCCTGCCGCTCCTCCAGTTGCTGAACCAACAGGAAACCCATCTGTAGACAGAACACTCAGTGCAATTAACCGCTGGCTACTGCTTGCAGAGAAGCGTTGGGGCATACCTGTATCAATTAACATTGAGACTGCTCGACATGGATTTAAGTCCGAAAATGTCGCACGAGAAATCGACCGTGGTATCGAACGCCGTGCAAAACGTAACCGTGCAGTCCAAGAAAACATCGCCAAGGTACTGGGCATTGAGGGCAAGGTACGCCGTGGCGACCAACTTCGATACCAGGCAATCCAGCGTCAAAATGGACAGTGTGCTTACTGTGGTGCGCCAATCACTTTCAAGAATGCGGAGATGGATCATGTCGTTCCCCGTGCCGGCGCAGGTTCAACTAACTCACGGAATAACCTGCTAGCTGCATGCCATAAGTGCAATCTCAGTAAAGGAAAGTTACCTTTTGCAGTTTGGGCAAGCAAAGAACTATCTGGCCCAAATGTGAGCCTCCAAGGTGCTATTGACCGAGTGAATCAGTGGCCAACCGATAGCGGTCTTACTACTAGGGAAATGAAGGATTTCCAAGGATCCGTAATCAAGAATTTGAAGCGGACTTCGGAAGACGAGAAAATTGATGCCCGCAGTATCGAATCGGTTGCATGGATGGCCGTCGAACTCAGGCATCGTCTAATTGGCTACTTCGAGCAAATGGACTTTGCACCTAAAATCCGTGTCTTTAGCGGTGCCGTGACTGCATCTGCTCGCAAAGCATCTGGCATCGAAAAGCGCATAAAAATGCTGGGCGGAAGTCACGGTAAGAATCGTTTAGACCGGCGTCACCATGCGTTGGACGCGACAGTAATTTCGCTGATGTCGTACACCGTGGCACAGACATTGCTGGAACGTGACAACTTGCGTTGGGAAGAGTCTATTACTCGTACCCCTGATTCCGACTATGGAACTTGGAAAGAGTACAAGGGGCGGAACCAACAGAACAGGTACCTGTTTGAACAATGGACTCATCGAATGCGTTTGACCGTACCTCTACTCCAGGATGCTCTGGATGATAACCGCATTTCAGTTACCGAAAATCTCCGCCTACGCCTTGGGAATAGTCAGGCGCACGAGGCTGGCATTGGAAAACTTATTTCTGCGCGGGTTGGAGACTCTCTATCCACTGAATTAATTGATAGAGCATCGACACCTGCACTCTGGTGTGCCCTTACACGTTCAGAGGACTTTGACTGGAAAGACGGATTACCGGAAAACCCGACGAGGGAGATCAGAGTCAATGGAAAACACTTAACAGCCGAGGATGAAATCACTTTCTTCGGTGTTAAAGCTGGTGCAATTGCTATTCGTGGTGGCTATGCAGAACTCGGCGCCTCTTTCCACCATGCGCGTTTGTATCGTATTACGAACGGAAAGCAGCAAGCGTACTGCATGCAGCGCGTATACACTGTGGATCTTGCCCGTCACCAGGGTGAAGATCTATTTTCAGTCGAACTACCGCCTCAATCCATTTCTGTACGCCAGTGCGAACCAAAACTTCGTAAGGCATTGAGAGAGGGGACAGCCGAATACATCACCTGGTTTGTCGTCGGCGATGAGCTTCACGTGAACTCTAGTAAAGTTGCTACGGGTCAAGCCGCCACTTTCCTCGCGGAATATGGGGACATACGGTCATGGCGAATTAGGGGATTTGACTCAAATGCAAAGCTAAAGCTAAAGCCAACATTGTTTTCTGCCGAAGGACTTCCTCCAAATATTTCAGCAGATTGCAAAAAAGTCATTGACCGTCCTGGCTGGCGGCCAGCAGTCAACAAATTGTTTGGTCTCGGCTCCGTAACCATTGTCCGTCGGGACGCGCATGGTCGACCGCGATTCGAAAGTACGGGTCATCTCCCCACTTGCGTTCAAGTGGAGTCACTATGACATGGCGTGTACTCGACTTCACATCATTCAATGGCCGACTTAGTTACACCCGCGGGCACATCAAAGCTGAGTACCATGATGGACATTGTAAGACTGTTAGCCTCGCCGAGACTGCGGTGATTACAATTGCCAACAATGTAGATATTTCGTCTGGACTGCTTGGTGTACTGGGCGAGAAGAGCATTCCAGTCATCATCACTGATTGGCGAAAGATTCCTATCGCAACATCCACCGGGTGGTCGACACATACCCGTGTCGGGGCACGTCAAATTGCACAGGCCAGTCTAAGCCTCCCTAGACGTAAACAGGCATGGGCCAGTCTCGTGCGCGCGAAGGTTCACAGTCAAGCACAAACGCTTCAGGCGCTCGGCTTTCCCGCAGCCTCGAATGACTTGCACAAGCTTGCTTTAGAAGTAAGGTCAGGCGATCCGGCGAATGTCGAGGCACAGGCAGCTCGTTACTATTGGAGTCACTTCTACGATGAATCTTTTCATAGAAATCAAGATGGGATTGATTTCGTTAACATCGCACTCAATTATGGGTACACCATCCTAAGAGGTCACTGCATTCGAGCTGTCACAGAAGCCGGACTCTGGCCTGCCTTAGGTGTTTTTCATCATTCAAGATCAAATGGTTTTAATCTAGCTGATGATTTGATTGAACCATTTAGGCCAGTAATCGACTACTCCGTCGCACAACTACCTCCTGACTCCGAGATTGAAAATCCCGCCGTCCGAACAGCACTGGTTTCAGCCTCTGCTGCTCAGTTCCATAAAGATGGACGAAGCGTAACCACAATGTTAAGCGCAACAGCCCAACAGTTCGGACGGTACGCAGAGGGAGAAATCAAGCAGTTCCGTGCGGAGTCATGGTCTGGCCCCTTCCGGGAATCATCATGACGCGCGAGGACAAACGCATGTGGTGCATCGTCATGTTTGATCTTCCAGTTAAGACGGAAATTGAACGAAAAGAAGCTACAAAGTTTCGGAATTTCCTCCTAGACAACGGTTTTAGTCGAGTTCAATACAGCGTGTACGTGCAATACCTTCCATTAGGCGCACAACTAGCCAAAATTGCCAGGGACATCAAGCAAAGGTTACCCAACGCAGGCGAAGTTCGAATCGTTCCGTTGACAGACAAACAATGGTCAAATGCGTTCCGTTTTTGTAAGGGAACGCCCCAAAAGATGGAGGAAACACCACAACAGCTTGAAATTTTTTAGAAAAAATCCCCTGATAGACCTGTTCAAAAGGTATTTTTCTGCCTCTCGGAAGTCTATCAGGGGAAATGAGAACCAATCCCCAGCGACGATTGTGCTTGGGTTCGATGGTTCCGAAGTCTATCAGGGGAAATGAGAACCAATCCCCAGCTTAACTGAGGACGAGGCCAGCGCGCTAAGAAGTCTATCAGGGGAAATGAGAACCAATCCCCAGCCAGATTACGCGCGCGTGGTGGCGGATGTGAAGTCTATCAGGGGAAATGAGAACCAATCCCCAGCCTCAATCACGGTTACCGGCGTCGTGGATGAAGTCTATCAGGGGAAATGAGAACCAAT